>DXGR01000107.1 GCA_019113825.1 Candidatus Stackebrandtia excrementipullorum | reverse complement strand
AAACCACTTATTGAACGCGTAGGACTCACCGACCGTTCCACCACCGACTGCGGCAATCTCAATCGTGACGTCTTTCTCATCGGCACCGGACGCATCGACGTACATGCGCGGCACGTCGACAAGGTATTCAGGCCTTGATTCCCACGGGTGAGACATGATGGATCCCTTCATGGAGCGCTACCGCGTGGAGAGCGGGGACGCAGCAACAGCAGATAAGAGGATTCCGGCCCGTCCCCTCCCGGGCCGGAATCTACGGGGCAGCCAACGGCGCGAAGCGCCGTACAATCGCCGCCCCTCATCCGGTTCGGGAGGGGCTGTGGCTAGGCGCGGTGTTCCGGCATCGGCCTGTCGACCGTGTGAGTCGTAGAGGTGGCCGCAGGCTGAGGTCTTGCTGTCGGTGGTTTTCGGCCGGCCCTACCTGCAACACGTCCTACCGGTCGGGTACACCCTGTACGTGCACTCGATTCTGGGAGACGACTCCAAACGAATGACGATGCACGAAGGAACCGGAAGGGCCATCAAGTGAGTAACAACGTCCAGATTGACCGCGTGACCGACGATCCAGACCTCAACGAAGAGCTGATCGAGAAGTGGGGTGAGGACAACACCCCGCAAGGATTCGAGAAGTATCTCTACTCGCAAGGGATGTTTCCACCTGGCTACGCCCCAGACATCGAGTATGACGTGGGACTGTACTATCCGCCCGGCAATGATGACGGCATCCTCATCTGGAGCACCAGCAAGTTTGATGATGCCCCCAGCGCCGACGACGAAGAGGACGACGACGCAGGCTCGTGGGACGACATAACAATTCCATCGGAAGACATATAGCCATCGACTCGAACGTCACCGCTGGTCCCCCAGAGCCGTTGGTGATCTGTGACTTCTACGCGGTGCCGCTCCAGATCTTGGCAGCTAGTTTGGGTGTCAGGCTGACCCACGACCCACAAAACTGAACCGCTACCACACTCGGAAGGACTCATCTGCAGACTGCTCGCCACCCTGCGGGAAGCCGGTCTGCGGGAACGGATACCCGATTCACCTTCGACATCTTCGCCGGCCGCATCGACAACATCGTCAGCGGTGTCGCCCATGTCGGGCAAGCGCGCCAACGATATCGGCGGATTCATGCCCGGCCCGTACCCCGGCGGGTAGAGCCCGAGACTGTGCGCATACTCGGCGAGTTCGTCACCGTCCATCTCGTCGGCGAGGTCACGAAGGCGCGCTTCCAAATCGAGATCGTCGGTAACCCGTAGTCCGTCCCATTGGCTCATCAGATCGCCTCTCGCGTTCCCTGGTATCGGTGACGCCGTCAGTTCAATCAGTCGGGTATAACTGTTGGTCAGCCGGGTTGACCCAGAGCAACGCCGGCTCATGAGCCCCCGGAGCATACGCACCCACGATTGTCCAGTCTGGCCGGTCGTCAGGGGATGTCACTCCATCGGCGGTGGCGATCTGCGCTAGCTCCCGCGCATCGGTGGCGTCCTCAAACAGTTCGATCAACCGGTCGGCGACCACGGTCGGCGCGGTTACCGGTGTGGCGATGTCGGCGAAATTAGTCACGGTGTGCTCTCCCCGTCCCCTTGTACGGTGTGACGCTGACCGTCCATCCGAGTGCACCTGATGCACGATCAGCGTTGGGCCTTCCGGGAGGATGTCGCGTAGGTTCTGTTCGCACCCGTCAGGGTAGCTACACGGCGGCATGTTGATGTGCATCGCCATCTTGTCCCCCCGTCGCATCCGCGCGGCGGCATGCGCCTCGACATGACGGCGAAGCCGGGGGTACTCGCCCCACGGAGCAGCCCACTTCGCATCCTTCGCCGGGCCGCCATCGTCAGCATTGTGGATTCCCACCACCTGCCGACCTTCAGAATCCCAGAGCGTCGCGTATGCGATCGGCTCCCCCACGTACGGCCGCACCTCCTCGACCTTTGCCGGGTCGGTCCGCATCGGCTTGAACGTCGGCCGCGCCACTGGCACAGATGTTGACCCCGGATTACCTCCGCCGAGTAAACCTCCACCATGTTGCCGTGCGCCAGCTGCGGTCGCCTGGGTTTGTTCTAGACCGTCCGCGACACTGGTTAACGTCTGGTGTGCCGTGTCAAGCTGGCTCGCAACCTCGGTCATAGATGCGACCATCGACACGGCACTCAGGCCAACAAACTGGGCCGAGAGTTCTTCCGCCTTCGCTTTTGCCGCCAACACTTCGGTCACAGCGCGCTGCACGGTCTCCCGGCTACCGCCGATCCCCTCAACAAGCTCATCAATCGACATAGTGAGCACCTCCCCATCAGGTGCGCGGAGGCTATCCGTGATCACTACGCCACGGGCTCAATCTGTCGCAGATACGACGCTGGCCTTGCCTCTCGGGGCAAGGTCACGCCGGCCCGGAAGCCTCCCACCGAGTAGACTCAAACCCGATCGACCATATTGGTCGAATCATGTGGGCGGCAGTCCCCGACCGAACCGGCGGCACCGAGCCGCTGAATCACCCACCCTCGACGTATGCGCCCCGTCATCCCTCGTGGATGGCGGGGCGTTTCTCGCTGCCCAGAGCTCCCGATAGTCGTCGGCGGTAAGAAACGGCGTCAGTGGCAGCATTCGGCCAGGTTGCCGGTAGCCGACACGGCGCGCCTCCCACCGCGCCGTTAGGCGTCGGTGTTCGGCGGTCCCTCGGGTTCCGCCTGTTCCGCGTCTCGTTCGTCGCCGATGTCCCACACCAGGATGCCGTCGCCGTCGTCGGGTGTGTCGGGTGGCCACGCCAGCGCGATCGCCGGATTCATCGTCGGGCCATAACCGGGCGGGTACAGACCGAGGCTGTGGGCGTATTCGGCGAGGGCGCGACTGCTCATGGTGTCGACGTGTTCCCACAGGAGGGCATCGAGGGCGGGGTCGTCGGTAACTTTGACCCAGGTGTCAGCGCTCATTTGATAGCCTCTCCATTGCCT
>DXGR01000106.1 GCA_019113825.1 Candidatus Stackebrandtia excrementipullorum | reverse complement strand
CGACACCGCGCGCTTTATCGTTCGACGACGAGCTCGGCGTGATCTAGAGTCACGATCATGTTGTTGTTCTTTGTACGGCTCCGTTCGGCGTAGTCCGCCGTGCCAAGCGACCGCGTGGTTTTGGACCGCCCCTGAAGAAGCCTCCTTCCAGGCTGCTCCCCGACCTCGCCGTCCTGCGGCGCGGGCAACCCGACGGCGCCGCCCGTCGTCGACGCCCCCGCGCACGCCGTGGGCTTTCCGTGCCCGTCGCGTACACGCTGATCCGTGCCTCGGCAACGAAAGATCGGCACCGGTTGGTCGGGACCGGCGGTTTCCACGGCGAAAACGGTCCAGGCGTATCCACGACAAGCCGACTTCAACGAAGGACACGACACATGAACACACACTTCGGTTCCTTTACGGACCCTCACACCACATTCGTTCTCGTGCACGGTTCCGGTACCAGCGCCCACATGTGGGCCCCGTTGCAACGTGAGCTCGCGTTGCTGGGACGCAGAACATTCGCCGTCGACCTCCCCGGGCACGGCGGAGACGCCCAGTACAGCGTGGCCTACCAGGCTCCACAGGATCTCGACACGCTCCGAACGGAACGCTCTTCGCTGTCGGGCGTCACACTCGACGACAACGTGAACGCTCTCGTTCCCGTCGTCGACGGCCTACGCGAACACGGGCCGGTCGTTCTCGTCGCCGCGAGCCTCGGTGGCGTGACGACCACCGTCTTCGCCAACCGGTACCCCGAACGCGTCGAGGGTCTCGTGTACATCTCGGCGTGGGCCTGCGCATCGAAGGCCAACCCGATCGAGTACATGGGTGAACCCGAGTTCGCCGACAGTCTGCTGCCCGGTTTGGCGGGCCTCAACATCGAGGTCGACCCGACCTGGAACATCGGACGGGCAAACTACCGGACCGCCGACGTCGCGCTGCTGCGCCGGCTCAAGGCCGCGACCATGGAAGAGATCGACGACGAACGTTTCATGGCGTTCCTCAACCTCATGCAACCCGACGAGTCGCTGGCCGTCATGCTGGCCGACGCCCGCATCGACGCCGACGCGTGGGGGCGAATCCCGCACGCGTTCATCCGGTTGACGCGGGACCGGTCGCTGCCCACGGCGATGCAGGACCGGCTGATTCGCGAAGCCGACGACCTCACGCCGCACAACCGGTTCCGGGTGCATTCACTCGACGCCTCACACGCCGGGTTCCTGTATCGGAGTGAACAGGTCGCAAGGCTGTTGACCGCTTCGTAGAAACCACCGGGAGCGGGTTGCGCCGCCCCCGGTGCCGCGATTCGGGCTGTCGGTGTCACGCAACCGGTCGAACGTTGGGGTGTGGCCGTAACCGTGGGCATGCACGGTATCCCGTTGGGGGCCACACACCCGGCCGCCGGCGATGCGCTCCACAAAGGCTTGGTCATCGTCAAGACGTTCAGCGCGGCGGAGCATGTTCTGCGCGGCTACGGCCTTGGTCGCCTTGGCGCGCATTTTTGGCGCAGAACGGCCTTCACCCGAGCAGCCCATGATGCAACGCACGCAGGACCGCGTTCGTACGGTCTCGGGCGCCCAGTTTCAGCAGAAGCGCCGACACGTGATTCTTCACGGTCCCTTCGGCCAAAAACAGCGCCTCGGCAATCTCACGGTTGGTGTATCCACTGGCCGCCAAGCGAAGAACGTCGAGTTCCCGCTCGGTGAGTTCCTGAACGGGCGCCTGCCCCTTTTCGGTGATGCCACTGGTGCGGATGGCACGCAGCAGTCGATCGGTGATGGCCGGCTGTACCAGCGTTCCGCCGTCGGCGAGGGTCCTTATCGCGCCGATCAGCTGCTCCAGGGTCACGTCCTTGAGGAGATAACCCTTGGCGCCGGCGTGAAGCGCACGCAGCACGAGTTCGTCGTCGTCGAACGTCGTCAACACGAGAACGGGAACGTCGTTGCCCCTCTCTCGCAACGCCTCCAACGTCCAGATCCCGTCGTGACGCGGCATACGCAGATCGAGGAGGACAACGTCCGGCCGGTGCTCCACAATCGCCGCAAGACCCGACATGCCGTCATCGGCTTCGGCGACGACCGCAACCTCGTCGCTGAGCGCCAACAGTCCTCGAATGCCCTGCCGCACCAGGTTTTGGTCGTCGACCAGCAGCACCCGTACCGGTTCGGTGTCCGTCACGGTCGGCCCCCTACGCCCGGCTCGCCGGAACCGTCGCCTGGACATGGAACCCGTTGTCGGTCCATATCCGGGTGGTTCCGCCCAGTTTTTCCACACGCTCGGTCAAACCACGCAAACCGTTGCCCACCTCAAACTCGCCGTTCGTCAAGCCGTCGTCGGCGGCGGTCAACGTGACCACATCGTCGTCGCCGGTCAACACGATCGACAGCTCGGTGGCGTCGGCGTGCCGGATCGTGTTCGTCACGATCTCCTGCACGCACCGGATGAACGTACTCGCCTGGTCCTCGTCGGCGACGATACCGTCGTCGACGCTCACGCTGACCTCCAGATTCGGCAGACTCGACACGACCCTGTCGATGGACTCACGCAACTGCGGCGCCCGTTCACGCAACTCCCCCACCGCGACACGCACATCCGCCAACAGGTCGCGAGCCACCTGTCGGGCACGTCCGACGTTCTCGGCGACCTCGGGCGTGGCCTTGTGCGAAGCCACCTCCAGCTCCAACGTCAATACGGTCAACTGGTGACCGATCAGGTCGTGCAGGTCCCGCGAGATGCGCAACCGTTCCTCCGTGCGCGACGACTCGGCCAGCATCGCGCTCGCCGCCGCCAACTCCGCATGAGCAACGGCCAGCTCCCGTCGCATGCGGGTCTCACGGAGCAGCCCCACAACCGACAAGGCACTCGCCACCTGCAGCAACGCGTAGATGAGCGCGCCGACCGCCACATCGGTCCACTGGTCGGAGTCCAGTCTCAGGGCACCGTAGTTGATCCAACCGCCCGCGCCGATCGTCAGCGTGTTGAGCACGATGATGCTCGCCGTCACCCGCAGCGACACCAGGTGCACCGACATGGCCGCCGTGAACACCAGGATGATCGGTATCCAGCCTGCGGTGGACGCGGTCAGAAACAGGATCGGCCCCACCGCGACCTGCACCGCAAACAACAGTTTGGCGCTCCTGCCGGACATGAGCGACCACAGCCACATGGACGCCGCCTGCGCGACAAGAAACGTCAGGCACAGCAACGCCCACAGCCAACCGGGCACCAACCGGTCGGAGTCGTCCTGCAAACCCACGATGACGGCGGGCAACGTCACCACCGCACACACGATCGTGCCGGCCGCTCCGGCCCACATGTCGACGGTCTGCCCCTTCATGCCCGAAACCCTATGCGACCACCACCTCCGTCCACCCGTGCCGATGGTCACGGGTGCATGTCGTGACCGGCGGCAGAGGCGCAACGGCCCGGTTTTCCATACCGTCGAAACAGGCTCAGGCGAAAGAGAGGCAAGCACCGGTGAACGCCATCGAAGTTCAGGGACTCCACAAGAGATACGGCGACACGGTTGCCGTCGACGACGTCGGATTCGATGTCGACGAGGGCGAGATCATGGGCATTCTCGGCTCCAACGGTGCCGGAAAAACCACGACCGTCGAAATGATCGCGGGGGTCCGGCGACCCGACCGGGGAACGGCGAACGTCCTGGGGTTGAACCCGACCGCCGACACCGCCGCCTTGCGTCAAATATTGGGCATGCAACTACAGGAATCGCATCTGCACGCGTCGTTGACGGTGACGGAACTGGTGCGGCTGTACGCGAGCTTCTACCCCGACCCCGCCGACGTCCCCCGGTTGATCGAGTCGGTCGGCTTGTCGGAGAAAAGCAAGACCCGGTTCGAAAAGTTGTCCGGCGGTCAGCAGCAACGCCTGTCGATCGCGTTGGCTCTGGTGGGTAAGCCCCGCGTCGTGATTCTCGACGAGCTCACGACGGGCCTCGACCCGCAGGCGCGGCGCAGAATATGGGCGCTGGTCGAGGAGCTGAAGACCGAGGGCGTCACGATCGTCCTCGTAAGCCACCTCATGGAGGAGGTGGAACGGTTGTGTGACCGGGTGACCTTGATCGACGCCGGCACGGTGGTCGCCACCACGACTCCGTCGGGACTGATCGCCCGCGCCGCGCTGGCACAAAACGTCACGTTCCGTGTTTCCGGGACGTTCGACCGCGCCGTGTTCGCCGGTGTCGCGGGAATCGACGACGTCGAGGTCGACGACGAAACCGTGACCGTCACCGGTGAAGGGGACCTGCTGCAAACAGTCGGTTCCACACTCGTATCCGCCGGTGTCGTCGTCACCGAGACACGACTCCATCAGCCCACATTGGATGACGCGTTCGTCGCTCTGACGGGCCGTCGACTCGACGAGAACTCGGAGGAAGCCGCATGACCGCCACCGTTGCACCCACCCGCCACCGCCCCGGCCCACGTTCGTGGAGCCTGCTCGTGGTCAGCGAACTCAAGATGGTCATCCGCGACACCTCGGGCCTCGTCATCCCCATCGCGCTGCCGGTGTTGATCATGGTGATGAACGGGATTGGAACGGGCTCGGAGGTACTGCCGAACGGTCTCACCGTCTTCGACGTCTACCTCATGCCGCTCGTGTTGACGATGATCGTCGCCACCATCGGTGTCATCAACATGCCGAGCTTCCTGTCGTACTACCGCAAGGCCGGGATACTCAAACGCCTGTCCGTCACGCCCGCCAACCCGCTGATGATCCTGGTCGCCCAGGTGATCACGAGCGTGATCCAAACGCTCGTGGGGTTGACGTTGGCGATGGCGATCGCGTTGACGGTGTTCGACGCGAACCTGCCGACGTCGTTGTGGACGGCGGTGGGCGTTTTCGCGTTGTCCGCGGTGGCGATGTACGCGGTCGGGATGTTGATCGCGGCGCTGTCTCCGACTCCGAACGCGACGATCGCCATCGGACTGATCGCGTTCTTCGTGATGGGTGCCGCCGGGGGGATGTTCGGCACCATCGATGGGTTCCCCGAGCCGGTCCGTGCGGTCGGTGAAGCGTTGCCGTTCGGCGCGTCCGTTCAGGCGATGAGTACCGCGTGGGCCGGTGAGACGCCGGAACTGAAGCATGTGATCGCGCTCCTCGTCGCCATCGTCGTCAGCGCGGTGGTCGCCGGACGGTACTTCCGCTGGCAATAGACACATCGAGCCGGGTTGTCGCATGTGCGGCGGCCCGGCTTTTCGGCGGTGAACGGACCGGTTCGGTGCTGCGCCGTGCTCGGCGACGGGCCCCACCGTGCCGAACGGGCGACCGATGTGGCCGCTGAGGGTCGCCCGCGCGTTCCCGGACGCGGCTGCCGGGGCCGAAGCGGCGGCATATGTGGTGAGGTCGATCGCGGGAGACACCGGGGACGGTTGGCATGGGACCGTCGGAGACACCGGAGACGGTTGGGACGACACCGCCGGAGACACCGGGGCCGGTTGGCGTGACACCGCCGGCGACCCCCGAGTTCGTTCACACCGACGGGCCAACCCACGTGACCGGACTCGCCGGCGATATCCGGAAACGCCTGTGCTGCAACGGTAACGCCACACCCGTGGTTTGTTCCTCGTCGGTTGTGTCCCGCCTCATCGACAAGAGGTTTCGCCCCCTCAAGCCGACGGCAGTTCCTCCCCCGGAATCGTCGACGTGCGCCGCCGCATCAGATCCCGCCACGACGCAGCGGCGGTGTTGAACGCGGCCCGACGCCCCGGCGAATAATCTCGGCTGACCCGCCCCTCCCCCGGACGGTGTCATGACCGTTGACGTGTCGAAGTCAATCCATTTTGGTGTTAGCGATGCCGGTGAACCGGTGGAGACGACCCGAAGCGGCTCCGTCCCGGAAAGACAGGACCTCGGCTTCGCGAGGGCTTCACCTCCGGGATTCACACGGCGGGCCGGGAAACGGCGATGTCGTCGCGCGGGAGGGTTATCGTCAAACGCTCGTATCCCCGATGGGGCAACGGCAGGCGCTCATTGACCGTTCACGATATTCTGCCGTGGGTACGGAATCGCACGCCTGCAAGATTTCGGGCACCGCGATTCGCCGACGACCGTCTGCCCCGGTCGTCGCTTGTAACGACGCATCGTCGAGCTCCGTACGGCGGA
>DXGR01000105.1 GCA_019113825.1 Candidatus Stackebrandtia excrementipullorum | reverse complement strand
TTCACTTTCGGGAAACCGCTGTCGATGCAATACGATTCGGCGGGCCGGAAAACTGTGTCGAAGGCACTGTAGTCATCGCCGAAGCCTCCGGTCGTCTGCCTGTAACCAGCTGATACGTACCACGTGTTGCTTCCCGAGGCGTCGGTGAAAGGCGAAACCATTCCCGTTGGAAAAGGGGGACGATCCGTATCGTTGCGCACATAAAAACCATACAGCCTTGGATTCAGAGACCCATGGGGCATGCCATTTCATGCCGAGGCCGAAGGTCCGAAGGATACGTGTCATTGTAAGATTCGCATGCGCAATCTCAAGGGGCGACACCGGCCGGTAGAAGGTGTGTGATGTTTGAACCCGATGAATCTGTGGCCGCATATTCACAGCGTCTTCTGGACGATTATCTGACCGTGGCCGGGCGACGCGATCCGACCGCGCTCCACGCCACGGCACTGCGCACGGGCTCGGTCTCCGCGCGACATATCCTGGCGCGTGCGGCGACCTCGGAGATGTCGTACGAGCAGCTCGTACAAGGTGCCGTCGACGGACGCAGGATCGCGCGACTGAACATCGACGCCCTCACCGACCTGGCCTCCGTCACCGCGTTGCAGCGTCTGACACCCGACGACGTCGCCCAGGGGCTGGCGCTGTACGACCTGGCGCTTCGGTCCGGCTCACCTCGCCGGATCGGACCACGCCACCAGGCCGTTCACGTCCAGCTGGCCGTCCACCACGGGGACCGTGCGACGGTGAAACGCCTGTTGAGGTCCTATCGGTCCATACCCGCTCTCACCCGGAGCGCCGTGGAACTGGACGCAACCAACCCGTTCGTCACGGCGGCGTCGCAGCCGAACACCTGGTTGGCACGGTTCAGCGCCCTTCTGCCTCCGACGAACCTTTCACTGTCAGACGCGGAAGCGTCGCCCCTGGACCGTCTGTACACCACCACCCCCACCGTCGACGCGGACCGTAAGGTGACCGTCGTGGTGTCGGCGTATCGCCCCGACCTCGGGTTGTTGACATCGGTCCGGTCGTTGCTGGCCCAGTCGTGGTCGAACCTGGAAATCCTTGTCGTCGACGATGCGTCGCCCGCCGGGTACGACGACGTTCTCACCCGATGCGCCGAGCTCGACGACCGTGTTCGCCTTCTGCGGTTGCCCCGCAACAGCGGCACGTATACCGCACGCAACACCGCGCTCGACGTGGCGCGAGGCGACTTCATAACGTTCCACGACTCCGACGACTGGGCCCACCCGCGACGCATCGAAACCCATGCACGTCTACTCATGGAGAACCCGGCCCTGCAGGCATGCGTGTCCCACGCCTTGACGGTCACCGACGACCTTGTGATCACCAAGCCGGGACGAAGCCCGAAACTGCTGTGCACACCATCGCTGATGTTCCGTACAGCGGAGGTGGCCGAGCGCCTGGGCTACTTCGACAGCATCCGCAAGGCGGCCGACACCGAGTACATGCGACGCATTCAGGCGGTGTTCGGTTCGGAGTCGGTTCGCAGAATGGGACAGATCTTCACGTTGATGCGTCAGGGCGCCGGGTCCCTGTCGCGGGCGGAGTTTCGACCGGGTTGGAAACACCCGGCCCGTGAGGCGTACCAATCGGCGTACCTGCCGTGGCATCGGGCGATCAAGGCCGGGACCGCCGACCCCCATCTGGATCACGACGCCGCCATAAGGCCGTTCGCGGTGCCACGACGCTTCGCGAAGAACCCACCGAAGACGACCGCCTACGACGTCGTCCTGGCGTGCGACTGGCGCCCGTTCGGCGGCCCGCAGAAATCGATGCTTGAGGAGATCGCCGCATTGACGGGCGCGGGTTTGAAGGTCGCGGTGATGCACCTGGAGTCGTACCGGCACATGACGCAGCTTCAGAAACCGTTGTGCGACCCGATCCAGGAGTTCATCAACGACGGCACCGTCGACCAGGTATTGCCCACCGATGACGTGTCGGTGAGGCTGCTGGTACTCCGGTACCCGCCGATTCTGCAGTTCCGAGCCGGAGAGTCGACGTCGATCCGGCCCCGGCGGCTGGTGATTCTCGCCAACCAGGCGCCTTCCGAAATGGATGGCAGTGACCTGAGATACATCCCGTCGACGTGCACCGACAACGCCCGGGAAATGTTCGGGATCGACCCGGTCTGGTATCCGCAGGGACCCGCAGCGCGTGCGGCGTTGCAACCGCACCTCGACGGTGATCGACTGGCCGTCGACGACATGCCGGGCATCATCGACACCGACGCCACCGTCGTCGAGCGAGACGGGTTCCGTTCCGACCTGCCCGTTATCGGGCGGCATTCGCGTGACGACCCGACCAAGTGGCCCCGGGACTCGCACACTCTGCTGCAGTTGTATCCCGACTCGCCCGATGTCGACGTCCGCATCATGGGTGGCGCCAAAAGCGCGGTGGCGCTTCTGGACACCGACCACCGGCCGCGGCACTGGATCGTCTACGAGCGTGGGGAACTGGATGTCGCGAACTTCCTACATCAGCTGGACTTCTTCGTCTATTTCCCACACCCGAACATGATCGAGGCCTTCGGGCGAGCGATTTTGGAGGCGCTGGCCGCCGGCTGCGTCACCATCCTTCCCGACCGTTTCGAACCCGTCTTCGGTGACGCGGCGGTTTACTGTCGGCCGGAGGAGGTTCCCAACGTCGTCGCCGGGTACCGATCCAATGTGAACGCGTTCCTGGTGCAGAGCCGACGTGGTCAACAACGGGTACGGGAGCGCTTCAGCCACGAGTCCTATCTGGCTTTGATCGAACCCCTGTTGACGGCCGCCCCCGACGGGACCGCGCCACGCGCGCCCGCACACAGCGGAACGGCGTTATGTATATGGAGAGGAAG
Source organism: Candidatus Stackebrandtia excrementipullorum (assembly GCA_019113825.1). Lineage (GTDB taxonomy): Bacteria > Actinomycetota > Actinomycetes > Mycobacteriales > Micromonosporaceae > Stackebrandtia > Stackebrandtia excrementipullorum. The sequence goes on along the minus strand of DXGR01000105.1, from coordinate 451 downwards.
CAGAAGGTGACGCAGGTTCTACGCCGGATCGCGCGCGGACTTCGACACGAGAGCAGACGAACCGGGCCGGTTCTGCTGTCTGCGGTGGTTGCGGCCGTGGTGGCGGTTACCACCATCGCGGTCGGGCTGATGGCTCCGGTGGGCGCGACGATCGTCGTCGTCGGATGCGTGGCCGCCGTCGTGTTGGCCACGACGACGGCCATGTGGGTGAGCGTGTCTCGGCGGCTGCGGACAGTGCGGGAGGGAACCGAACGGGTGGAAGTGGTTCAGCGACGCATTCTGGCAGCCGTCGAACGGGTACGCCTCGAGGAGGACCGTCGTCGGATTCGGGGTTCGAAGACACCGAGCCCGCCGTTAAATTGAACTGAGCGTCAGCGGTTGACGGATTACCGTGGATCACATGGCTTTGACATGGCAGTGCATCTGCATCGATTGTGTCGACCCAAGCTCG
>DXGR01000104.1 GCA_019113825.1 Candidatus Stackebrandtia excrementipullorum | reverse complement strand
CGGCGTTCGACGCGGTCGGTCTCTCGTGGTGGGTGGCTTGACCGTTTAGGGTGAGCGCATGTCGGATTCCTTTGTCTCCCGTGCCGAACGTATCGTCGACGCCTTGCTTGAGTCGGATCCGTCACTGGCGATGTGGTCGGGTGATCATCGCGGTGACGGCCGGTTGCCGGACTTCTCGGCCGACGCGGTGGCGTCGCGCGCGTCGATGTTGCGTGAGGCCTCACACGTACTGACCGAAGTAGACGAAGATGATTTGGGCACCGACGATGCGGTGGACCTGGAGTTGTTGACGACGAAGGTGTCGGGCGCGTTGTTCGACGTGACGGAGCTTCGTGAGCACGAGTGGAATCCGTTGGTGTACAACCCGGGGATGCTGCTCAACACACTGTTGACGCGCCCGAGTGCACCGGTTGAGGACCGGCTGTCCGCCCTGGTCGAGCGGTTGAATGCGATCCCGGATTCGTTGGCGACCGCCAAGTCGAACCTGTCCGACATACCCGCCGTGTATTCGTCCACGGGTGCGGCGCAGTTCCGGGGGACGGCCGGTTTGATCGGTCACGAGTTGCCGGGGTTGGCCGCGCAGGTACCGGGGCTACAGGCGAAGGCGTCGGCTGCGGGCGACCAGGCGGTGGCCGCGTTGCGGGATTTCGCCGATTGGCTGTCGGCGCAGCCGGACGGACGCAGCCCTCGGTTGGGGCGCGCTTTGTGGGAGGCGAAGCTGTGGCATCGTCTCGACACGCCCGTATCGGCGGCGAGTCTGTTGAAGGATGCGTATCAGGCGCTTGAGGAGACGACCGCGGAGCTTCACGAGGCGGCGGGGCGTTTCATGGGTGAGGCGGGGTCGTCGGAAGTGGCACGGGCGGCTTTGCTGCGGTCGGCGGCCGACCGCCCCGGTAACGACACGGTCCTGTCGAGGGCGCGGGATCTGGTCGATGAGACGACACGTTTTGTCCGGGACCGTGATCTGGTGTCGTTGATCGACGATCCGTTGGAGATCGTTGAACTGCCCGCTTTCGCCCGTGGCGTCACTGTAGCCTATGTGGACGCTCCGGGTGCTTTGGAGACCGCCAAGGTCCCCACCTTTTACGCGATTTCGCCGGCACCCGACAACTGGTCGGCGGAGCAGGTGGAGTCGTATTTCAGTGAGTACAACAACCACATGCTCGCCAATCTCACGGTTCACGAGGCGATGCCGGGACATTATCTACAGCTGGCCCACGCACGCAGGTACCGGGGACGGACCCGGGTTCGACAGATCGGGTTCAGCGGCACGTTCGTGGAAGGCTGGGCCGTGTATGCCGAAGAGATGATGCAGCAGCACGGATACGGCGGACCGGAGGTCGCCGTTCAGCGGTTGAAGATGAAACTGCGCATGATCATCAACGTCATTCTCGATCAGCAGGTCCACTGTGAGGACATGGACCGTGACGACGCACTGCACCTGATGACCGTCCAGGGACACCAGGCCGAACGGGAGGCCGCCGGGAAGTGGGATCGGGCACGGTTGTCGTCCACTCAGCTGTCGACGTACTTCGCGGGGTACCGAGAGGTGGCGAGGATCGCCGATTCGTGCCCGTCGGGGCGACCCGACCGTGCCTGGCACGACGCGATGTTGTCACACGGCAGCATTCCTCCGCGTCACGTCGCGACCCTTATGGGTGTCTGAAAAACCGTCTTTGAGGCCGCAGGCTTCTCAAGCCCTCTCAGACTTCATGTGGAGGGTGAAGGGCGTTCGTCGATGACGACGACGTCCTCGGGGATCTCGAACAGCTCGGGCTCAACGGTGGCGCTGACGGATTTGAGCACCACCGACCGGGGTTGCCCGTCGACGCTGCCGGTGAAGCTGCCGAGCAGGCCCGCATCGGTTACGCAGGCCTCGAAGTCGGTGACGCGGGCCGTCTCGGCTCCAGCGACGGTGATGCAGGTCGCGTGTTCCCCTGCGATCGTGCGGGTCTTCGAGGTGATGTTCGCCGATGAGCTGGCCCCCGCCTCCGTCAACCAGCCGATCACGGTCTGCGCCGACAGGAACTGTTCGCCGCCCAGTTCTTCGAGGACACCGCCGGGTGGTGAGAGTGTCGGTTCGGAGGCCGGGTGGACGACACACTCGGTCTCCTCGGCGGGCGTGCACCACATCTCGTAGTCGGCGGTAACGACGTAGCGTCCGTCCGGGAACAGGAACGCGACCTGTTCGGGTGTGGCCTGTCGGGCGATCGTGGCGATCTCTCCTTCACCACCGAGAAGGTACTCGGCGGTGTAAGCGCGGTCACCCGCATTGTCGACCTGTTCGGCGAGTTCGTCGATGAGACGACTGTGTCCGGTGATGTCGGAGCCGCCGGAGGACCCTCCGCAGGCACCCAACAGGCCCACCACCGTGAAGAGGGCACTGAAAACGGTGGCGCGTGCGCGCATGGGAACGGCTCCTGGGGTGCGAAAGATACAGGTCTGAGCAACGTTACCCGTGCAGAGCAAACCCGTTATCCCGATGACGCGTCGGTCACACCGTGCCGTGCGGTGGCGTCCCTTTCGCTCGCCGCACCCACTGACTCCGGCCCGTCGATCACGTCTTAGGCTCAAAAGCGCATAGATTCTTTCCAGCGCAGCGCCGCGCTACTCGGTTCATGTGGCCTCGGATGTTCGTTCGGCCACCGACAACGACAGAACAACCACAAGGAGTGCGATCAGTGGCGAGTATCGACAGCATCATTGCCAGGGAAATCCTGGATTCGCGCGGCAATCCCACCGTGGAGGTGGAGGTTTTGCTGGACGACGATGTGTTGTCGCGGGCCGCGGTTCCATCGGGCGCGTCGACCGGAGCGTTCGAGGCGTTGGAGCTGCGCGACGGCGACGAGGCACGTTACCAGGGCAAGGGCGTGCTGAACGCGATCGACAACATCAACGAGCGGGTCGCCGAGGAACTTGTCGGTCTCGACGCGAGCGAGCAGCGGCTGGTGGACCAGGCGCTGTTGGACCTCGACGGCACCGCGGACAAGAGTGTGTTGGGAGCCAACGCGATTCTCGGCGTGTCGCTCGCGGTCGCGAAGGCGGCGGCGGCTTCGACGGGGCTTCCGCTGTTCCAGTATCTGGGTGGCCCGAACGCGCACCTTTTGCCGGTACCGATGCTCAACATCCTCAACGGCGGCGCGCATGCGGACTCCAACGTCGACATTCAGGAGTTCATGATCGCTCCCATCGGGGCGCCGACCTTCCGTGAAGCGCTTCGCTGGGGCACCGAGACGTACCACGCGTTGAAGGCGGTCCTGAAGAAGCAGGGGCTCGGGACCGGGCTTGGCGACGAGGGCGGGTTCGCGCCCAACCTGGACACCAACGCGGCGGCTCTGGACTTCATCACCGAGGCCATCGAGAAGGCCGGTTACACGCCGGGGCGCGACATCGTTTTGGCGTTGGATGTGGCCGCGACCGAGTTCCACTCCGACGAGGGCTACCGGTTCGAGGGCAAAACGAAGACCGCGGAGGACATGGTCGCCTACTACGGTGATTTGATCGGGAGTTACCCGATCGTCTCCATCGAGGACCCGTTGTCGGAGGACGACTGGGCCGGCTGGCAGGGCATGACCGCGACGCTGGGCGACAAGATCCAGATCGTCGGCGACGACCTGTTCGTGACGAACCCGAAGCGGCTGCGCAAGGGCGTCGAGACGAACGCCGCCAACGCCCTGCTGGTGAAGGTGAACCAGATCGGCAGCCTCACCGAAACTCTGGACGCCGTGGAGTTGGCTCACCGCAACGGTATGCGTTGCATGATGAGTCACCGTTCCGGCGAGACCGAGGACACCACCATCGCCGACCTCGCGGTGGCGGTTGGTTGTGGACAGATCAAGACCGGCGCCCCGGCGCGTTCGGAACGGGTCGCCAAGTACAACCAGCTGCTGCGCATCGAGGAGGAACTCGACGACGCCGCCCGCTACGCGGGTGCCACCGCTTTCCCGAAGCACCGCAACTGACGATACGACGACGGCGGTCACACGGATTGTCCGTGTGACCGCCGTCGTCGTGTGTGATCGAACGTCAGGGTGTCCCCGTGGCACCGGTCAACGTCGTGTGGAGGTCGCTGCTGGGCTGGTTGAGGCCCACGATCTCCACGGTTTTGCCGCGACTCTCGTACTTCGCCGTGACGCTGTCGAGAGCGGCTACAGCGGAGGCGTCCCAGATGTGTGCGTTGCTGAGGTCGACGACCACCTTGTCGGGGTCGTTTCGGTAGTCGAACGCGGCGACCAGTTGGTTGCTGGAAGCGAAGAACAGTTCGCCGGTGACCGCGTAAACAACCATGTCTCCGGCGGGGTCGACGACGCCGGTCACCTCGACGATGTGCGCTACCTTGCGGGTGAAGAGGACCGCCGCCACGATGACGCCCGCCGCCACGCCGATCGCGAGGTTGTCGGTCGCGACGACCACGGCCACCGTGATGACCATCGTGACGGTCTCGCTGATCGGCATGCGCCGCAAGGTCTTGGGTTTGACGCTGTTCCAGTCGAAGGTGACTGCGGACACGAAGATCATGACTGCGACGAGAGCGCCCATCGGCATGAGCGCGACCGCGTCGCCCAGAACGACGATGAGGATGAGCAGAAAGAACCCGGCGGAGAAGGTGGACAGCCTGCTGCGGGCACCGGATTTCACGTTGATCATGGTCTGCCCGATCATCGCGCACGAGGCCATGCCGCCGAAGAGACCGGTGATGATGTTGGCGATGCCTTGGCCGCGCGCCTCACGTGTCTTGTTCGACGGCGTGTCTGTGGCGTCGTCGACGACCTGCGCGGTCATGAGGGACTCCAGGAGTCCAACCGCGGCCAGACCCAACGCGTAGGGCGCGATGGTGGTCAGCATGTCCATGGTCAGCGGCACGTCGGGCAGTGTCAGGAACGGAAGGCCGTCGGGGAGCGCACCCATGTCGCCGACGGTGGGTACGTTCACGCCCGCGGTGATGGTGATGGCACTCAAAACCACGATCGCGACCAGCGGCGCGGGGATCGCTTTGGTCAGGCGGGGCAGCACCACGATGATGCCGAGACCGCCGGCGACCAGCGCCCACACCGGCCAGGACGCCCCGATCAGGTGTGGCAGTTGCGCCAGGAAGATGAGGATGGCGAGCGCGTTGATGAAGCCGGTCATGACGCTGCGCGGTATGAAACGCATGAGTTTGGCGACGCCGCACACGCTCATCACGATCTGGAGTGCACCCGCGGCGAGGGTCGCCGCCAACAGGTACCCGAGACCGTGCGACGCCACCAACGGCGCCGCCACCAGTGCCATCGCGCCCGTGGCCGCCGAGATCATCGCCGGTCGTCCACCGAGGAAGGCGATCGACACCGCCATGGTGAACGATGCGAAGAGTCCGACCCGCGGGTCGACGCCCGCGATGATCGAGAAGGCGATCGCCTCCGGGATCAGTGCCAGTGCCACCAGCAGACCGGCCAACAGTTCGGTGCGCAGGAACGGAACGAGTGGCCGCGGCAGACGAGACCAGGCGTTGGAGGTCTTGGACAGGGCAAACGCTGACATGTACAACCGTTCGGGAGATGAAGACAGAGCGCGCCACGACGACGGTGGAGCGCGCGGTGAAACCATACCGACCCAAACCCTTACGTAACGTCAGGGAAAGGCCGTTGATGCTCAACGTCACAGAAATCAGAAAGCGACATATCGTGATACCCGGTCAACCGGGGGCGATATGCAGAATCACTCCGCCGACTCGGCCGGTTCACGGGGAACCGTGTCCAGCAGCTGCGCCAGATCGGTCGTGAACTCCTCGATGCCCGCCAACTGGTCGCGCAGGGTCTCGCGCCGCGATCGCGCCACCGTCAGGTACTCCGCGAGAGTCTCGCGTGCCGCCGACGCCCCACCCGGGTACTCCCCTCCTCGGCACGCCTCGATCGCCGCCACGAGGTCACGGATCTGTTCCAGTGACAACGCCAACGGCTTGAGCCTCCGGACGAAACGCAATCGGTCGACGTCGGCGTCGGTATACAACCGGAAACCACCGGAGGTGCGGGCCGAGGGAACAATCAAGCCCACCTCTTCGTAGTAGCGAATCGTGCGAAGACTCAACCGCGTGCGCTCGGCCACTTCGCCGATCTGCATCAGGTCCCTCGTCATTGCACACCGCCTCCGGATAGAGGCCTCATCGTAGCCACAGCACCCGTGGGTCCGGTGCGAGCGGGGAAGCGACGGCGTCGAGCGTGACCGCCGTCTCCCGTTCCAGCCTTATTCCACTGTGAACTGCCAGTGGACCGGTGCTCTCCGCAGCGGTCGCACGGCGCCCGCCGGACGCACCACCCAAACGGCACGGTGACTCTCATGTGTCCTGAGCTGCGGCGTTGCTGTGAACTCTGCCTCATGATCAGCAGCCGACACCACATGATGTCGGACCCGAAGGTTACCGTTCCCCAGTTCCCAACACCGGATGAGGTTTCAACTTCAATGAATTTCCGTTCCACGACCCGCTCGACCGTTGTCGCGGCCGCACTGCTCGGCCTCACCTTCACATTCACGGCCTGCTCGTCGTCCGATGACGACGCCGCCCCCGCTGAAACCGAAACCAGTGTCGAAGCCGAAGCTCCCGAAGAGGAGGCCGACGAGCCTGCCGTCACGCCGGGCGAGGAGACCCTCATCGAGATCGGCGAGTCGTTCGAAGACCCCGATATCGGCGACACCATCGAAATCCTCTCCGTTGTACGCCACTTCCCGTCCAAGGAGGAGGCCGACCTGATCGCCGACGGCGGCGAGGTCGTCCTCGTTGAGGTGAAGGTCGCGCCCGGCCCGGAATACGGCGGACGCATCTCCGAGGGCAACTTCAAGATCTCGTGGGACGACGGCGCGGACTTCTGGAACAACAAGACCCGCATGGTCGCCGACGAGATGGACGCCGCCGACTACCCGGTCCTGGAGGATGTCTCACGGATCGACGGTGGCGAACACACCGGCTGGATCGCATTCCTCGTGGACGAACAGGCCGACGGCTACCTGCTGCAATATCTGCGTCCCGAGTCGAACGTCATCGGCTCCGACGACGTTCTTGACGAGTTCCTTGTAGAGGTCGAGATCCCCGCACTGTAAAACCGGCGTGACCGCGCCCTGTCGTCTCTCGAGGTGGCGGGGGTCTGTGTAGACCGCGTGAATATCGCGTCGAGTGGGCGGTGAATCGGTGGCGCCGCTTCCACTTCACAACCAAACTCACATTCAGTAGTCTCAATTCATCAATGCCCAAGTGGTGGATTCTCCATCACTGGAAAGGAACACATGACCGCGAAAAGGCTCCTCAGCCTCGCCGGTATCGCCGCGCTCACCGTGGCGATGTCAGGACCGGCACAGGCGGACGACGGCGCCGACTTGCCGGTGACCTGGCAGATCGCCGACCTGTCCGCATCCGAAGTGTCCACACTCGCCAACGAGGGCTACGACATCGCCCGGTACGCCGACGGCACCGCCATCATCGTCGGCACTGATGACGTCGCCGAGCAGTTGCGCGCCGATGGATACGAACCCACGTTCCACGACACCATCTACAAGGACACCTCCCCGATCTCCACCGCCGAGGACACGTTCTACGGCGGCTACCGGACGGTGGAGGGGCATCACGCGCACCTGGAACAGGTCGCGGCCGACAACCCCGAACTCGCCACGCTTCACGACATCGGCGACTCGTGGTTGAAGACGCAGGGCGAAGGCGGGCACGACATCCTCGCCATCTGCCTGACGAACAAAAACGACGGAGACTGCGAGCTCTCCCCCGACTCCGAGAAGCCCCGGTTCTCGCTGATGGGCCAGATGCACTCCCGCGAGATCGCCACCGGCGAGATCGCTCAAAAGTGGATCGACAAGCTCGTCGCCGGCTACGGCACCGACGACGCCGTGACCGAACTGATGGACACCACCGAGATGTGGGTCGTGCCGATCGCCAACCCCGACGGCGTCGACATCGTCGCCTCCGGTGGCGACTCGCCGGTCCTGCACCGGAAAAACGCCAACGACTCGAACGGTTCGTGCGTGGGCATCGACCTGAACCGTAACTCCAGCTTCGGCTGGGGCGACGACTCGACCAACCCCTGCTCCGAGACGTACCAGGGACCGTCGGCGGCGTCGGAGCCCGAGGTGTCCGCAATCGAGGACTGGCTGCGGGCCATCCACCCCGACCAGCGTGAGGACGCACTGGACGCACCGGCTCCCGACGATGCGCGGGACGTGTTCATTTCGCTGCACTCCTACGGCGAGTACATCATCGTGCCGTGGGGCTTCACCGACGACACCGCACCCAACGACGCGAAGCTGCGTGAGTTGGGCGCCGCCATGGCCGAACACAACGACTACTTCGTCGGCACCAACACCGACACCGTCGGGTACGGCACCAGCGGCACGACCGACGACATGACCTACGGCGAGCTCGGCGTCGCCAGCTTCACGTTCGAGATGGGTGGCAACGGCTGGGGCTCGTGCGCGGGCTTCCTGCCGGCGTATTCCTGCCTCGACAGTGAACTGTGGCCGATCAACGAGGGCGCGCTCATGGTGGCGGCTCAGGCCGCGGCAGCGCCGTACGCGGGCTGACGTCACAACGGTTTATGCGGGCCGCTCCCGGACCGGGGAGCGGCCCGTTTTCGTGCTCAAGCGGTCCCGACACGCGCCCCACAGTCGCTATTGCCATCCAGTTGCAATAGCACCCAGGAACAACAGTGTCGTCAATCGGAGGACCCATGGCCCTTTACACGCTTCCCGACCTGGAGTACGACTACGGCTCACTCGAGCCCGCGATGTCGGGTGACATCCTCGAGCTGCACCACAGCAAGCACCACGCCGCCTACGTCAAGGGCGCCAACGACACTCTCGACCGTCTCGCCGAAGCACGCGACAGCGGAGACTTCAGCGGCCTCGTCGGTCTCGAGAAGACGATGGCGTTCAACCTGTCGGGTCACGTCCTGCACTCGATCTTCTGGAACAACCTGTCGCCCGACGGCGGTGGCCGCCCCGACGGGGAACTCGCCGCCGCCATCGACGAACACTTGGGCGGGTTCGACACATTCGCCGCACAGTTGTCGGCCGCCACCACCGGTGTCCAGGGGTCCGGGTGGGGAGTGCTGTCCTGGGAGCCGCTCGCCGGACGCCTCATGATCGAGCAGGTATACGACCACCACGGCAACGTCGGGCAGGGCTCCACACCGCTCCTGGTGTTCGACGCCTGGGAGCACGCCTACTACCTGCAATACCGCAACGTGCGGCCCGATTACGTGCAGCGGCTGTGGGACCTGGTCGACTGGCGGGACGTCACAGCGCGCTTCGACGCCGCCCGCAGCGCGGCCTGAACGACGGTCGGCGGTTCGGCACAGCACAACTTCGGGCCGCCGACCCGAGCGCCGGATCGCCGTCGGCGTCAAAACCGACCGGCCGATTACACAGACCCGACGCCGTACCGACGCACCGGCGAGGCAGAATGTAGCCGTGAGCGCTCGTCGAGGACCCAGTGGACAACGCCCCAAAGGCGGCAGCCGGCCCGGCGCCGGTCGCACCCGTCCCGCATCGGAGCGCCGCAAGACGCGGACGGCCGCGCAGAAGGCCAAGCCGAAAATTCGCCGGATCCGTATCAAACCACCGTGGCGCATGTCCGGCCGTACCGCCGTGATCGCGTTGGTCCTGTCGGCATTGGCGTTGTCGTACGCGTACCCGGTGCGCACCTTTCTGGAACAGCGCGCCGACATCAACGAGCTCCGCGAGTCGCAGGCGGACCAGACCGAGCGTATTGCTCAGATGGAAGCCGAACGCGCCAAATGGGAAGACCCGGAGTATGTGCGTGCGCAGGCACGTGAACGGCTGCTGCTGGTCAAACCGGGCGAAGAGCTCGTGATCATCGTCGACGACCCGGAAGGCGCCGCCGCCGACGCCGGACAAGACCCCGACCCGACACCGCAGGACTCCTGGTACGAGGACCTGTGGGAAGGCTTCAAGGAATCCCAGTGAGCAACCTGTCAGACGCCGACCGCGACGCCGTCACCCGTCAGTTGGGCCGCCCGCCGCGGGCGGTCAACGCCATCGCCTACCGCTGCCCGTGCGGGTTGCCCGCCGTCACCGAGACGCTGCCGCGGTTGGAGGACGGCACGCCGTTTCCGACGACCTACTACCTGACGTGCCCGAAAGCGGCGTCGGCGGTGGGGAGGCTCGAGGGGCACGGCGCCATGCGAGACATGACGCGACGGCTGGCCGAGGACCCCGACCTGGCGGCGCGTTACCGCAGGGCGCATGAGGCGTACCTGGCACGGCGGGCCGAGCTGGGCGACGTGCCCGAGATCGCGGGCGTGTCCGCCGGCGGGCTACCCGACCGGGTGAAGTGTCTACATGTGCATCTGGCGCACGCGTTGGCCGCCGGCGAAGGGGTCAACCCGTTCGGTGACGAGACCAGGGAGGCGGTAGGCCGCTGGTGGGCCGACGGCCCCTGCGTCTGTACCGACGACTCGACGGACTCTCCGGAGGCGTCATGACGACGGTGGCGGCGATCGACTGTGGAACCAATTCCATACGCCTGCTCATCTCCTCCGAAGGTCCACAGGGCCCGGTCGACGTGATCCGGAGGATGGAGATCGTGCGACTGGGTGAGGGGCTCGACGAGTCGGGACGGATCTCGCAGGCCGCCTTGGATCGCACCGGCGCGGCGCTGGAGAAGTATGCGGACCTGATCGAGGAGCATCGGCCGAGCGCAGTGCGCATGGTCGCAACGAGCGCGACCCGGGACGCCGAGAACGCCGACGCGTTCGGTGACCTGGTGATGGCTCGCCTGGGAATCCGACCCGACGTGGTCACCGGCGACGAGGAGGCGCACCTGTCGTTCACCGGCGCCGTGGCTGATCTTCCGGCAACGGACCGGGCCCGACTGGTCGTCGACATCGGCGGGGGCTCGACGGAGTTCGTTCGCGGGATCGACCGTGCCGAGGCCGCTCACAGCGTGAACATCGGCTGTGTACGCATGACGGAACGACACTTTGTGGATGATCCGCCCACGCCGGCTCAGGTCATGGCGGCCGAAGGCGACATCGCCGCTCATGTCGACACGGCGTTGGCCATCGTCGATCCGCGTCGTATGACGACGGAGTTGGTGGGCCTGGCCGGTTCGGTGACGACGGTGGCGGCGTTGGCGTTGGGGTTGGACGCCTATCGGCCCGACCGGATCCACCACGCCCGGGTGTCGCTGGAGCAGGTCGGCGCGGTTACCGACAACCTGCTGAAGCAGACGTCGGCCGAGCGCCTGGCGTCACCCGTCATGCATCCGGGCCGCGCCGACGTCATCGCGGCAGGTGCGCTTGTTTTGCGCGTCATCATGGAACGCACCGGCATGGACCGTGTTGTCGCCAGCGAACACGACATTCTCGACGGCATAGCCGCAAGCCTGAGATGACCCGGCGATAAACCGTCGGCGCAGGCCGGTCGCTTGAGGAACAACGGTGTTTCACTCCGTCGGTGCCTGTCGTCGCGATGCACGACCGTCGATATCGTATGGGCTTCTCATTTTCAGCTCTGGACTGTTGCACGTGCAACCGATATGTTGAGGCACAGCGGTTCTCGATCATGAGGACCGCGGACACGCACATATCGGTGTGCCCCCGGACCCGGACGAGCACTCCGATCCCCCTCATCGACCGGAGGTAGCCGTGGAA
>DXGR01000103.1 GCA_019113825.1 Candidatus Stackebrandtia excrementipullorum | reverse complement strand
CTGGTTGGACGGTGGCGGATACGGACCGGTCATCGAATACTCCTTGTGGTTCGCCGGGGTGAGGGTTGACGGGTTTCCCCTGGTCGATCGGGCGGCACGACGAGACGTCCCCGTGCTACGCACCCCGTCGTCTCCGATCTGTAACCGGTGTGGGAGCTGTTCGTGAAATAAACCGCCGCGGGTTCACAACGGGCCCGAAGGGCACCGCGGGAGCACATCACCCGGCCTCGAACAGTCGGGTCCGGTCGCCCGGGCGTGCCGTCACGTGGCGGGTGGGTCATGTAAGAACATTCCTTCACAGGGGTCGTCGAGGCGCTGAGGGTGATGAGCCCCGGCGTCGAGGGTGACACACACCAGGTCGCCCCGGCTGTCTGACGATACGCCCCTCTCCGTCGTGGACGAGAAGTCGGACGGAGTCCGAAGCCTTAGCCACCCAAAGCCCTACATCGATAATGCAACAGCCGTACCAGCGGTGACAGCACCGGTTTATTCCGATCCCATAACGGCCAGCGTCCCCTGTCCCACCGTGATCAATACATGACGGGCGTCGTCGGCCTCCATCACGGCGCCGGAGACGACCAGTGACACGAAACCGACGGCGTTGCTGTCGCGAAGATGAACCCGGTACTGCTGCGTCTCGTCGGTCTGCGCCACGGTGACGAATGCGGCCTCGTCACCGGTGGTGCCGGTTTCGGACACCGAACGACCTTCGGACTCCTCGAAGTCGATCGCGCCGGCATAGGCCTCGCGCGCCGCCCCGAGCGAGGCTTCCACCCGTACGTCGACGATGAGCGTGACGACGGTGTAGTTACCCGTTTCTTCGTCACTCATCAGGGTGATTTCGCAGATGAATCGGGGTGGAGTCGCGTCCGGGGCGCCGTTGTCGACGCGCTCGTCTTCGACAAGCGCCAGGTCGGACAGGGACGAAACGTCTACGAGCGAACAAAAATCGTTAACCGAATCGGCTGCCACGTCGCCCGGCTCGTTGGAATCGGACTGCGAGGTCCAGACGATCACGATGCCGAGAACCGCCAACAGAACCGCGACGATCCCCAACAGTCCACCGGCACGGAGGAACTGTTTGCGGTGGGAGGGGCCCCGATGACTGCCACGGAAATGGCCGACGGGCCGTCCCGGATCGGACGGCGAGGCTGAGCCGATACCCTCGATGGTTATGAGCGTGACCTCCGTATATCCACAGCTCGAAAAGCTGCTGCCTCAAGTGGGCAAGCCTATCCAGTACGTCGGTGGTGAGTTGGGCGCCGTCGTCAAGGACTGGGACGAGGTCAGCGTGCGCTGGGCACTGATGTACCCCGACGCCTACGAGGTGGGCATACCCAACCAGGGCGTCCAGATCCTTTACGAGGTGCTGAACGAGCGCGTCGACGCCCTGGCCGAGCGTACCTACGCCGTGTGGCCGGATCTTGAGGCGCTCATGCGTGAGCATAAGGTCCCCCAGTTCACCGTTGACGCGCATCGCCCGGTGGGGGCTTTCGACGCGTTCGGGGTCTCGTTCGCGACGGAAATGGGCTACACGAACCTGTTGACGGCCCTCGACCTGGCCGACATACCGTTGACGGCGTCCGAACGTGACGATGATCACCCGATCGTCGTCGCCGGTGGACACGCCGCCTTCAACCCCGAGCCGATCGCCCAGTTCATCGACGCCGCCGTCCTGGGGGACGGTGAAGAGGCGGTCGGAGAAATCACCGACATCATTCGGGATTGGAAGGCCGAGGGGCGCCCCGGTGGCCGTGACCAGCTGCTGGAGCGGCTGGCGCGGACCGAAAGCATCTACGTACCGCGGTTCTACGACGTCGACTACCTCTCCGACGGGCGTATCCAACGGGTGGTGCCCAACCGCTCCGGCGTCCCCTTCCGGGTGCACAAACGCACGACCATGGACCTGGACGCCTGGCCGTACCCGAAGAAGCCGTTGGTGCCGCTGGCCGAGAGCGTGCATGAACGGTACGCGGTCGAAATCTTCCGCGGTTGCACGCGGGGTTGCCGCTTCTGCCAAGCCGGGATGATCACTCGGCCGGTGCGTGAACGGTCCATCGACACCGTCGGCGAAATGGTGCAGAAGGGCATCGAAACGTCGGGCTTCAACGAGGTGGGCCTGCTGTCGTTGTCCAGTGCCGACCACTCCGAAATCGGAGACATCTGCTCGGGGCTGGCCGACCGGTACGAGGGCGAGAACGTCTCGTTGTCGCTCCCGTCGACACGCGTGGATGCGTTCAACGTGGATCTGGCCAACGAATTGTCCCGCAACGGACGACGCAGCGGGCTGACGTTCGCGCCCGAAGGGGGCAGCGAACGCATCCGTCGGGTCATCAACAAGATGGTCAGCGAAGAGGACCTGATCCGTACGGTCGTGACCGCCTACGGCAACGGCTGGCGCCAGGTCAAGCTGTACTTCATGTGTGGGCTGCCCACCGAGACCGATGAGGATATCGTCGGCATCGCGCGTATGGCCCACGAGGTCATCAGGGCGGGCCGCGCCGCGTCCGGCAAGAAGGACATCCGCTGCACGGTGTCGATCGGCGGGTTTGTGCCGAAACCGCACACTCCGTTCCAGTGGTGTGGTCAAACCGACCCCGAGACCGTTGACCGGCGGCTGAGACTCCTGAAAGAAGCCATCAACGCCGAGAAGTCCCTGGGTAGGGCCATCGGTTTCCGCTTCCACGACGGTCGCCCGTCGTTGATCGAGGGTTTGCTTTCACGCGGTGACCGGCGGGTATCGGCCGTGATCAAGCGGGTGTGGGAGGAAGGCGGCCGCTTCGACGGCTGGAGCGAACATTTCTCGTACGACAGGTGGAAGACCGCCGCCGAGGAGGAACTCGGTGCCCTGGGACTGTCGCTGTCGTGGTTCACCACCCGTGACCGTGACGAACACGAGGTATTGCCCTGGGACCATCTCGACTCCGGTCTTGACAAGGAGTGGCTGTGGGCCGACTGGCAGGACGCCATCGACGAGGTGGAACTGGACGACTGCCGCTGGACGCCGTGTTTCGACTGCGGTGTATGTCCCGCCATGGACACCGAGATTCAGGTCGGCCCCACCGGTAAGAAGTTGTTGCCGTTGTCGGTGGTGTCTCAGCCGCCCGGTGGCGGCACCGAATCGATCCCGTTGGTGAACAGCACCGAAGGAGAACACCGGTGAGCCGTCGTCAACCTCCCGAAAAGCAGGAACCGCCGGTTCAGCGGGTGCGGATTCACTACGCCAAGCGCGGTCCGCTGCGTTTCACATCGCATCGCGACTTCGCCCGTGCACTGGAGCGCGCGTTGCGTCGGGCCCACATACCCATGGCGTATTCATCGGGTTTCAACCCGCATCCGCGTGTCTCGTACTTGTCGGCGGCCCCCACCGGCGTCGCCAGCGAAGCCGAGTACGCAGAGTTGGCGCTCCGTGAAACAGTGGACCCCGAATGGCTTGTTGCAGCGCTGGACAAGGCGCTGCCTCCGGGGCTCGACGTGTGTGACGGCGTTATCGCCCGCGTCGGGGGTTTCGCCGACCGTCTGGAGGTCTCGTCGTGGCGAGTGGAATTGGAAGGAGTATCGGAGGAGGAGCTGACCAGGGCGGTGCAGGCCTTCCTGGCAGCCGAAGCGGTTCAGGTCACCCGATTGACGAAGAAGGGCAACCGAGAATTCGACGCCCGCCACGCCGTGGCCCACGCTGCGGCGACGTCGGTTGCCGGGGTCGCCGGGCCCGGGTATGCCATACTCGATCTTGTCGTACGGCAGATGACACCTGCGGTACGGCCCGACGACGTGTTGTCCGGGTTGACGCTGGTGGCGGACTTGGAGCCGCCGGTGCCACCCCGAGTCACCCGGTTGGCGCAGGGGCCGCTGACGGAGACCGGTGGTATCGACGACCCGCTGAAAGCGGATCGAAATGCGGCCGGCCCCGACGGCGGGTCAGAGGTGGCTCGGCCGAGTGCCGAACACCACGAAATCAGCGCCGGTGGATGACGTTCAGCGGTAGCGCTGGTTCCTGTCACTGTTTGTTGTACGGAAGCGACGCCGTCTTCGGAGAGACGCCGCCGAGAGGCGGGCCTGGTCATAGGGGTGTTCTTGGCCGGGCGGTTGGAGACTTAGGCGATGCCAACGTAGGTATTGCCACTGATAGCCGCGCCCGTGTGGCTGCGCATGCACAGGCTTTGCGCGCCCGGGCCCGGCGGAAAACGGAGTGGATTTCCACATGCAAGATGAAGAATCGAATCAACCGCGGGTACAGCCGGCTCCTTTGCTCTTTGTAGCTCCTCAGGCCGCCGTACCCGCGAAAGGACGAACCGAATCCAATACCGACGCCGCCGGCGACGGCACATCGGATAAAACCCGTACTCGGCGACGCACCAGGACCCGGTCGAGTAGCTCTGGGGAGATTCCCGACACGCCCGACTCAACGGACGAGGGCGACACCGACGGCTCGGCCGGCCCTCGCCGCCGCACCCGCCGTCGCGGCGGTACACCGGTCGCGTCGACGCCGGAAGCAGCAAGCGCAGAGCACGACAACGACGACGGTGACGACGAGTACGACGACGACGGTGGCAAAGGACGCCGTGGGCGTCGTGGGCGTCGTGGTCGTGGCCGTGGAAAAGGCTCCGCCGCCGAGAACGAAACCACCGATGACGGGACCGACTCCGACACAGGGGGCACCGACAGCGACAGCGAGAACGGAGTTACCCGACGCCGCAGGCGCCACCGGAAACGGGCGGGCGCGGCCGAGACCACCGTCGAATCGGACAACGGTCAAACCGAGGTGGTCGTTAAGGTCCGTCGTTCACGTGAGTCCAGTGGCGACGACGTGCAGGGCTTGAGCGGCTCCACCCGTCTTGAAGCCAAACGACAGCGTCGGCGGGAAGGCCGTGGCCAACGTCGGGCACGGCCGCAGGTCCTGTCCGAATCCGAATTCCTTGCACGCCGAGAGTCGGTCGTCCGGACGATGGTCGTGCGTGGGAAAGGCAACCGGACTCAGATCGCGGTTCTCGAAGACGACCTTCTCGTCGAGCACTTCGTCACTCGATCCGGCGGCCAGGGGATGGTCGGCAACGTCTACCTGGGCAAGGTCCAGAACATCCTCCCCAGCATGGAGGCCGCCTTCATCGACATCGGACGGGGCCGCAACGCGGTTCTGTACGCCGGCGAGGTCAACTGGGACCGCACCGGCCTGTCGGGGCGCACTCGCACCATCGAACAGGCGATGAGCCCAGGCGACGCGGTGTTGGTGCAGGTCACCAAAGATCCCGTCGGTCACAAGGGTGCTCGCCTCACCAGTCACATCGCCCTCTCGGGACGACACCTCGTGTACGTGCCGCACGGAAACGCCTCGGGCATCTCGCGCAAGCTTCCCGACAGTGAGCGCAAACGCCTCCGCAGCACTTTGAAGAAACTGGTTCCCGAAGGTGCAGGTGTCATCGTCCGTACTGCCGCCGAAGGCGCGGGGACCGAGGACCTTGAACGTGACATCGAACGTCTTCAGGCCGAGTGGGGCAAGATCGAGACAGGTGCCACCAAAGGTGGTGCCCCTACGTTGCTGCACGCCGAACCCGACCTGATTCTCAAGGTCGTCCGTGACGTGTTCAACGAGGACTTCAATCAGATCATTGTCGATAATTCCGAAGTTTACGACCTGGTCCACGACTACCTTCAGAGCGTTTCGCCCGACCTTGTGTCCCGGCTCAAACGCCACACCGGTGTTGCCGACGTCTTCGCCGAGAACCGTGTGGACGAGCAGCTGATGAAGGCGCTGGACCGGAAGGTTTTCCTGCCGTCGGGCGGAAGTCTTGTGATCGACCGCACCGAAGCGATGACCGTCGTCGACGTCAACACTGGTAAGTTCACCGGCGCCGGCGGCAATCTTGAGGAGACGGTCACCCGGAACAACCTCGAAGCGGCCGAGGAGATCGTTCGGCAGCTTCGTCTGCGCGACATCGGCGGCATCATTGTCATCGACTTCATCGACATGGTCCTGGAAAGCAACCGGGACCTGGTGCTGCGTCGACTGACGGAATGCCTTGGCCGTGACCGCACGAAACACCAGGTCACCGAGATCACCTCGCTCGGCCTCGTCCAGATGACCCGTAAACGGGTCGGGCAGGGGCTGTTGGAGGCGTTCAGCGAAACATGCGAACACTGCAAAGGACGTGGCGTTCTCGTCAACCTCGAGCCCACGGACCGCTCCGGCAAAAGTGAAAAAAACGGCAAACCCGATAAGAGCCCGAAATCGGAACCCAAGAGTAAGAAAAAGGAATCCAAAGCCAAGGCCAAAGCCGAGAGCGACCAGTCGAAATCGGCGGCCGAGCCCACCCGCAAGATCGCCGAGGCCAGTGTTTCGGCGAACACGCCGGGCACGTAGGATCCGACAACAATGGCAAGACGGCCGGTCGGCGACCACCTCACGTGGTCCCGTACCGGGACGTCATCGCAGACACATGACCCCGGTTGGTTGTGTCCTGCGGTTATGACGTAGTTTGGACGACGGCCTATTTTCTGGCCGCAAAGCATCTGCTCGCCCGCTCGGGCGAGAGTCAACCGAGGAGACAAGCGTCGAGATGTACGCGATCGTCAAGACCGGCGGCAAGCAGTACAAGGTCGCCGAAGGGGACGTCCTCGAGGTGGAGAAGCTCGCGGGCGAGCCGGGCGATGCCGTCACGCTCCCCGCAGTTCTCCTCGTCGACGACGGCTCCGTCACCAGCGATGCCAAGGCGTTGAGCGGTGTCACCGTGAGCGGTGAACTCGTCGACCACCTTAAGGGTCCCAAGATCAGGATCCACAAGTACAAGAACAAGACCGGCTACCACAAGCGGCAGGGTCACCGTCAACCGTTGAGCCGTGTCAAGGTCACCGGCATCAGCGCTGGTAAGTAGGAGGAGCAACCCATGGCACACAAGAAGGGTGCGTCCAGCTCCCGTAACGGTCGTGATTCCAACCCGCAATTCCTCGGCGTCAAGCGTTACGGCGGACAGGTTGTGCGGGCCGGCGAGGTTCTCGTGCGTCAGCGCGGCACCAAGTTCCACCCGGGCGACCAGGTGGGACGCGGCAAGGACGACACACTGTTCGCGCTTGCCGACGGTTCGGTGAAGTTCGGAAGCAAGCGCGGTCGCAAGACCGTCAACATCGTTGCGGTTGAGGGCTGACCTTCAGTCTGTTCGACCAAGGCAGGTCCGTCGGAGCATTCGCTTCGCCGGACCTGCCTTTTTGTGTTAAGGAGTAAAAGTGCATTCGTTTGTCGACCGCGTCGTCCTGCACGTGCGCGCCGGTGATGGCGGGCACGGGTGCACGTCGGTTCACCGCGAGAAGTTCAAACCGTTCGGGGGGCCGGACGGAGGTAACGGCGGCCATGGTGGCGACGTTGTCTTGGAGGTTGACCAGAACGTTCACACGTTGTTGGACTTCCACTACCGCCCTCACGCCAAGGCCGGCAACGGGAAAGGCGGGCAGGGTTCCCACAAGAACGGCGCCACCGGGCAGACCCTGGTGTTGAAGGTGCCGAACGGCACCGTTGTTCAGACACGTGACGGTGAACGGATTGCCGACTTGGTCGGGGTGGGGACCAGTCTTGTACTGGCGCGCGGCGGCCGCGGTGGGCGAGGAAACGCGGCCTTGGCCAACGCCGCGCGCAAGGCGCCGGGTTTCTCCGAATTGGGGGAGGAAGGCGACACGATCGAGGCCGTTCTCGAGTTGAAGAGTATGGCCGATGTCGGGTTGGTCGGTTTTCCGTCGGCGGGCAAGTCCTCGTTGATCGCGGCCATGTCCGCGGCGCGACCGAAGATCGCCGACTACCCGTTCACGACGTTGGTGCCCAACCTCGGCGTGGTGTCGGCCGGAGACATCGCCTACACGATCGCCGACGTACCCGGATTGATCCCCGGTGCCGCATCGGGCAAGGGCCTTGGGCTCGATTTCCTTCGGCACATCGAACGTTGCGCGGTATTGGCGCACATCGTCGACTGCGCGACATTGGAGCCGGGGCGTGACCCGGGATCCGACATCGACGCCATCGAATACGAACTCGAACAGTACGGCGGTTTGAGTGACCGTCCGCGCATCATCGTGCTGAACAAGGTCGACGTACCGGAAGCCAAAGACCTGGCCGATCTGGTGGCCGGGGATCTGGCGAAATATGGATGGCCGGTTTACCGGGTGAGTGCGGCAGCACGCCAAGGACTGCCGGCACTGTCTTATGCGTTTGCAGAACTGGTCGAGGAACACCGTCGGTCGCAACCGCCGCCGGAGCCGACCCGCATAGTGTTGCGCCCCCCGTCTGTCGACGATTCCGGATTCACCGTTGTTCAGGACGACGACGTGTTCGTCGTTGAAGGGCATAAACCGGAACGGTGGGTGCGTCAGACGAACTTCTCCAATGATGAGGCCGTCGGATACCTGGCGGACAGGTTGGCCCGGTTGGGAGTCGAAAAGGCTTTGGCCCGGGCCGGCGCGCAAACCGGAGCTCTTGTGCGTATCGGTGCACAGGAGTTCGAGTGGGAACCGACAGATCCGGATGTTGCGGCGATGACCGGGCCCCGTGGAACGGACGCACGACTGGATCGTTCAGAACGTCTTTCGGCCTCGGAACGCCTTGAGGCGAGGAAGGCTCGCCGCCGTGCGTTCGAGGATTCGGGCGCGGAAAACGCCGAATCTCCTGAATGACCTGGGGCAACGTGGGTGTGACGGCGGACACCCACCCCCCGGTTGAAAGGCGTTTTCCCGACCGCGTACATTTCTTTTTGCCCACGGGGAACCGGACAGGGCGAAGGCAAAAGCCTCAGAGGTGAAGCACGGCCGGAAGGTCGGATAGCCGAATAGCTGAGGGGACGGCGTTCGTCTCTGGCAGGCCTGTGGGAATCCCGGAAAGAAATCATCTCGGGAACCGCGCGTCCAAGTGAGGGGCAAGACCCCCCGGAAAGCGCCGGAAACGGAGATGATAACTTAAAAGGGAAATCCCGGAAAGAAATCATCTCGGGAACAGCGCATTCAGGTGAAGGGCAAGACCCCCCGGAAAGCGCCGGAAACGGAGATGATAACTTAAAGGGGAAGCGCCTCACCGAGGCGGGTAAGCCCGAGAAGGGTTTACTACGGTGGTGTGGGTGTGTTTTTTGAGAACTCAACAGGGTGTTTTTGTGATGGTCAGTGTGTGGGCCTCGTTTGAGCCATGCTGTGTAGGTGTGGTGAGAGGTCTGTATGAATCTTTG
>DXGR01000102.1 GCA_019113825.1 Candidatus Stackebrandtia excrementipullorum | reverse complement strand
CGGTCACCGTCGTCGTCGCGTCGGTGCTCTCGATCCTGGTCGGAGCCGTCCAGGTTCTGTTCGCGGGATTCTGGTTTTACCGACTGTTCAACGGCGCCGGAATTATCCACGTCATGGAGGGCATGATGTGGCTCCTCATCGGTGCGGCGACCGTCATCGCCGGGGTCATGTTCCTGACCGGCAGCACGGTGGCTCGGTGGACGTTGGCGGCTGTGGGCGGTTATATCGCCCTCTCGAGGGTTGTGTCGGTCTTTCCGCTCGTATTCCACATGGGGGCATCGACGTCGGCGGTTCTGTCTCTTATGGTGTCGCTGCTCGCGATAGGCGTCGGTGCGAGCATCGTCGTCCTCGTGGCGCAGCGAAGGACTTCGGCCTGGTTCGACGCTCGAGCGGTAGCGCGCTGAACACACGGTGCCGCGGCCCTGCATGGGCCGCGGCACCGTCTTCACTCGAAGATTGCCCCGCGTGCTTTACAACGCCGCGTCGAGACCGCGTTTGCGTAGCAGGGGCTCAATACGCGGGTCACGTCCGGCGAAGTCGCGGAACTGCTGCATCGGGTCCTTACTGCCTCCACGCGACAGCAGCAGCTTCCGGAAACGGTCGCCGTTGGCCCGGCTGAGGCCGCCGTTGTCCTCAAACCACGAGACGGTGTCGGCGTCGAGAACCTGGCTCCAGATGTAGGAGTAGTACCCGGCCGAGTATCCGCCGGCGAAAATATGGCCGAAATACGTCGACCGGTACCGTGGGGCCACCTCGTCAACGAGGACACCGGCCTCCTCGAGGGCCTGTTCCTCGAACCGCGCGACGACTTCACCCGGATCGTCCCCCTCGGGAATCTCCTCGACCGACAACGAGTGCCACGCCAGGTCGAGCAGCGCCGACGCCAGATACTCGGTCGTCGCGAAGCCTTCGTTGAGCTGCCGTGACGCGATGAGGCGGTCCACCAGCTCGCCGGGCATGGGCTCACCGGTTTCGTGATGCCTGGCGTAGTTGTTCAAGACCTGCGGCCACGTCGACCACATTTCATTGACCTGGGAGGGGAACTCCACAAAGTCACGCGGCACCGCCGTTCCCGCGAACGTCGGGTAGGTCACGTCCGAGAACAGGCCGTGGAGAGCGTGCCCGAACTCGTGGAACATCGTCGTGACCTCCGCGAACGTCAGCAGAGCCTTCTGCCCGTCGGGTGGCTTGGGAATGTTGAGGTTGTTGGACACCACCGCCTTCTGCCCCAACAGGCGCGATTGGTCGACGAACGAGTTCATCCATGCTCCGCCGTTTTTGGAGTCGCGAGTGAAGAAATCGGCACAGAACAGCCCCAACGCGGATCCGTCGGCGTCGAAGACCTCGAAAACCCGCACCTCGGGCAGATACGACCGCAGATCGGTACGTTCGGTGAAGGTCACGCCGTACACCTGTTGGGCCGCATAGAACACACCGTCGCGCAACACGCGTTCCAACTCCAGGTACGGACGCAGCCCGCCGGTATCGAAGTTGTACCGCTGTTTACGCAGTTTCTCGGTGGCATACGACCAGTCGTGAGGTGCGATGCTCTCCTGCCCCAGAACGGCCGCGCGGTCGGCCGCTTCGACCCGCAGGTTCGCCACGGCCGCCGGCGCCAGGCGCCGCAGCATGTCCGACGCCGCTTGGAGGCTCCCGGCGGTCTGGTCGGCGATGACGTACTCGGCGTGGTTGGCGTATCCGAGAAGCCGGGCACGTTCGGCGCGTAGCCTCACCATCCGCAGGAGGGTCGCGGAAGTGTCGCTGTCGCCACCGGAGTTTCCTCGGCCGGTTGATGCCTCGTAGACGCGTCGACGCACGTCGGGGTCGGTCAGATTCGCCAACTGAGGGTGCACCGTGAAGTTGGAGAAGGTGAGCAGGTATTTGCCGTCGAGACCGCGCGTTGTGGCGGCGGCCGCGGCGGTGGCGATCGCGTCGTCGGACATCCCGTCGACCTCGTCACCCTCCAGCACGACTGCGGCCTCGTTGGTGCCCGCGAGCTGCTGTTGCGAGAAACGCGTGGACAGAGTCGACAGCTCGGTGTTGAGCCGTTTCAACGTTTCCTTGTCTTCGGCAGACAGCTGAGCACCCGCACGTACCAGTTTCAGGTGATGGCGTTGTAGCAGCCACCGCTGTTCGTCGTCGAGCGTGAGCTCGTCGCGGCGCTGATACAGGTCGTCGATACGTCGGTAGAGCCGCTCGTCGAGGTGGATGCGGTCCAGGTGAGCCGCCAACGCGGGGGCGATCTTCTGTTGAAGCTCCCGCAACGTCGCGTTGGTGTTGGCTACCGTCACCGACCGAAAGACACGAACAACTCGTCCCAACGTGGTGCCGGCGCGTTCCAGTGCCTCGACGGTATTGGTGAACGTGGGTGCCTCGGTGTTGGTCGCGATGGCCTCGACTTCGTCGAGGTGTTCGGCCATGCCCTGTTCCACCGCGGGCAGATAGTGAGATTCCTCTATCGTGTCGAAGGGTGGAAGCTCGTATGGCAGCGTACTGGGAAGAAGGAAAGGGTTCACGGTGTCGGTCACCCACGTCAGGCTACCGGTGCCCGGCCCGCTTACGATGGTCTCCCGACGGTGGAAGGGGCGACAACGGGCGTGCGAACCTGCTTCGAACTGGATGAGCGCGACGAGTATCACGCTGCACGCACGCTGTTGACCCGCAGGTGTCTGGAGTGGTCGCAGCGGGATTCACCCTCGATGGACGAGGTGCTGATCAGCTCGGCGCTGGATTCCCGGCACTATTCCAGCGACGGTCGGCTGACCTATTGGAAACCCGAACACGTCCGGCATTTTCTGCTCGAATGGCTTCCCCGGTACCTGGACGCCGACCCTGCCGACCTGGCAGACGCCCCCGAAACTTTGCGGCTCTTGTTGCGTTTCATCGGTGACTACGGGCTGCGGGACCCGCGTGGTGCCTCGATGGCCGACAACGAGGCCGCGATCGACGAGCTGGCACCCCGCTTCCCGGCGGTCCTGTTCGATGCGGAACGGTTCGGCGTCGAAAAGTACTGGAGTCGGTTGGCTCGCGACCACGGCATGGTCATCGATGGGCCCGATTCGTTGCGTTCGTTTCAGTTTCGGGCTCGGCGCGACGGGCTCGCGGTGGACGACACGCTGTTGAGCCGGTTGAAGAAGACGCGGGTCGACCAACCGGTGCCCGGCTTTGTACGCGCACCCGCGCAACTACCGGTCGAACTTCCGACACCGCAACGACTCGTGGAGTTGGCGACCGCGGTGCCGACGGTGGCGAGGGCTCGACGGGTCGTGGATTGGCTGGCCGACGGCCGCCGACTACGGGCGAGGGGCGAACTGTTTGACAGTGACCGGGACGATCTGGCTGCGGTATTGGGGATCGACGTGCCCGCCGAGGTCGACCTTCTGGTGAACTGGATGACGAAGGCGCGTCTGATCCGTCGTTATCGCGGCAGGCTTGTGCCGGTGGCGAAGGCCAAACCGCGATTGTCCGACCCGGTCGCACTGTGGCGTGGACTGTTCGACGCGATCGGAGGTTTGGGGGCGCGCTTCTTGGCGACGAGCCGGGAGCCCGCGGCGTCGGGACTGCGGCACGGGTTCACCGGGATCCTCCCCGACATTCTCAACTCGCTGTACAGCCTGCCCTCGCCGATGCCCGCCAAACGTCTCGAAGAGACCGTGTGGCGGCACTGCTGCGGCACGTTGTTCGATGTGGATGAACTTCAGCCCACCGAGCGGCGACGGCAGCGCGATCTGCTGCAGAACGATCTGGCGACAATGTGGGGCCGCCTCATCGAACTGGGGGCGGTGGAATCACGGGTCGGCGTGGTGGACCCGGTTTTCATGGCCGACCTGTCCAGCGACACTTTGGACTCACCATTCGATCCCGACACCACGGCGGAACTGGCGACCGAACTGAAGCTTCCCACCGAACTGCTGCAGTTGACCGACTTGGCGACTTACGTGATGCGGGACCGGATGCTGGCCGAAGGACGTGAAGCGGGACTCGTGGGCGAGCTCGCCGAGACGTCCGCCGAGGAGATGCTGGGCGTCGTGACCCAGCACTACCCGCCCGAGGCGGCGGCGACGGAACTGGCCACATGGTTGGACGCACAGGGCCGTGACCTGGAATGCCTGCTGGACGTCGCTCGCGAGACACCGTTGCGAAGCCGCGCGGCCGCGATACTGGAGCTTCTTTACGATGTGGACCCCTCATCGGTGAAGCTGCTCCGCCGTGTTCGTTCCGACCCCGTTCTGGCTCCCACCGCGCTGGTGTGCCTGGTGGAGATCGGTGTCCTTGAACTGGTGGACCTGACGGACGCGGAGCGGTCGCTGCTGGCGGCCGAATCCTCGCTTCGGCTCATGGAGGTGGACGGTCCGCACTCGATCATCGCCGGTTTGGAGGAACTTCCACACCGCGACGCGCGACGGGTGCTTCACCGCGTCCTGACGGCGGAGCACCCCGACCGGCGTGCGCTGTCGGAATTTCGTCGACTCGTCGTGACTCCGCTGAGGCGGTCGAGAACGACGTTGCCGCACGGCCGACCGGTTATGAGTCCACACCGCATGGGTGCGACCCGGCGCGCTCGGCTGAAGGGCGGTGAAGGATGAAACTGTCGATAGTGATGCCGGTCTTCAACGAGGCACGGCGGGTCCTCAAAGCCGTTGAACATGTTCTGGCGGTGCAATACCCGTGCCCCGTCGAGTTGATCGTCGTCGACGACGGCAGCCGCGACAAGACCGCGGCCCTGCTGCGCGAAATCGAGGACCCCCGGGTGCGGGTGTTGACGCACAACCGTAATCGCGGCAAAGGTGCGGCTGTCAAGACCGCGGTCGACACCGCCACCGGCGATTATCTTGTCATCTTCGACGCCGACCTCGAGTACGACGCGTGGGACATACCTGCCCTGTTGGCGCCGATCCTGTCGGGTCGAGCCGAAGTGGTGTACGGAAACCGCACCTTCGGCAGCCACGCCTCGTACTCCTTCTGGTATGTCATGGGAAACAAGGCCGTTACGTTGGCCGCCAACGTTTTGTACAACTCCTACATCGGCGACCTGGAGACGTGCTTCAAGCTTCTGCCGGTCCACATGTTTCGTTCCCTTCGCATCCGGTCCCATGGCTTCGGCGTGGAGGCGGAGGTGACGGCGAAGCTGTTGCGCCGGGGCGTGCGCCCGTTCGAAGTCCCGATCTCGTATCGGGCCAGGACGCGTGAAGAGGGCAAGAAGATCACGTGGCGCGATGGGGTTGAAGCGCTGTGGATTCTTGGGCGAGAACGGTTCCGCCCATCGAGGTAGAAGGCCGTCACGGGTGAGACGTGCCTGACGCAAAGGCCCGGCGAACAAGACAGGCGGCGGTCGGTCATGGCAGTATGCAATCGTGCCGGACTCAGCCGATCTCGTGATCAATGCCACCGACGTCGTTGTACGCCGCGGAAACTCGCTTCTGCTCGACCATGTCGATTGGCAGGTCGAATTGGACGAACGTTGGGTCGTCCTGGGGCCCAACGGAGCCGGAAAAACCACTCTGCTCAATCTTGCGGGTGGACGCATGCACCCGACGTCGGGAACCGTGCGTGTGCTCGACGAACAACTCGGCAAAGTGGATGTATCCGAGTTGCGTCCCCGGGTCGGCTTGACCTCGGCGTCGCTGGCCATCCCACCCGACGAACGGGTTCTCGACGTCGTGGTGACCGCGGCGTGGGCGGTGGTCGGTCGGTGGCGTGAGGAGTATGACGCGCTGGACGAGGACCGGGCCATGGAGCTTCTCGACCGTTTCGGTGTCGCGGCGTTGGCTAAACGACGCTTTGGCACCCTCTCCGAGGGAGAGCGTAAGCGGGTACAGATCGCGCGGGCCATGATGACCGATCCCGAGTTGTTGTTGCTCGACGAACCGGCTGCGGGCCTCGACGTGGGCGGTAGGGAAAGTCTGGTCCGGTTGTTGTCGGAGCTGGCCGCCGACCCCGATTCCCCGACGCTGGCGCTCGTTAGCCACCACGTTGAGGAGATCCCGCCCGGCTTCACTCACGGACTGCTGTTGTCCGACGGTGCGGTGGTGTCGTCGGGGCTGCTCGACGACGTACTCACGTCGGAGAACCTGACCAAGGCGTTCGACATTCGGCTGAACGTCGAAAAGCGTGACGGCCGGTACGCCGTGCGTGCCGTGTGAAGATCGACGGATCACAGGCTCCACCGGTCTAAGCCGTATCAGGGCATAGGCTGAATCGGGTGAGGGAACGAGCACGGATTCAGTCGGGTCGGGCCGTCGTCGTTGCGATGGCGATCCTGTCGTTGCTGTTGGTGGCCGCGATCATGCAGCCGGTCGACCGCCGACCGCCGGTTTCGGCCGTGGACGCCGTCGAGCTCGCCGAACAAATGGACATCGACCCCACCGAGCTCATTACCACCTCGTTGCCGCAGCGTTACCATTCTCTGCCTCCGGATCTGGCCGCCGATATGGCGGCCGACGACCCCGGGTTGGCGTTGACTTTGAACGAGCGGGCACCGTTGGCGACGTCGAGCGTGCCCGCCGAGGCCGGCCTGGCCAGGTTGATGTCCGGAGAGATGGACGCGGTGACGGTCGACGAGGTCTTCGCGCAACTGCCGAACGACCTGGTGGAGTGGTTGGCCGTGTTGTTTCCCTCCGCGGTGGGGAACCTGGAAGGCGCACCCATCGACGTGCGGATCAACGCGAACGCGATCCGACTGGCGGCCTCGGTGGCGGCCTCGCGGTCCTGGCCGTCGCCTCCCCGACCCTGGACGCAGGGCGATCGTGAACCGCGGCCCGATTTTCAGCGGGTCATCGACGGTGGGCACCGACTCGTCTACTTCGATCCGCTCGCCAATCGCGGCCAGGGGGCGTGGGCGGAGCTGGTCGGGGATCTGGATACGGCGTCACACGTCGGTGTGCTGGTGCCGGG
This sequence comes from Candidatus Stackebrandtia excrementipullorum, assembly GCA_019113825.1. Lineage (GTDB taxonomy): Bacteria > Actinomycetota > Actinomycetes > Mycobacteriales > Micromonosporaceae > Stackebrandtia > Stackebrandtia excrementipullorum. Next base: position 74,075 of record DXGR01000102.1, on the reverse strand, counting down.
GGGTTCGGCGTTTGTCAGCAGCGACAACTTCACTCGGTATTCGGGGCGCGCGGCCAGTTTCGTGTCGGCCGCCGAGGGAGAGCTGGCCATGGTGGTGTGGGCGGGCTCGCCGTTCCCGTCGGGCTGGATCCAGGAGTCCACCCCCTCCTGGGCGCAGGACGCAGCGATCGAGTTGACGGCGTTCACGGCCGACCTGCGGCACCGACTGCCCGCACACGTGTCGTTGACGGTGGCGGGGCACTCCTACGGCGGCGCGGTGGTCGGCCTGGCCGAGACGTACGATCTTGACGCCGACCGAGTCCTCCACCTCGCCTCGGCCGGGGCCGGATACGGGGTGTGGTCGCCACACGACTACGCCAGCCCCTGTAGGGAACGCTACGACCTGATGGCTCCGGGGGACCCCATCGGTTACGTCCAGAACATTCCCGACGCGACCGGGCTGGGGCACGGCATCCGGGTCTCGAGCATGCCCGGAGTGAAACGCCTCGTCACGGGCCGGCTTCCCGATGACCCCGATGCGCTTGACGATGTCAACCGGACGTTGGGAAGTATGGGCATCACCGGTAAGGAGATCGGTGGGGTGCACGCTCACAGCGAGATATTCATTCCCGATTCCGACGCCTGGCGGAGCATGCTCACCGTCTTTACGATGGGCGAGCCGACGTTGCTTTCCGAGCAGCCGCCTTCCCTGCCGGACTGTTGAGGGTTGGTGAGCAGCGGACCGACGGCGGTGGGTTCGTCGCGACTGCGCGCCTGAAGCGATACCAGGAGTCGGTGTGCCGAAGTACGTGAAGCTGGTCTTGTTGTGGTTGTGTTGTGTCGTCGTCGTGGCCGCGTGTATTACGACGCTGCGAGACCCGGTGGAGTCGCCGTTGCCGTTGGGGGCCGACGGCGATCCGGTGGCGATCATGCCTCTGGGGGACTCGATCAGTGGTTCAACCGGATGCTGGCGGTCGATCCTGTGGAACCGATTGGTGGACTCGGGTTACGACAACCTTGATTTCGTGGGCAAGCGCGAAGGGCCCGAATGTGACGATGATTACGACGACAACAGTCGCGCCTACAGCGGCTTCGAGGCGACCGGCATCGCCGAGGAGGGCCTGTTGTTCGACTGGCTGGCGAGGGACCCCGCGGACGTCATGCTGGTGCATCTGGGGTCCAACGACATCCGACGCGGAGACTCCACAGATGAAATCCTTAAGGGCCTGTCTATTCTGGTTGACCAGATGAGGCAGGTCAACGCGAACATGGTGATTCTGGTGGCACAGATCATCCCCATGACCGAGACCCCGATGGACAAGGAGTGTGTGCACTGTCCGGGCCAGGTCGACGAACTCAATGCACGTATCCCGAGCTGGGCGAAGGCTCATCAGTCCCCGGAGTCACCGTTGTTCGTGGTGGACCAGAACGACGGCTTCGACGTCGACGCAGATACCTACGACGGCCTGCACACCGGCGGTTCCGGGGCACAAAAGATGGCCGACAAATGGTTTGAGGCCTTGGAACGGGTTCTCGCACCGGTGTGAAGGCGGCGCGGCGACCGGCGCAACGGGATGCGCCGTACGTGTAGCCTGCCCGTGTGGCTCGTTTCGTGAATCTTGAGACCGACGAAGGCATTGGCGTCATTCGGTTGGACCGTCCCCCGATGAACGCCCTGAACACCCAGGTTCAGGAGGAGTTGCGTGAAGCCGCCGTAGCGGCCGACGCCGATGACGACATCAGAGCAGTCATCGTTTACGGCGGCGAGAAGGTCTTCGCCGCGGGCGCCGACATCAAGGAGATGGCCGACATGGGCTATCCGGAGATGTCCGACCGGGCGCCGCAATTGTCCGCGGCGTTCAACGCCATCGCCCAGATAGGGAAACCGGTCGTCGCCGCCATCACCGGATACGCCTTGGGCGGCGGATGTGAACTGGCGTTGGCATGCGACATTCGTATCTGCGCCGACGACGCCAAACTCGGGCAACCCGAGATCAAACTCGGCATCATCCCCGGAGCGGGTGGCACTCAACGGCTTCCGCGGTTGGTCGGCCCGTCGCGTGCCAAAGAGCTTATCTTCACCGGCCGCATGATCGACGCCCAGGAGGCGTTGCGCATTGGCCTGGTCGACGACGTCGTTCCCGCGGCGGAGGTTTTCGAAGCCGCCAAGACATTCGCCTCGGTGTTCACCGACGGCGCGCCGCGCGCGTTGCGGGCTGCCAAACAGGCCGTCGACACCGGTCTGGAGATGGAGTTGCCGGCGGGCCTGGCGTGGGAGTCGCAGTTGTTCGCGGGCCTTTTCGCCACGCACGATGCACACGAGGGCATGAACGCCTTCACCGATAAGCGGAAGCCGGGATTCACCGGCAAATGACGACGTATGAAGAGGTCGAGGCCGCTCGATCCGACCCGAAGCTCGCCAACGTTCTCTACCACGACTGGGAAGCCGACACCTACGACGAGAAGTGGTCGATCTCGTTCGACAAACGCTGTATCGACTATGCGCGTGATCGATTCGTATTGGCCGCGGGCGCGGACGATTGGCCCTATCCGACGGCGTTGGAGGTGGGAAGTGGCACCGGCTTCTTCCTTCTCAACCTGATGCAGGCCGGCGTTGCGAAAAAGGGCGTCGTCACCGATATCTCACCCGGGATGGTCGATGTCGCTACGGGCAACGCCGAACGTCTGGGGTTGGACGTGGAAGGCCGCGTGGCCGATGCCGAAACGATTCCGTACCCGGACGATTCGGTTGACCTCGTTGTCGGGCACGCCGTCCTGCACCACATACCCGACGTACAGAAGGCGTTCGGTGAGGTCCTACGAGTGTTGAGGCCGGGCGGCAGGTTCGTCTTCGCCGGGGACCCGACGCGAGTGGGCGATTTTTACGCGCGCCGTCTCGGCCGCCTGACCTGGTGGGCCACGACAACCGCGACGCGACTGCCCGGTCTGTCGGATTGGCGTAGGCCGCAGGTCGAACTGGACGAATCGTCGGCCGCCGCTGCGCTGGAGGCCGTCGTCGATTTGCACACGTTCGTGCCCGGTGAACTGGCGACCATGGCACGCGACGCGGGAGCCGTCGACGTCCAAACACGCACGGAGGAACTCACCGCGGCGTTTCTGGGATGGCCGGTGCGTACGTTCGAAGCCGCCATTCGACCGGAAAAGCTCGGCTTCGGGTGGGCCAACTTCGCGATGCGCAGCTGGCGGATACTGGCCGCGTTGGACGAACGGTTGTCCCACGTGCTCCCTGCCGACCTGTTCTACAACGTGTTGATCACCGGACGCAAATGTGGCGGCTGAAGCCACGCTTTTGGCCAAACCACCTGCGTTACCTACGTTTCCGGCTGCTGTATCGACGGGTTCGCGTCTCGGGAATGGTATACCTGGGCGAATCCGTCGAGATCGTGGCCAAACGTGGTCACGGACGGTTGACGATGGGCCGAGATTGTCACGTCGGTCGTCACAGTGCCGTCCGAGCGCACGAAGGTAATGTCCACATAGGCGCAAGGGCGGTGCTGGGCTCTCGTGTCACGGTCAACGCCTACCTGGACGTACACATCGGCGACGACACGTTGATCGCCGACGACGTGTACATCATCGACTTCGACCACACGATCGATTCACTACAACGCCCCATCAAGGACCAGGGCATCACCAAGGCGCCCGTACGCATCGGTGACGACTGCTGGTTGGGGACCAAGGTGGTCGTACTCAAAGGAGTGACGATCGGCGACGGTGCCGTCGTCGGTGCGGGCGCGGTCGTCACCAAGGACGTGCCCGCGCGTGCGATCGTGGCCGGAGTCCCCGCGCGTGTGATCGGCCACCGTGAAGAAGACCGCGGACCGTGACACCGACGAGTTCGATCACACCGGACCGATTCGATCGGCTCGACCAAGCCCTGCGGCTGTTAGGTTCGACCGATGGATCGCACTATGCGGGTGGGTGCTCACGGCATCCTCACCGACGACTCCGGCCGTACACTGCTCCGGCAGTCCACCTCGCAGACCGGCGGCTGGTGGGTCCCCGGTGGGCGGGTACCTCACGCCGAAAACCCCGCCGACACGGTCGTCCGACGATTCGCGGCCGAAACCGGACTGGTCGTGGAGACGACCGGCCTGCGGTCGGTAACGTCCGCGGTCGTTCCCGTCACCGGCGAATGGTCGGAACACAACACGTTGATCCTCTACGAGGTGAAAGCCGTCGGTGGGACCCTGCGCGACGACAGCGGTGACGACGACACCCATCGATGGTGCGATATCAAAGACCTCGCCGGGCAGCCGATGTGTCACACCACATCGACGATGCTGCGTCTACCCGCCACCGGACTTCCGACACCGCCCACCGGGCGGGCTCCCGCCGAGCCGCCGGGTAAGTTGCTGGAACAACGCGTCGGCGCATATGCGTGGCTTACCCGCCCCGACGGTCGCGTGCTCCTCACGATGATCCCCGAAGGTTATTGGGCGGCCGGACGGTGGCACCTGCCCGGCGGTGGCGTCGACTTCGGTGAGACACCCGAGCAGGGGTTGGCACGCGAGGTATACGAGGAAACCAGTCAGCAGGTACGGCTGCGGGGTCTGCGCGGCGTCGCATCCAGACACGACCCCGATTCGGTGGCCCCCGATGGCAGGCCGTCCGACTTCCACGGAATCAACATCGTTTGGGACGCCGAGGTCACGCACGAGGTGCCCTTGGAGATCCTGGACGTCGGTGGTTCGACGAGCGACCTACGTTGGTTCGACGTGGCGGAGATCGAGGCGCTACCCAAAACGGCGGCTGTGGAGGCGGGTCTGGCGTTGCGGTGAGACACGGTCACCGTGGCAGGCGGACCGTCACCGACAGGCCGTGCGGCTCGGCGTCGGCGAGATGGATCTCGCCGCGATGAGCCGCCACCAGCCGGGCCACGATCGACAAACCCAGGCCGGTGCCACCGAGGTCGCGATCACGTGAATCGTCAAGCCGGGTGAACCGATCGAACACACGGAGTCGGTCGGTCTCGGGGATCCCCTGCCCGTCGTCGACGACGGTGATCGATACCGAGGAGCCGCCCGATGCGCAGGCCAACCTCACGTGCGAGGTCGCGTGCCTTACCGCGTTGTCCACCAGGTTGATGAGAATGCGCCGAATACCGTCGACGTCGGCGTTGATCAGGACCGGTTCCTCCGGTAGCGCGGCGTCGACGTCGACACGGGCATCGGAGTAGTCGGCGGCGGTGTCACGCAGAAGGTCGACCAGATCCAGCTCAGCGGGTCTCCACGGTTCGTCCGTGTCGTCCAGCCTCGCGAGCAACAGTAGGTCTTCCGTGATGCGGGAGAGCCGGTTGACGTCGCTCAGCAGATTGTCGATCAGCTCGTCCTGCGCCCCGATACGGGCCGCCACCTCCAACTCGGTGCGCATGTTCGCCAACGGACTGCGGAGCTCGTGTGCGGCGTCGGCGACGAACTCCCGCTGCTTGGCTCGAGCGGCCTCGACCGGGCGCAACGTCCATCCGACCGCCCACCACAGGACCACGCCCACCACGGCCGCGAGCGCGGCGAACGTGATCGCCAAACCGGAAGCCAGCTTCGGTACCGCATCGAGTTCGTCCTCGGACACCGCCACGAGGATCGTGTGATCCCCGGCCCGGGCGGCGGTGACCCGCAACGTCCCGTTCAGGCTCGCGCGGCTTCCCTCGACCGTGACGTTTTCTCCGGCCAACGCCGACTGCCACATGTCGACTGGCAGAACCGGTACCAGTGGATCCGCGCCCAACGACCCCCGTTCATACCGTGCGTCGGCGTCGAACACCTGGACCACGGTTGCGTCCCTCCCGGTCGGTATCGGATCGGGAAGTTCACCCGCCTCCAGGAGAACGACCACGTCGGACGCGGTCTGCTCGGCCGCCGAATCCACCGAGTGACGCAGGGACATGTGCAACGCCAACACCAGAACACCACCGCCGACGGCGAACCCGACCAATAGACCGATAACCCCCAACGCCACCAGGCGCACTCGCAGCGGCAGCCCGTTCCGAAGCCGGCTCATGGGTTCTCGGCGGTCAATCGATAACCGGCTCCACGTACGGTCTGGAGACTGCGCACACCGAACGGTGCGTCGATCTTGCGGCGCAGATACCCGATGTAGACCTCCACCAGGTTGACGTGGGTGTCCTCGGCCGCCGACCAGACGTGATCCAGGAGCGTCACCTTGGGTACCACCTGTTCGGCATGGTGCATGAGGTACTCCAGAAGCGCGAACTCCCTGGTGGACAACGATATGGGCGTGCCGTCGCGTTCAACCGACCGTCGTCCCGGGTCCAACGTCAACGTGCCGACCGACAACACCGACGGTCGCGCCGGTTTACCTCTGCGCAGCAGAGCCCTCAATCGAGCGAGAAGCACGACATAGGAAAACGGCTTGGTCAGGTAGTCGTCGGCTCCCAGATCGAGGCCGTCGGACTGGTCGTATTCACCGTCCTTGGCCGACAACACCAGAACCGGCACCCAGTTGTTCTCCGCGCGAAGTGTCCGAATGACCTCGTAGCCCGACAATCCGGGCAACATGATGTCGAGAATGACTGCGTCGTAGCTGCCGAACCGTGCCGCGTCGAGACCGCTTTTGCCGTCGTGGACGACTTCGACGGCAAATCCGTCGGCGCGCAGGCCCCTGGCCAGAGCAGTGGCCATGCGGCGTTCGTCCTCGACGATCAGTAGTCGCATGCATCGACGGTAAACGATCGCGCCGACGGCTCAAGAGGATGCTCCGGAGAACCGCCTCGCGTATACAGGCGGTTCATCGACTGCACGGCGAGATCTGAACGAGTCCGGCACCGGCTTCTCAGGGCCGACTCAGGCGCCACCACGCATGATGGGCACAACGTCCTTCCGTTGAAAGGGGAAGACATGTTTCACCGGATGCGGCGGTATTCGGTACCGCTGGCCATAGCGGCGGCTGCTGTCGCGACCGTGGTCGGTGCCGGGCTCGTCTCCGCCGACGGTTCCCCCGACCTGCCGGAACGCACTGCGGCAGAACTGTTGGCCGAACTACAGGATTCCGATGTGCCGGGTTTGTCCGGGACCGTCGTGGCGCACACCGACCTGGGCATACCCGCGATCGCCACGGCCGACGACCTGCTGGCGCCGGGCAGCCGGACCGTCCGCATGTGGTACGCGGCACCTGACCGAGTGCGCCTCGCCCTGCTGGATCAACTGGGCGAAACCGATGTGATCCGCAACGGCGCCGACGTCTGGCAATGGGACAGCCGACAAAACCATGCGACGCATTTCACCATGTCCGGTGAGATCGCCGATCTGCCCCTGTGGCCACCGAGCCGATTCACGGCGACGTCACCCATGGAAGCCGCCGAACAGGCGCTTGCCCGCATCGAACCGGGGACCGACGTATCCACCGACGGTACCGCCGAGGTCGCCGGGCGAAGCGCCTACGAGCTGGTGCTCGAACCCAAGGAAGAGACGTCATTGGTGTCGCAGGTTCGGCTCGCCGTCGACGCCGAGACGGGGGTGCCGCTGCGGACGCGGGTTCTTGCCGTCGGAGTGGCCGAGCCCGCCTTCGAGGTTGCGTTTTCTCGCGTCGAGTTCGATGTACCGGACCAGGAGAACTTCACATTCAACCCGCCGGCGGGGGTCGACATCGTGGAGGGCACCGACGAGGCCGACAGATTGTTCGACTCCGGGCGCGGAGAACGCGACACCGATCCGATGTTGGTGGGCGAAGGATGGACCACCGTGGCGGTGACGGACTTCGACATCGACAGGTTGACCGCCGAACTCACGGCGCAAAGCGGCGAACAGATCGACCCCGTGACGATCCTGGACGGTTTCGACCCCGTGGAAGGTGCCTGGGGCGCGGGGCATCTGATGACCGGCGCCCTCGTGAGTCTGCTGGTCACCGACGACGGGCGGTTGTTGATCGGCGCGGTTACCGATCAGCGGCTGTTCGACGTGGCGGCAGACGTATGAGTCCGTTGCGCCGTGAGGGGGAACCTTCCGGCGACGCGGTACGGACTGTCGGGCTCACCAAACGCTACGGGGCGGGACCACCGGCGGTCGACACGATCGATCTACAGGTGCCCTACGGAGCCGTCATGGGGTTCCTCGGCCCCAACGGCAGTGGAAAGACGACCACGATTCGGATGTTGTTGGGGCTGGTCGAGCCCGATGCGGGCCGGTGTGAACTGTTGGGTTCGGGCATGCCCGAACAGTCCATGTCCGTGCTGCCGCGTGTGGGGGCGCTCGTCGAGGGTCCCGGCTTCCATCCGTACCTGACCGGGCGCGACAACCTGCGGAGGCTGGACGCCGCCGACGGCACCACCGCGTCCTCCGACGCCGACGACCGCATCAGTCTGGCACTGGACCGTGTCGGCCTGTTGAAGGCGGGACGCAAGACGTACCGGGCCTACTCGATGGGTATGAAACAACGTCTCGCGATCGCCTCGACGCTGCTGCGCCCTCGAGACCTGCTGATCTTGGACGAACCCACGAACGGACTGGACCCGCAGGGCACCCGCGAGGTGCGTTCACTGATCGCCGATGTGGCCGCCGACGGTACGACGGTACTGCTCTCGACACACCTGTTGGCCGAGGTGGAGCAGGTGTGCAGTCACGTCGCGATCATGCAGCGGGGAAGAATGAAGGCCCAGGGGCGATTGCGGGACATGACGGGTCGTTCCGCGCAGCACGTACGCGTCGACTCCCCGGACCCGCGTGCGGCGGCGGCCGCCTTGTCCGAGGCGGGCTGCCACGACGTGGCCGTGGACGAGAAGGGCGCGGTCGGAACGCCGGGGCCGCAGACACCGGAGAAGATTATCGACTTGGTGGTGAGACGGGGCGTTCCGGTCACCGGCTTCAACGTCGTCGTTCCCGGTTTGGAGGATCTGTTCGTGGAACTGACCGGAGAGGGTTTCGATGTCGGCCGGTGAAGCCGAAGGCAGGGTCGGCATGCGGTTGTTGACGTCGGAGCTTCGCCTTGTCCTTACCCGGCGACGCAACATCGCGGGCCTGATGATCCTCGCGGCGGTCCCGATACTCATCGGCATCGTCGTTCGTTTCGCGGGTGTGGGCGACGGTGCTGGACCACCGTTCACGTCGCTTGTCGCCGGTAGCGGCCTGTTTCTGGTCCTGACGACCTGGGTTATGCAGATGTCGGTGTTTCTACCGATGGCCATGTGCATTCTCGCGGGTGACGCGATCGCCGGCGAAGCCCATACCGGTACGCTGCGTTACCTTCTGGCAGTGCCGGTTGGACGTACCCGGCTGTTGGTGATCAAGTTCGCCTCGTTGCTGATCGCCGCCCCCGCAGGCGTTTTCATGGTCGGTCTGGTCGCGGCCGCGACGGGGGTAACCCTGTTCGGTGTCGGCGACATGGTGACGTTGTCGGGCGGGCGACTGCCATCCGGGGAGGCGTCGGCTCGGCTCTTGCTCGTCGGCGGGTATATCTCGGTAAGCCTGATGGCGGTGTGTGCACTCGGGCTTTTCGCTTCGACGTTGACCGAGCAACCGATCGGTGCCGCCGTCGGAACGTTTATGTGGGTGCTGATCGACCAGATCCTCGGTGGATTCTCGGCCCTCGAATGGCTGCATCCGTTCCTGCTCAGCCATTATTGGAACGATTGGGCGGGGCTGTTGCGGGAACCGGTCGACTGGGCCGGGGCGGGAGTGGGCCTGGTCGCCCCGGCCGTCTACATCGCCGTATTCGTGACGGCGGCGTGGGCTCGATTCACCACGACCGACGTTACGAGTTGACCGGCGCCGCCGAACCGCTGCCGCTTTCGGAGCGTTCGCGGGAGGTCCTGTTCAGCAACCAGTCGAGTTTCGGTTCGACGAGTGGGCGTGTCAGCCAACGAACCGGCTTGCTCATGAGGAGCAGCGCGATCGCCACTGCCAGGAGGGTCACCGTCACCGCTCCTGTGGCCGTGTGCACGAATTCGTTGTCGTACCAGCCCATTCCGTAGTTGGCGCCACGGGTTATGAAGCCGTGGAGGAGGAAGGCGTACATGGTGGCTTCTCCCAGCGAGGTCCACCGGAACGTCCGGTCGGGTATCCACGCGAAAAAGGTAACGAGGAGAACGACCGCTGCGGCCATGAGGACCAGCTTGATCGGCAGGGCGGCCATCCGGCTGACGTCCATCTGTTCGGCGCCCTCGTTGAAGTAGATCCAGTTGCTGTCCAGATCCCCGGCGTACAGGTACGCCAGTCCGAGGACGGCCACGGTGGCCACCGTGGCCGGATATTTCACGAGAGGCCGTTTGACCATTTCGAAGTGTTCACGTCGCAGGAACATTCCGGCGACGAAGAACGGTAGGAACTGGAGGATCCGTCCCAGGTCGAAGGCCCCGGGAAGGTCCATCATGACGGCGCCGATCGAGATGAGTGTGGCGATGAGAACCGGGTACTTCACCACGCGCCAGATGGGTGATGTCACACGCCACACGAACAGGGCGGCGAGAAACCAGGTCAGGTAGTACGGGTACAGCAGGCCGAGGGTGAACTCACCGTCGATCCAAATGCGAAACAGTCCGTACAGCAGTGAAAACAGGATGTAGGGGGCGAGGATTCCGGTGAGGACACGGCGTAGCTGGTCGGGGCGTCCGGTGAAACTTTTCGAGAAGTAACCGCACAGCAGAATGAACGCCGGCATGTGAAACGCGTACAGGGTCGTGTAAAACGCGTTGACGGAGAAGCTTTGCCCTGTCAGAGGTGCCCAAGCGTGACCGATGACGACGAGGACGATCAGCGCCAGCTTCGCGTTGGAGAAGTACGAGTCACGGCCCTTCTTGGAGGGCGTGGTCTGTTCGGTGGGTGTGGCGGCGCGGGTTGGTGGGGCCGGCGCTTGGACGGACATGTCTCGTCGACGCTCCTTGCGGGTCTTCGGACGGCGGGCGGAACGCCTTGGCTTGTGGAGTCGGCGGGTCCTGGGTGGCTACCCGGCGGTAGGCGTCGCGCAAACGTGTTCCGACCACTGTGTGTGCTCGGGTGGACCGTCGCGTGTGGCTACGCTAGAGGCACGCCATCATCACGACTTGGTAACGATCCGGGATGCTATCAGTGGACTCTGAGGGGTTTCTTGGGGATTTCTGGGAGGTTTCTGTGAGTCGTGGTTCAGGTGAGTCGAAGTTCTCGAGCCATGATCGCCGCCTGCACGCGCGACCGGAGCCCGAGCTTGTTCAAAACGCGGCTCACGTGAGTCTTCGCCGTCGTGTCCGCCATGTTCAGATGACCGGCGATCTCCGCGTTCGACATCCCCTTACCCAGACACACCAGAACCTCACGCTCTCGTCCGGTCAGGTTCGACAGTCCATCCGGTTCGGCCGTCGTCGGAACTCGCCGACCGAACTCGCGGATGAGATCGCGTGTGACCGACGGCGAGATCAGTCCGTCACCGCGGGCAACGGTGCGTATCGCATCGAGAAGACTGTCGGCGTCGGTGTCCTTGAGAAGAAAACCTGCCGCACCTGCCGACATTGCCGCAAATAGGTAACCGTTGGTGCCGTAGGTGGTGAGTATCAAAACGTCACAGACCTCGGAGAGCCGTTCGGTGGCGCTGATGCCGTCGAGCCTGGGCATGCGGATGTCCATGACGACCACGTCGGGCCGCAGGCGTCGTGCGGCCTCGACCGCCGCCGCCCCATCGGCGGCTTCACCGACCACCCGAATATCCTCGGCGCCCTGACAGATCAACACCAGGCCCGCGCGTACCGCCGCGTGGTCGTCGGCGATCAACACGTCGATCATGCGGTCCCTCCTTGAAGCCGGTCGGTGGGCAGCTCGGTGTGGACCCTCCAGCGGTCCGGCTGCTCCGGGCCGGCCGCGAAAGTCCCACCCAGGATGGTCGCGCGTTCCCTCATGCTGTCCAGTCCGGTGCCGGAGCCGGGGACCCCGGTCGGTTGGTCGCCGAGCAGGTTGGTAACGGTCAACGTCAGGTGTTCGTCGGAATGGATGATTTTCACCCGTGCGTTCCGTCCGTGTTTGAGCGCGTTGGTCAACGCCTCCTGAACGATCCGGTAGGCGGCGAACTCGACCGCGACCGGGGCCGGGCGTATGTCACCGATCGTTGTCAACGACACCGTCAATCCGGCCGCACGCATCCGATCGACGAGATCTCCGAGGTCGGCAATGCGGTGTTGCACCAGGTCCTCGGCGGTATCGTTGGTGCGCAGCACCTCGATGGTTTGGCGCATATCCGCCAGCCCCGCCAGACTGTTGCTGCGGATGGACGAGACCACCTCACGGACGGCGTCGGGTTCCATCCCGGAACGGGACAACACCGCCGACGACTGGATCGCAATGGCACTGAAATGGTTTGCGATGGTGTCGTGAAGTTCGCGTGCCATACGGTTGCGTTCCTCGGCCAAGGCCGCCCTTCGGTCGACTTCGGCCAGTTCGGCGATTTTGGCGGCTCGATCGCGTTCGAGCGCGGCCCGTTCACGATGATCGTTGACAACCATTCCGGTGACCACCGGGCTGACCAGTACGACCGCCAGGATCGCGCTTGCCGCCACGGCGGCGTTCACATCGCCGGCCCAGGACAGCAGGCCCGCCACCGTCAACGCGACGAGCGCGTAGGCGATCAGGAGTACTCGTGGGGTGGTACGAGGGCCGCGGACGGTCGCCGAATAGATGTTGTCGGTGTGGATGAATACGCTGGCCACGGATATGCCGAAGTACAAGTCCAGCATGAACCCGACGGTGCCGACGGCCAGCCCAACCATGGGGGCGACCGTTCGCAGCGCCATCGCCGAACAGACGAGCGCCAGCGGAATCAAGCGTTGCCACCAGGACAGGTCTATGCCGGTATCGGAGTAGACACCGACGTGGAGAAGAACGCCGCCGGCAAGGAATGAGCCCACGGCGGCGGCGACGTTACGACGCAGAGCGCTGGCATGGCGAACCGACACGGCTCCATCGAATCACCCGTGTCCGCTCGTCCGGTGGCACCCTACGACGAGTTGGTCCTACATCAAAGGATGCAGCCGGGATCGTTCGTCACGGTGAGGCGGCCCCGTCCGGTTCGGCACCAGAATGAAAGGCATCCGAGGCAAGGTAAAACGATGTATCACCGGGGTTGGAGACGAAGGTGCTTATCGCGATCATCGTCATGTGTGAGGTCATGTTCTGGGTCCTGCTGGGGGCGGGCCTGCTGGTGCGTTACCGCTGGCGACGTCGCCGCCTGTCCACGATCCTGTTGGTCTGTGTCCCGCTGTTGGACGTGGTCTTGCTGGCCGCCTCGGTCGTCGATCTACGGTCGGGTTCCGAGGCGTCGCTGAGGCACGGTCTGGCGGTAGCCTATATCGCCTATTCGGTGATGTTCGGGCACCGCACCATGCGGTGGGCGGATCGGAAATACGCCCACCGTTATGTCGGTGGACCGCCGCCGATCAAACCACCGGCAGGTGGTTGGCCGCGTGTTCGGGTCGAGACGGTGACGTGGTTGCAGATCCTGGCGGCGTACGTGATCGCATGGATGGTCACCGGTGTCGTGGTGTGGGCGGTCGACGACGTGGCCGCAACGGAACCGTTGATCATGTTCACGGTTGGGTTGGCGCGCGTCGTGATCATCGCTGCGATCTGGCCCGTCAGCTGGCTGGTCTCGGTGTTGCGTGACCCGAACAGGTACGTCGAAGACGAGACGTCGCAGGGTCGCCGAATTGCCGCACCACCGCGGGCCGCCGATTCCACCCGTTGAGGCGACATGATCGAATGGCGCTGTGAAGTTGTTGCATTCGGGCAAGGTCCGCGACGTGTACGAAGACGGGGACGACGTGATCCTTGTCGCATCGGACCGGGTATCGGTGTTCGACGTGGTGCTGCCGACACCGATACCCGACAAGGGCGCACTCCTGACCGCGCTCAGTCTGTGGTGGTTTGAGCAGCTGTCGGACGTCGTCGAGAACCATGTGTTGTCGGCGGTGGACGTGCCGACGAAGTTCTCCGGCCGGGCGGTGCGATGCCGCAGGCTGGACATGCTGCCGGTGGAATGTGTGGCACGTGGATACCTGACCGGGTCCGGTCTTGAGGAGTACCGCCGTAACGGGATGGTGTCGGGTATCGCGCTACCGGACGGACTACGTGACGGCGACCGCCTACCCGAGCCGTTGTTCACTCCGACCACGAAGGCTCCCGTCGGTGAGCACGACGAGGCGATCACCTACACGCAGGTAGTGGAGCAACTGGGGGAAAAGACCGCCGCTCGGCTTCGGGAGACGACCCTTCGGGTGTACCGACGTGGGGCGGAGTTGGCCGCCGAGCGAGGCATCATCATCGCCGACACCAAGCTCGAGTTCGGTGTCGACGCCGGCGGAAACCTGGTGTTGGGGGACGAGCTGTTGACATCGGATTCGTCGAGGTTTTGGCCCGGTGACCGGTGGCGGCCCGGAGGAGCGCAGCCGTCGTTCGACAAACAGTTCGTTCGCGACTGGGCGATCTCCAGCGGATGGGACAAGACCGAGCCCGCGCCGACCGTTCCTCCCGAGATAGTGGCGGCCACGCGGGATCGTTACGTCGAGGCCTACGAACTGTTGACGGGGAGACGCTGGTAACGCGGAGACGATCAGGTCGATCGTTTCGTGGTCAACGTCTCCACGGTGCCGTCCAGTCGCGCACGTTCGGCGGCGAACACCGCCAGGTGCGTCTCCAGCGACTCGTCCGGCCCCGACAGCACCAGCGATTGATCCTCTTCGGCTACAGCGCGCACAAATGCCTCGACCAGGCCGGCGTCACCGCCTCCGTGTCCGGCACCGGCCCCGACTCCGGTCGTCTTGGCCTTCGTGATCGTGGTCTTCTCGGTCAGGAAGTCGTAGACGCGGACCTGTTCGCCGTCTCCTTCGATGCTTCCGTGGCTTCCGAATATGCGGGTCTTGCGGTCTTCGAACGGCGTGAATCCGGTGACGGTGAAGCTGCCGGTGATGCCGCCGGCGAACTCCATGTTGACAACCTGATGGTCGACGACGTCGTTGTCGGCGTGGTAAACGCATTGGCCGTACGGTCCGTCCTGGAGCGCTTTTTCCAGGTGGGGGTCGTCGAGAACGTCCAGAACGTGATGGACCGAGAAGGTCTTGTTGAGCAGGGCCTCCGAGTACAGGCGTTTCGCCGAGTACGGGCACGTCGGTTCCACAGTGCAGGTGATGCAGCGGGTTCCCGAACCCTCCGGTGCGGACTCCGGTCGAAAGTGGCGCCGTCCGCCGAAACTGGACACGCGTTGAAACGGCCGACCCACGATGTGCCTCAACCAGTCCAGGTCGTGACAGGACTTCGCCAGCAGCATGGGGGAGGATTCGGCCTCATTGCGCCAGGGACCACGCACATAGGAGTGTGCGAAGTGCCAGTATCCCACCGGCTCCAGGTGTTGGACACTGACCACGTCTCCGATGTCGCCGGAGTCGACGATCTGCTTGAGCGCCTTGGTGTAGGGCGTATATCGCAGAACATGACATACCGCGAAGACCCCGCCTCCCCTGTGAGCCGCGGCGACGATCCGCTCGCACTCCTCGGGGGTGGGGGCCATCGGTTTCTCCAGGAGCACATGCCATCCGTCGTCGGCGAACGCGATCGCGGGTTCGGTGTGCAGACGGTCCTGAGTGCAGATCATGACCGCATCCGCGACGCGGCCCCCTGAAAGGAGCTCGCGCCAGTCGGTGTACCGGTGGCGCGGGTCGATACCGTGAAGATCGGCGAAGGCTTCCCTGACGTGACGCCGCGGTTCGGCGACTGCGACGACGGTGGCGATCTCCGGGTGTTCCAAAGCCCAACGGGCGTAGGCGCGTCCTCTACCGCCGACACCCACCACGGCCAACTTCACCTGCATCGTGCGGATCCTTTCGCAGCCGACAGATGGGAGCCTAGCTTCGTTCCCGTCGCAACGGAAGGACGCGTAGCGTCCCGAATGTGCACATAATGGGGTTTTTGTGGGACCGGAGACATGGGATCGGCGGTCGCCGGATGTCGGCTGCGAACCGGTGTTTGTCGTAAACGGTCGATCGGCGGCGCCGCAAGGCTTTGCCCGACACTCCTCAACGGAACTGTGCCCGTGACTGCGGGAGAGCGGACGAGTCAGCCGATACGCCGGATCCTGTGACCGAAGCGCGTTACCGCACCGCCTCGGCCGGTGGCCATCCATCTGGGCGTGCCGTCGCCGACACGCTCAAGCGGTCTACCCGCGAACTCGGGCGGGCAGCCCTCCAACGTTCGCGCAGAGCCCGAAGGCTCCTCTTGACCTTGCTCCGGGTGGGGTTTACCAAGCCGTCTCCGTCACCGAAGACGCTGGTGGTCTCTTACACCACCGTTTCACCCTTACCCACTGGTGTGGGCGGTCTGTTTTCTGTGGCACTGTCCCGCGGGTCGCCCCGGGTTGCCGTTAGCAACCACCTCGCCCTGTGGAGTCCGGACGTTCCTCGACGTGGCATACGCCCCGCCGCGACCACCTGGCTGACTCGTCCGCGCAGTCAATCGTAGTCTGTTCGGCCATGGACCTCACCTCGACCGTCCTCCTGCTGGTCGCCGGACTGGCAGCCGGATCGGTGAACGCCTTGGCCGGTGGCGGCTCGCTCATCACATACCCGGCGTTGCTGGCCACGGGGCTGCCTCCGGTCGCCGCAAACGTGACCAACTCCATAGCCGTCTGCCCCGGTTATCTGGCCGCCGTCGCCGGGAGCCGACAAGATCTGCGCGGTGAGCGTCGAAGGACGTTGAGGTTGGTCCCGACGGCGATCGTCGGCACCGTACTCGGTACCGCGCTGCTGCTGCTCAGTCCGCCCGAGGCGTTCGAGGCGGTCGTTCCGTTCCTGGTCATAGCGGCCGCCCTGACCTTGGCGTTTCAAAAACGGATCCGTGGCCTGGTCGGGCAGCCCCACACGCTCGGTCCGCGGCGACAGGCGGTCATGCTCCACCTGCTCGTGGGTGTCGGATGCGTTTACGGTGGCTACTTCGGCGCCGCGTTGGGTGTCATGTTGGTGGCCGGTCTCGCGCTGGTATTGCCCGACACGTTGGCGCGTGTTTCGGCATTGAAAAACGTCCTGTCCGCGGTGGTCGGCCTGGTGGCGATCGTGGTGTACGGACTGGCGGCACCGGTGTCGTGGCTGAGCGTCGCCATTCTTGCTCCCACGGCCGTCGTCGGAGGGTTCCTTGGGGCCAAGCTGGCCCGCCGACTCCCACAAGCGATCCTGCGAGGGTTCATCGTCGGCTATGGATTGGTCATCGGTGTGTATCTCTTGGTGAGTTAACGGTCGCCGCGACCGACGGTCGAAGCAGCAGGTGATCTTTACCGTAACGACAACTGAATATTTGGTAACCTCCGACTCGCCTCGACACCCGATCGTTCTCGACGTCGCCGTGTCGGCCGGCTCCACTCACACACCCCGACGGCCTGCGGCATCGCGGCCCCAAGGAGACCCCGCACATGAAACGAAGCACCCGCCTACTGCGGTTGACAGCGGTTGCCGCAACCGCCGTGGTGGCCCTGGCCGCCTGCGGCGAAAGCGCAGATCCCTCCTCCGGCGAAGGAGGGATCACCCCCGACACGCTCGTCATCAGCGGTGTGCCTGCCGAAGAGGGCACGGACCTGAGCAACACCTACGCACCCCTCATCGACATGCTGGAACAAGAGCTGGGTATTCCCGTGGAGTTCCAGCCCGCGACCAGTTACGCCGCCGTGATCGAGGGACAGCGGACCGGAAAGATCCATATTGCCCAGTACGGTCCGCTGGCCTATTACCAGGCGGTACAGACCGGCTCCGACGTATCGGTATTGGGTGCCATGGTCAAGGAGAAGGGCGTCGAACCCGGGTACGTCTCCTACGGTGTGGTTCCCGCCGGATCCGATATCGAAACCATCGAAGACTTCGCTGGCAAGAAGCTGTGTTTCGTCGACGTGAGCTCCACTTCCGGTTACCTCTATCCGCTGAAGGGGTTGCTCGACGCCGGAATCGACAAGGGCGACTGGGAAGAGGTTCAGGCCGGGGGCCACGACGCCTCAGCACTGGCGGTGGCCAGTGGAGACTGTGACGCCGGATTCGCTCTGGACAGCATGGTCGACTCCACGTTGATCGAAAAGGGCGACATCGCCGAAGGCGAACTCGAGGTCGTCTGGAAGTCCGACACCATCGTCGAACCGCCGATCACCGTTTACAACGGCCTCGAAACCGAGCTCCGTGAACAGATCGCACAAATCTTCGCCGATCAGGCCAACCAGGACCACCTGGTCGCCAACGGTTTTTGCGAAGAAGGTGCCTGCGACCTCACCGACCAACGGATCTGGGGTTGGCAGCCCGTTGAGGACAACTACTACGACAGTCTGATCGCGGTCTGCGACGCCACTCAGGCCGAGGCCTGCAACGCCGCCTGACCGGGCCCACTCACACCGACACAAGGACTTCTCACGTGAGCTCCAACGACCAAAACCTTAAGGGAAACGCCGGGGAGGCCGTCAGGTTCGACGGTGTCACCAAGACATTCGATCCCGACGTCGTCGCTCTCGACGACGTGTCACTATCGGCGCGATCCGGCGAGGTCGTTGTCCTACTGGGGCTGTCCGGTTCCGGGAAGTCCACCCTGCTTCGGCATGTGGACGGGCTTCAGATGCCCACTGTGGGGAACGTTCACGTCCTCGGCGTGGACGTTCCCTCCGCGCGCCCCCGGGCGCTACGGCAACTGCGAAGCCGCATCGGTTTCGTGTTTCAACAATTTCACCTTGTCCCGACGCTCACGGTGCTGGAAAACGTGTGCACCGGAGCGCTGGCCCGGTTGCGCGGCCCTCGTCTGGGGCTTCCCACCTATCCGCGTGGTGTGCGCGAGGAGGCGCTGTCCCAACTCGACCGGGTGGGTCTTGGCGACCGTGCGTTCCAACGCGCCGGCACCCTTTCCGGAGGGCAACAGCAACGCGTCGCGATCGCGAGGGCCATGATGCAGAAGCCGGAGATTCTTCTGGCCGACGAACCCGTCGCCTCTTTGGACCCGGAGTCGTCGCACCAGGTCATGGAACTGATCAAACGAGTCGCCACCGAGGAGAACCTGACCGTTCTGTGCAGCCTCCATCAGGTCGACCTTGCGTTGACCTGGGGTGACCGCATCATCGGTCTGCACACCGGCCGGGTCGTTATGGACCAGCCGGTGGCCGATATCGATCACACCGAGGCCATGTCCATCTATGCACGTGTCGGCGCCGAGAACGTGGCCGAAGCGGTGGCGGACTGATCACGATGGACACACTCACCACCCCTAAAGCGCCCGTGGAGACGCCACGGGTTCGACAGACAAAACGTCGCACTCTGTCGATGCCGCGTATCTCGACTCTCGCGGCCGCCGTCGTCGGTCTCGCGATGCTCGGTTTCGCCGTCTGGTCCTTGATCGACCTGCGCATCAACCTCGCGACACTCGTCGACAGCTTCGACAACGCCGTGGCATTCCTCCAACGCATCGTCCCGTTGGACTTCCCGCCGCTGGCCGAGACCGTGTTCTTGATCGGACAGACGTTGGCGATCGTGATCGCCGCGACGCTGTTGTCGATGGTGCTCAGCATTCCCCTGGCATTTTGGGCCGCCGGCAACACCACTCACAACCGGTTCACCCGCATGGGATCGCGTGCGTTCATCGTCAGCATGCGAGCCATCCCCGACCTGGTGTTCGCGATCATCTTCATTCGACTGATCGGCCTGGGCGTCATCCCCGGGGTCCTCGCGATGGGGCTTCACTCCATCGGCATGATCGGGAAGCTCTACGCCGACGCCATCGAACAAATCGACGAAGGCCCGCGCACCGCCATCAAGGCCACCGGCGCCCGTCGACTGCAACAGCTTGTCAGCGGTGTCGTTCCCCAGGTCATGCCGTCGTTTGTCGCCACCGCCATGCACCGCCTCGACATCAACCTGCGGATCTCGGTTCTCCTTGGTTTCGTCGGGGTCGCCGGTATCGGCAAGGAAATCAAGAACGCCATCGAAACACTGAACTTTCCACGAGGTATCGCTCTCGCGCTCATCGTTTTGGTGTTGTGCATCGTCATGGAGCTGATTTCGGGCGCCGTCCGCAAAACGATCCTGGTTCCCGGCACGACCGACCATCGGGTCGGCATCGTCAAACTGGTTCACCGAGTCCGCAACCGCGGAAAAGCCGCTTCTGCAGCGCCACAACCGGCGCCAGCACGCGTCGGAAACGGTGTGCGTCTGAGCGTTCCCTTGTCGCCCTCACGGCTACGCCGTTTCGTGTCGGCGGGTGTGGCCGTCGTCATCGTCGCAGCCTCCTTGGACTTCGTCGCCGGAGATATCTTCGATCTCGGCGTTGGAGGCGGCAGCCTCAACCTGTGGCCTCCCAACACCGGCGGCGTCCCCACCGAACAATTGATGGATGCGCTGTTCACCACGATCAAAGTGGCGTTCGCAGCTACTGCTTTGGGGGCGGTTCTGGCGTTGCCGGTGGGAGCCCTGGCCGCTCGCAACGTCGCTCCCCGGCTGTGGCTGGGCAAGCTGCTGCGCATGTTCATCGTCTGCGTCCGCGGAGTGCCCGAACTCATCCTCGCGATCATTTTCGTCGTCATGATCGGACTGGGCGAGGTCGCGGGAACCCTCGCTTTGGCCATCGGTGCGATAGGTCTGTTCGGCAAACTCGTGGCAGACTCCGTCGAAGAAGTCGATCCCGGAGTGGAACAGGCTCTCCGCGCCACGGGAGCATCCCGGACCCAGGTCTTCTTCTCGGCAACCCTGCCTCAGGCGATGCCCGCCGTCATCGGCCATCTGCTCTACCAACTCGACGTCAACATCCGTTCGGCGACATTGCTCGGCATCGTCGGGGCCGGAGGCATCGGGTACTTCCTTCTTCAAGCCTCCCGCGTCCGCGAGTTCGGGACGGTCAGCCTGATCACCCTGATGCTGTTCGGCATAGTCATGGTCGTCGAACTGATAGCCATTTGGCTACGACGCACCGCCGGAGCCAAAAGCTGACTCGCGCCCGCTCAGCCGTTCGCGTCGCGGCGCCAACGGCTTCCTTGCCTACAAGTTCGGTAGGCAGTGGGATTCGTTGTCGTGCGTCGCGGCGCCTGAGCGGTGTGGCGTCGCGGAGAAGCAGCCGTGGGCTGCCTTCGCGGTGGCGAGTTCGGGGCTGCCGGTGCGCGGATCATGGCGACCAAGCAGAATGACGCCATGTCGACTCTGCGGATAGCGCTGGCCCAGACCAACACCACCGTCGGAGACCTGGACGGCAACGTCGCGACGGTCATGGATTTCACCCGACGTGCGGCCGACTCGGGAGCGCACTTGGTTGCCTTCGGCGAAATGGTCCTTACCGGGTACCCCGTTGAGGACCTGGTGTTTCGTGAATCTTTTGTGGAAGCCAGTCGGCACGCGGTAGCCGACCTTGCCGCCGGTTTGGCCGCCGCCGGGCTGGGTGAGATCGTCGTGGTCGTTGGTTATCTGGACGCCGATGGTCCCGCAAGGCAGGGGCCCGACGCCTCCCGTGACGTCGGCCCACGTGACTCCTTGGCCGTGCTGCACCGCGGCGAGGTTGTCACGAGGTACCACAAGCACCACCTGCCCAATTACGGCGTGTTCGATGAGACTCGGTATTTCGCGCCGGGTAACACCCTTCAGGTGGTGCGCGTGGGCGGAGTCGACATCGCGTTCACGGTGTGCGAAGACATTTGGCAACCCGGTGGTCCCTTCGCGGTTGCGGGGCGGGCCGGTGTCGGGTTGGTGGTCAACATCAACGCGTCGCCGTATGAACGCAACAAGGACGAGCGACGGCTGCCGCTCATTCGGCGCCGTGCGGCCGAGGCGAACGCAACGGTCGCCTACGTGAACATAGTCGGCGGCCAGGACGAGCTTGTCTTTGACGGTGACTCGATGATCGTGGCCGCCGACGGTGAGCTGATGGCACGCGCGCCGCAGTTCGACGAGACGTTGCTGGTGGCCGATCTCGAGCTGCCCGACGCCGGTGAGGTTTCGGCGGTGAACGGTGCGGCGATGTCCGTTGAACACACGACGGTGTCATCGCAGCCCCCGCCCCCATTGGAGAAGCCCGTCGAGGCGATGCTCTCAAAGCCGATGTCGGACCTGGCGGAGACCTGGAACGCGCTGGTGGTGGGCTTGCGTGACTACGTGATCAAGAACAACTTCCCCTCCGTCGTCTTCGGCCTGTCCGGTGGTATCGACTCCGCAGTCGTGGCCGCGTTGGCGGTGGACGCGTTGGGCCCCGATCGCGTATACGCGATCTCCATGCCCAGCCGGTATTCCTCCGAACATTCGCGTGACGACGCTGCGGACCTGGCGCGGCGTACCGGGCTGCACTACGACACCGAACCGATTCAATCGGTGGTCGACAGTGTCATGGCGGAGGTCGCGCTGTCGGGTGTGGCGGTGGAGAATCTTCAGTCGCGCGTGCGTGGCCTGATCCTCATGGCGTTGTCGAACCAGCACGGCCACCTGGTGTTGGCGCCGGGGAACAAGAGTGAGTACGCCGTCGGGTATTCCACATTGTATGGCGATTCGGTGGGGGGTTATGCGCCGATCAAGGATGTCGTCAAAACCCTGATCTTCGCGTTGGCGCGCTGGCGTAACGCCGAGGCGGAGCGGTTGGGGCAGGTGCCGCCGATCCCGGAGAACACGATCGCCAAGCCGCCCAGTGCCGAGTTGCGACCCGACCAGGTCGACACCGATTCATTGCCGCCGTACGAGGTGCTGGACCACATCATCACCGGTTACGTCGACAACGATGCGGGACGGGACGAACTGGTGGACGCGGGACGTGACGCGGCGGTGGTCGATCGGGTTCTGCGGTTGATCGACACCGCGGAGTACAAGCGTCGACAGTCCGCCCCCGGAGCAAAGATCTCCGGTAAGTCGTTCGGCCGTGACCGCAGGTTGCCCATTACGAACCGGTTCCGGGAGGGCCGCTGACGGTTTGTCGGCGACCCTCCCGGGCCGTTTACCGAGATATAAGGGCTTCGGTTCCTCGTCGCATCGCCGGGATCTCGACGGTTGGTGTGTCGTCGATCGGCTGATGCTGTGAGGTGCCGGAATGCTCGGCGAGCCCGCCGTCGGCGGTGAACGCCTCGGTGGCCCATTCGCGGGTGTCTTCGGTGGTCCATTCGCCGGTGCTCGGCAGGCTCAGTGACACCGGAGCCGTCCCGACGACCGGTTCGCCGATGGACACGGCCACGGGTGCGGCGCGTCCGGAGCGTCCCAGCGTCAGCGCCATGACGGGTGTGGAACGGGCGACCCTGGTGAAGCTGGTGCGTACCGCCCGCATGCGCGGAACACGGGTGATGACGGTGCCGCTGGTCTCGGCCGGGCGTAGGACGCCGGCCAGGCAGACGATCACGAGCAGGATGCCCGCGGTGAGGCCGAAGGCGGTGGCCAACGACATGCTGTCGGCGATACCTCCGATGGTGCCCGGTGATGCGAGGAACGCCAGGTAGCAGCTCATGACCACGGTCGACACGCCGCTGCCCGTGGTACTGGCGGCTGTGACCACGACCGGCATGATCGCTGCCAGCCCGATGCCGATGAGGCCGAAGCCCAGCATCGCCAGGCCCGGCCCGACGGCCTGCATGACCAGGACCGCACCGGCGACGGCGACCAGGCCACCGTGCCGGACGACGGCGACCGGGCCGAACCGGGCGATGAGCTTGTCTCCGCACAACCGTCCGGCGGCCATCGCGGCGACGAACACGGCGAAGCCGATGGACGCTGTTCCGGGACCGCCTCCGGGGAGTCCGGCGATGAAGACGCTGCTCCAGTTGTGGGCCGCGGCTTCGGCGAAGGCACTGCAGAACCCGATAACGATCAGCAGGATCATGGTGCCCGATGGAACGCGGCGGCGTTTGGTTTCGGTGCGGCGCTCAGCGACGGGGTTGACGGTGCGCGGGAGGCCGAAGCCCAGGCCGATGACGAAGGCGAACAGGGTGAGTCCGAGTGCGCCCAGGTGCAGCCGGGCGTCCACGCCGGTGAACGTGGCGGCGGTGCCTATGCCCGCTCCGACGAGGGTGCCGATGCTCCACAGGCCGTGCAGCCCCGACATGATGGGGCGGGGCAGTTCGCGTTCGACGGCGACGGCCTGCTGTTTCATGCCCGCGTCGGCGGCGCCGACGGCGACCCCGAACAACAGCAGGACGGCGCACAGAGTCACGAAGCTGGGCATGAAGGCCGGGACGGCGAGGCCGAAGGTGGTGGCGGGCAGCCCGACACGGACGACGGCGCGTGCACCGAAGCGGTTGATGAGCTTGCCGGCTAGAGGTACGGCTAGGAATGAACCGAGTGCGACGCACAGCAGGGCTAGGCCGATTTGGCCGGCCCCCAGGCCCAGGTGCTGTTTGATCCATGGCACTCGGGTGGCGAAGTTGCCCGAGACCGTGCCGTGCACGGCAAATACCATGGCGAGCACCATCTGGGCACGCCGCTGGTTCATGGCTGACCTCCATGTGAAGAAAAGGGAACGCAAAAAGCAGCACCAGACCGGTGTGCCTCTGAAGGCTAAAATAACAGGCAGGCTCCCTGATGAAAAGGATTGTGATGAGTGTCAACCCGGCGAGTCCCGCGATGGCTCGTGCGATCAACGATCGAATGGCGTTGGACCTGCTCTTCGAACACAAGAAACTCAGCGCGCCGCAGCTGCGAGAACTGACCGGCCTATCCAGGCCGTCGGTGGCCGATCTGTTGGAACGCCTGCAGGAGAACGAGTTGATCGCGGTTGTCGGCGAAAGCGGAAAGAAGCGTCGCGGGCCCAATGCGAAGTTGTACGGTCTGGTACCCGATTTGGCCTATCTGGCCGGTGTCGACGTGCGGTTGGGGCACGTGGGCATCGCACTGTCGGACATCACCGGCAACATTCTGGCGACCTTCCGTCGCCCCATCGACGAGGAACAGCATCTCGCCGACCTCATAGAACAGGCCGTTCGGGATGCGGCACGGCAGGCCGACGCGGGGACGGAGAAGCTTCACACCGTGGTCATCGGTGCTCCCGGCGCCGTCGATCAGGAAACGGGGGAGCTGGGGTACGGGTATGAGTTTCCCGATTGGGACGCCGAACTTCTTCCGAAACTGGTCGATGCCCTGGACGTCCCCATCGTGTTGGAAAACGAGGTGAACCTCGCGGGCCTGGTGGAGCTACGGCAAGGGGCCGGCAAAGGTCGACAAGACCTGGCAGTGCTTTGGCTGGACCGCAGTGTCGGCTCGTCGATCATTCTCGACGGCCGCTTGAGGCAGGGAGCCGCCGGCGCGGCCGGTGAGGTGGGCAAGCTGGCGTTGCCGGGAGCGCCGATGCCCGAGGCGGGAAGGGCTGCGGGAGGCTTCCACGGCCTGGTGTCCACGAGCGCGGTGCGTGCCCTGGGGGCGGAGCACGGGTTCACCGGGCGCGACGTCATGAAGATGGTCGCCACGGCGTTTGAAGGAAAGACGGAGGCGGCCACCTCGTTTGCGGCGGCCTTGGCCGAGCGTGTCGCCATGGGGGCACTGGCACTGGTCGCCACGATCGACCCGGGCCTCATCGTGCTGGCCGGTGAGATCGGTGATGCGGGCGGTGAGGCGTTTGCGGATGCCGTGGCCCAGCGGGTGGCCTCGATGACGTCCATCCCGGTGGAGGTGCGTCCGTCCGCGTTGACCGATGACCCGGTGAGTTACGGGGCGTTGTTGACGGCGTTGAATATCGCCCACGACGACCTTTACGGTGGCGCGGCGGCGTTGGATCTGTACGAATCGGCCGGTTGAGCTTGTCAGTTCAGCTTGTTCGCGGCGGCCACGAGTAGATCCAACACCACAGCGACTGCGGGACGTTGCGTGCTGGCGGTGCGGTAGACGGCGTACACGTCGCGTCCGCCGCGGGTGACGAGTTCGCACACGTCCACGTGGTAGTGGCGGTCGACGACGGACATGCGTGGTGCGACCGTGATGCCGAGGCCTCGCGCCACCAGCGTGATCATGGTGTCGAGGCCCTCGAACTCCCAGCGGGTGTGAGGGTTTTTGCCTTCGCCCAGCAGTAGGCGGTCCAGCGCCATCCGGGACTGTTCGCCTTCCAGGCCCATGATCCAGGATTCGTCCTCGAGGTCGGACAGTCGGACCGGGCCTTTCCCGACGAGCGGGTGTCCGACGGGGACGACGAGCACGAGGGGGTCGTGGCACAGGAACTGCCAGGAGAGTCCCCCCGAAACGGAGGCGCGTTCGATCCCGGACCAGTCGTCGACCAGGGCGATGTCGGCTTCTGCCGATCGCACCTGGTCGAGGCTTTCCTCTTGTGCCGCTTGTCGCAGTTTGAGGGTGAGGGCTTTGTGGCGGCGCAGTCGGTGGGCGACGGGGGGTGCGAGCGCGACCGCCGCAGTCGGGTAGGCGGTTACCACGACTTTGCCGCTGGGGGTGCCGCTTTGAGCAGCCAAATCGGATTCGGCGGCTTCGATGGCGGTGAGAATGACACCGGCGTGTTCGACGAGTCGGCGTCCGGCGTCTGTCAATGTCGCGCTGCGGGCGGTTCTGTCCAGAAGAGCGAGACCGGCTTCTCTTTCGAGGGCCACAAGTTGTTGGGATACCGCAGAGGCGGTGTAGCCCAAGGCATCGGCGGCCGCCGCGATGCTTCCGCGATGGGCGAATTCACGTAGCAGTCGCAGCCTGCGAGGATCGAGCATAAGTAGACCTTACTCCAACAGCTAGAAACTTTAGTTTGCACTTATGCTCCTGGTGGGTAAAACTTAGGCGGTATCACGACAAATCACTGTTGGTAACGCCGACATTACTGGAGAGATCGTGTCTGTCTCAGCCACCCTGGCCGCTAACGAGACCATCATGCAACGACGTCGGGCCGGAGAATACGTTCTGCCGCTGGCCTTCGGAGAAGCCGGTCTGCCGGTCCACTCCGACCTGATCGACGTCCTGTCCCGTCACGCCGGAAGGAACGGATACGGTCCGGTGTCGGCTGTACCGGAACTGGCGGAGGCTGCTGCCGGTTACTGGTCCCGGCGTAGGCTTCCCACGGAACCCGACCAGGTCGTCGCCGGGCCGGGCAGCAAACCACTCCTGTATGCGCTCATGGCGGCCATTGGCGGCGATGTGGCCTTGGCCCAGCCCAGTTGGGTCAGTTATGCCGCGCAGAGCCAACTATTGAACGGCAACCCGTTGTACGTCCCGACACCCGAAGGGGTGGGCGGCGTACCCGATCCCGATCTGCTGGCGCAACACCTGGACGGTGCCGCCGTCGACGGTCGTCACATCAAGGCCATCGTGGTCACCCTGCCGGACAATCCGACGGGGACGGTCGCCGACGGAGACCTTCTGGAACGCGTGGTGCAGGTCGCCAGGCAATGGGATCTGTTCATCATCTCCGACGAGATCTACCGCGATCTTCGTTTCGCGGGTGAGGCCGGATTCGTCAGTCCCGCCGAACTTGCTCCTGAACGGACGCTGATCACCACCGGTATTTCGAAGAATCTCGCCTTGGGCGGTTGGAGACTGGGCGTGACCCGGGTACCCGACAGCCCGGAGGGACGCAGGATCGCAGACAGGCTGTTGACCATCGGCAGCGAGATCTGGTCCAGTGCGCCTCAACCGGTGCAGCACGCGGCGGCGTACGCGTTCAACGAGCCTGCACCGCTGCGGGAACGAATTCACGAGTCGACGCGGCTTCACGCCGAAGTGGCGCACCTGGTGGCGGCGAGATTCCGTGCGGCCGGAGCGACGGTGCCCACGCCGCAGGGCGGCTTCTACCTGTACCCGGATTTCTCCGAGCACCGTGAAACGTTGGAGGCGAAGTGGTCGGTGACCACCAGCGCGGATCTGGCGCACCTGCTGCTCGACCGTTTCGGGATAGGCGTTCTTCCCGGCAGTGCCTTCGGTGACGACCCGAAGGCACTGAAGCTGCGTGTGGCCACCAGTCAGCTGTACGGCGACACCGATGAGCAACGCGAAGCCTCGCTGCGCTCGGCATTTCCCGCGCAGCTTCCGTGGTTGCGACAAGCATTGACCACCCTGGACGACGTGCTTCCGGGGCTGACTCACTAAGGGGCTGCCGTCGCAGTGATGCACGCTGCGGGACAACGGGTTCGGCGAACGCCCCCGAAACACGGCATGCTTGAGGGAACAAGCATCCCAGGGGGTCGACATGGACCGACAGGAATGGAAAGTCCTGAATGCATATCGCAACCGGCTGATGGCGCGATTGGAATACGCATTCGGTGACGGATATATCGACGAGGAACAGTACTCCACCCTTTACGACGAGGTGACCGCCGCGACCGGCTTCGGCCAGCTGCGGCGGGTCCTGGCGAAGCTACGTGTCGCCAAGGGCACGACACGGCGGGTGCGAATTCCACGGTGGCAGCTCGATCGTGATCGACGGCGCGCCAATCGGGAACGTCGATGGTGGCGTCCCGAACGATTCTGGGGCATCGGCATCGTGGTGGCCGTGGTGATCGGTGCGGGAACGTTGGCGCTGATCGTGGCCCTGACCGATTGGGTCACCGGCACGAAATGACAACCGGTTAGGTTGGCCGTCGACCGGCGAACCGGCGTGACGCGCGTTGGTTCGCCGGTAGCTTCATGCCACGGTTTCCCGCCGACGGTGCGCGACTCCGAGACGGTCTACCGGTCTTCGCCGCCCCGTCCGCGCATACAGTTGCCACCATCTCGTCCGGACGTGATGTGTCGGTGGGTAAGGAGAGTCATGGACGATATCGAGACGACCTGAATCACGGCGACGTTGGCCGATGACCAACCCGCGATGATCGACCTGCTGACACGTTTGATCCGTATCCCCAGTCTAGGAGGACGGGCCGAAGAGGTGGCGATCCGGGCGGTACCCGCCGACTGGTCGACCGCAGAGGGATTCGTCGTCGATCATTGGCGCCTACCGATGGACGAACTCACCGGCCACCCCGATTTTCCCGGATCCGAAGTCGACCGTGACGAGGCATGGGGCGTTGTCGGGCGGTTGCCCGGTACCGGCGACGACCGACACTGATGTTCAACAGCCATGTCGATGTCGTGCCGGCCGACGACCTGCCCACCGGACCGAATGTGCGCCGTTCCACGGCACTGTCTCCGGCGGGCATGTGTACGGGCGAGGTGCCTGTGACATGAAGGGTGGCCTGGTGTCCGCCCTGTACGCCGCGCGCGCCGTGGCCGACAGTGGCGTACAACTTCCCGGTGACCTCCTCGTGGCGTGTGTCGTGGGGGAGGAGGACGGTGGTCTGGGAACCTTCGGCCTGTTGCAACGCGGCTGGAGTGCAGACGCGTGCATCATCACCGAGCCGACCGGCCTCGATCTGGTGCCCGCCAACGCCGGTGCGCTCACCTTCCGTCTCGTGGTGCGGGGAAGGGCGGCTCATGCATCGCGACGTGGCGTGGGAGTGAGCGCGGTGGAACGGTTTTGGCCGGTGTTCAACGCACTCCGAGACCTGGAGAGACACCGCAACGTCGATGTCGACGAGGTCATGGAGGGATGGGGCATGCCCTACCCCATTGAGATCGGGACGGTACACGCCGGCGACTGGGTTTCCACGGTCCCGGCCACATTGGTGGCAGAAGGCCGCATGGGGGTGTTGTTGGGGGAACCCGTGACCGATGCCCGTGCTCGCCTGGAGGAGGCGGTGGCACGGGCCTGTCGGGCCGACGATTGGTTGTGCGACAACCCGGTTCGAGTCGAATGGTGGGGCGGGCAGTTCGCGTCCGGCGCGACCGGCGAAGACACCACGATCTGTGAACGCCTCAAGGATCAGCACACGACGTTCACCGGGTCCAAACCGAAGACGTGGGGCGCACCCTATGGCAGCGACTTGAGACTTCTCACCGGACTGGGCGGAGTCCCGACGGTCCTTTACGGCCCCGGCGACGTGTCCCGTGCGCATGGCCCGAACGAGTCGCTGTCGATCGCCGAGATGACGACCGCCGCACAGGTGTTGGCCTTGACCGCCGTGGACTTCTGCTCGATGTGACGACTCGGGGTTGGCTTTTTCACAATCGCAAGACGGCGCCGAAGTATTAGTCTCAGGGACGACCCGAGGGAGTAGCCCTCTTCGCCCGGGGACCCTTGGCGGCCCCGAGGATTCAATGGAGTTTGAGCATGGCTTCGCACAAAGAGGTGCCGTCACTGTACGGTCCGGCCAAAAAGACCAGCCGCATTCGCACCCGAGATCTGTTGGCGGCTAAGCAACGTGGCGAAAAATGGCCCATGCTGACCAGTTACGACCAGTACACCGCGGCCATTTTCGACCGCACCGGAATCCCCGTCCTGCTCGTGGGCGATTCGGCAGCCAACAACGTCTACGGCTATGAGACGACCGTGTCCATTACACCCGAGGAACTGCTGCCGTTGGTCGGTGCCGTGGCGCGTTCCACGCAACGGGCGCTCGTTGTCGCCGATCTCCCGTTCGGTTCCTATGAGGCCGGGCCCACCCAGGCCTTCGAGACGGCCGTGCGGTTCATGAAGGCCGGCGCACACGCCGTCAAGCTTGAAGGTGGTGTCCGTGTGGCAGAACAGGTGGAGGCTCTGACGCAGGCCGGTATACCCGTCATGGCCCACGTCGGGTTCACTCCGCAAAGCGAACACGCCGTCGGTGGCTACCGGGTGGCGGGTCGCGCCGACCAGGCGGCGACGGTGCTGGCCGACGCTCAAGCCGTCGCGAAGGCCGGTGCTTTCGCCGTGGTATTGGAAATGGTCATGGCCGATGTGGCGGCCCGGATCACCAAGGAACTGACGGTCCCGACGATCGGGATCGGCGCCGGCCCCGATACCGATGCCCAGGTACTGGTGTGGCAGGACATGGTGGGGCTCAGAGAAGGTAAGGGCCCACGATTCGTCAAACGTTACGCGGATGTGGCCGGTGTCATCGCCGAGGCCGCCGAAGCGTATGCGGAAGACGTCCGCAGCGGTGTCTTCCCCGCGGACGAACACTCGTTCCGGTAGACCTCCAACGTCGCCTCCGGCGTGAACGGTGGAGGGGGGTGAGGTCGTCGCCGGGGGTTTCGGTCGGCGGGTAGCGTGGCCGACGTGACCTCACCCGCCCCTTCACCGTCCCGCGGCCCTCGGCGCGGTGCATTGAGCCGAATCGGTGGTGGGCGGGGGCGCTTCCTGTTGCTGGTCACGGGTTTGACCGTTGCGGGGGTGACGGTTGCCGTGACCGGAGTACCGGACCCGGAACCGTGGTTGACCGGTTGGGGCCGAAGAGGCGCCACGGAGACGATACTGGCGACGCTGAGCGTGGCCGGAGCGATTCTGATCATGATCCCGCGCACGGTCGTGGCCGTGACGGCCGGCGCATTGTTCGGATGGGTCCCGGCGGCCGTTTACATTCTGGTCGGCGCGTTGTTGGGTGCATCGGTGGCGTTCGTCGCGGGAAGGCTGTTGGGCCGCGAGTACACGGCCGCGAAACTGCGGTCGTGGTCGGAGCATGACGACCGTGGTGGTTCGCGGTCGGTGTCGGGCTGGCTCAAACGGCAGCTGACCACCGTCGACGCCTGGCTTGAGCGAGACGGCGTGATGGGTATCTGGATCATTCGCATGGTGCCGGTTACGCACTATGGGGTCACCTCCTACGCGGCGGGCACCGCGGCGATACGTTACCGTCATTTTTTGCTGGGGACCTTGTTGGCGACGATTCCCGGAGCGGTGGGCTTCACCGCCGTAGGCGGTGCCGTCGTTGACCACCGAAACCTCCCGTTGGCCGGTGCCGTGGCAACGGCGGTGGGGGTTTTCGGTGTCGTGGCCGCATGGTTCATTCGGCGACGGATCGGACGGCGCAACGGCGACCGTGTTCACAACGTCGAGACGGCCCCATCGGCTCGGAAAGGGTAAACACAGTGGAGTGGATGCGGCGGAATCGGCGGGCCATCGCGCTCGTTGCGCTGGTGGGGATGGCGACTCCTTTTGTCGCGCAACTGGTGACGCGTGTGACACGGCTGGACACGATGCCGGTCATGCTGGTGCTGTTCGCGCTCATCGCCGTCGGCCTCGGAGTGGCGGCGTTTCGGCGCGGTTCCACAGACAGTGAGAACGACCTTTGAACCGTTGCGTCACTGCGGTTTCCTACCGGGCCGGTGGCGGCTACCGATCGGTGCACACAACGGTGAAGTGCCTCGACGCCGGGTGAGTGGAAAACGGCGGTGAGTGGTCAGAGGTCGGTCGACAACTGTTCGGCCAACACGTCCCGGGCCTCGGCCAAACTGGGACCGTGCCAGGTCAGATAGCGACCGTTGACCAGGCGCGCGGGCGTCGGAGCGAAAAACGACGGCCCGTCGTCGACGGTGAACCGATACGGTTCGTCGGGAAGTACCACCAAGTCGGGTTGCGCGGCGAGAATACGCTCCACATTCATCGTCGGGTAGCTCTCATCGGACGACGCGAACACGTTGTGTACACCCAATCGTTGCAGCACGTCGCCGGCGAACGTGGCTCCGCCCAACACCATCCACGGTTTGCGCCAGATCGGGATCACCGCCGTCCCGATCATCGGTGCCGGCTCGGCCCAAACACGACGAGCCCGTTCCACCCATGCGGGTTCCGGCACCTGTAGCGCGTCGGTGAACATACGTGACGCCGAGGCCAGTGCCTCGAGCACCGTCGTCGGGTAACACACCCACACGGGCACCCCGGCCGCTTCGACCGCCTCGACGTCGACCCGCCGATTCTCTTCGGCGTTGGCCAACACGAGATCAGGGCCGCAGGCCAGTACGGCCGCCACGTCCGGGTATTTGCTGCCGCCGACACGACGCACCGACAAGTCGGCCGGGTGTGTGCAGTAGTCGGTCGCACCGACCAACAGGCGAGCATCCACCGACGCCACCGCCTCCGTTATGGACGGTACCAACGAGACCACACGTTGCGGCGTGAACGGCTCGAAGTCTCGTCCCAGGTCATCGTGCACGGGTGCCTCCTCAAACTCCGGTGACGCGAAGACCCGAGTGCGTCTTGTAACGACGGTTGACCGCAATAAGGTTGGCGGTCAACGCCTCAACCTGTCCGGCGTTACGCAACCGACCGCCGAACACCCCGCGCATACCGTCCACACCGGTCGCCAGCGCCTGCACGATGCCGGTCGCCTCGCGGTCGTCGCCCAGGACCAGGACGTCGGTGGCGATCAGGTCGACCTCGGGATCGGCCAACAACACCGCCGAGACGTGATGAAACGCTGCCGTGACACGAGACCCCGGCAGCAGTCGTGCGGCCTGCTGTGCGGCGCTGCCGTCGGGGACGGTGAGCGCGTAGGGTCCACGTTCGTCGAACCCCAACGGGTTGACACAGTCGACGACGACCCTGTCCGCCAAGGCGTCTGTCAACTCGGTCAACAATCGTTCGTGTCCCGTCCACGGCACCGCCACGATCACGATGTCGGTGTCGCACGCGGTGCGGTTGTCGGCTCCCTCCACCGATGCCGACTCGACGCGAGGCATCGCCGCCAGTTCGCGAGCCGTCGCAGCGGCCTTGTCGGCGTCACGCGACCCGATCACGATGCGGTGCCCAGCTCGGGCCAGCCGATACCCCAGACCTCTTCCCTGCGGGCCGGTACCGCCCAGGATCCCCACCGACATGCCCGTTACGTCGGGCAAACGTACGTCTTCAAACGCCATGACGACCATACTGGCAGTACGCGGGATCGACGGCCACGTGACCGAGCCGGGAAACACGCCCGTAACACCGGCAAGGCAGACTGGTCGGACGACCGGCGCGGTTACCAGGCAATAAGGTCGACGCCGGACATGACAGGTGGGCATGCAACGGCCAGGAGGCGTGGGGCATATGGAACGGCAGCAGGAGTTCGTGCTTCGGACTCTGGAGGAGCGTGACATCCGGTTCGTCCGGTTGTGGTTCACCGATGTCCTGGGCACGCTGAAATCGGTCAGCGTGGCACCGGCGGAACTGGAATCGGCGTTCGACGAGGGCATCGGATTCGACGGTTCGGCGGTGGAAGGGTTCGCGCGGGTTTATGAATCCGACATGATCGCCATGCCGGACGCGACGACGTTTCAGGTCTTCCCGTTCGAGGGCGCCGGTATCGGAGAAAGCGCCCGCATCTTCTGCGACATTGTGACTCCGGACGGTGCCCCGAGCTGGGCCGACCCGCGCCACGTGCTGCGCCGTGCCCTGTCACGGGCCGCCGACCGCGGATTCACGTTCTACACCCACCCCGAGATCGAGTTCTTCCTGTTCAAACCGGATCTGGGGGCCGACGGTCGGCTGGTACCCGTCGACGAGGGCGGCTATTTCGATCACACCACGCACTCGGTCGCCCGCGACTTCCGGAGGCAGGCGATCCTGGCCCTGGAACGCATCGGTATCTCCGTGGAGTTCAGCCACCACGAGGTGGCTCCTGGGCAGCAGGAGATCGACCTGCGGTACGCCGATGCGCTCGCCACCGCCGACAACATCATGACGTTTCGCCACGTTGTGAAGGAGGTGGCCACCTCCGCGGGCGTTCAGGCGAGCTTCATGCCGAAACCGTTGACTCACCAGCCCGGCAGTGGAATGCACACCCACATGTCGTTGTTCGAAGGCGAAACGAACGTATTTCACGACCCCGCCGACGAGATCAAGTTGTCCAAGACGGGGAAGGCCTTCATCGCGGGGTTGCTACGGCATGCGCCCGAATACACCGCCATCACCAACCAGTGGGTCAACTCCTACAAACGGTTGTTTCCCATGCCGTTGGCGAACCAGGTCACCGAATCGCCCGCCTACGTCTGCTGGGGACACCGAAACCGTTCCGCGCTGGTGCGGGTTCCGGCTTACGGCAAACCCAACTCTGCGCGAGTGGAGCTGAGGTCGTTGGACTCGGCCGCCAACCCATACCTGGCGTTCGCGGTCCTCCTGGGCGCGGGACTGCGCGGCATCGAGGAGGGTTACGAACTGCCGCCCGGTACCGAAGACGACGTATGGAGCCTTACCGATCGGGAACGCAGGGCTGCCGGGTACCGGCAGCTGCCGGCGAACCTGGCCGAAGCCATCGACACGATGTCGGAGTCCGAACTGGTCGCCGAGACCCTGGGCGAGCACGTCTTCGACTTCTTCCTGAAGAACAAGCAGGCCGAATGGGACGAGTACCGACGACAGGTCACCGCCTATGAACTCGATCGGTATCGGGACCTTTAGTCGTAGACGTAACGATTGACGCGGCAAGGGCGGTTCTCAGGTCACCGCGGATGTGACGGTCAGCAGCCCCCCGGTCGGGTTCAATGTGGCCTGCGTCCCCAAGGGGACCGATCGTGGATTGTCGCCGTGCCCAAGCGGGAGGCCACCCAGGATCGGCACGTCCAGCGGACCCAGACGATCGGCTAGGACCGTGGTGATGTCGACGCCCCACCCGTTGTCGTCGCAAGCGGTGTACTGGCCCAGAGCGAAACCGGCCACGCCGTCGAACGAGCCGCTGCGCAGCAACTGCGTCAACATGCGGTCGACTCGGTAAGGCTCCTCGCCGATCTCCTCCAGGAGTACGATCGCGCCGCGATAGTCGAGGTGGGTGCCGGTTCCGACCGCGTCCACGACCAGCGACAGGTTCCCGCCCAGCAGCGGCCCGGTCACGGAAGCCCCTTGTGTCAATGACGCCGTGGTCTCGGTCACGACCCGCCGTACCTCTACCGGCGCGGTCGACATGACGGCCTGTTTCAGGTGCTCCGCGGTTTCGGTGTCGTGGTCGGAGTGGAACGTCGTCAAGACCGGACCGTGCACACCGGCCATGCGCGCGTACCGGTACAGCCCCTGATGTATCACCGTGATGTCGCTGTATCCGACGACCGGTTTGGGATGCGCGCGGGCGGCTGCGAAATCGATGCGGTCGACGATCCGACTCACACCGTATCCGCCTCTGGCGCAGAAGATCCCCTTCACCTCGGGGTCGGCGAGAGCGTCGTTGAACTCCCGTGCGCGTGCCTCGTCGTCGCCGGCGAGGAAACCGTGGCGGTCGTACACCCGGTCGGAGACCTGCACCTCGAGTCCCCACCGCTTCAGCAACGCCACCCCCGGTGCCGCACGGTCGCGATCAACCGGCCCGGAGGGAGCCACGATGCGGACGATGTCGCCGGGTTTCACTGCGCGAGGGCGCGTCACGTGTGGGGTCATGACCCGAGCCTACGGTCTCGAGAGGGCAGGACCACCGGGTGTGCCGTGGCCGGCCGGGCCGGCGGAGGCGGCGACTATTCTCGACGGGATGGCTACTGCACTGGTAATCGAGAACGCGCCGACCTGGCACCTTGGTCGATTGGGTGACTGGCTGGAGTCGGCGGGGGTGGAACCGGTCGTACTGCGACCGCACGAGGGCGCCTCGATACCCGAATCGGTCGGTGAACACGAGGCGCTTGTGGCGCTGGGCGGCGGCCGTGGGTCGCCGTGGTCGGGGGACCTGGCCGGCCTGCTGGGACGGGCGGTGGCCGACGCCACGCCGACGCTGGCGATCTGTTCGTCGGCCCGGCTGCTGGCCGTCGAGTTCGGCGGGGCCGTCGGTCCGGTCGAGACGTTTGCGCCCGGGCCCCGCATGTTGGCGCGACGCGACGCGGCTTCCGACGACCCGCTGTTCGGGACGGCACCGATGACCATCGACGTGGTCGCTTGGCGGCATGAGGAACTCACCGCTTTGCCCGGATCGGCGTTGTCGCTGGCGGCATCTCCTCACGGAGCGCCCGATGCCTTCCGTATCGGTCCGCGAGCCTGGGGCGTGCAGTCCCACATGGAACTCGACGGTGACATGGTGCGTGCCCTGGGCGGTGACGAGGCTCTCGTCCAACGTGTAGACGGGATCGGTGATTACATCGCGGACACGTGGCGGCCCGTGATCGAGCGGTTCGCGGGCTTGGCAACGGGACGCATGGCCGGTACACCGTTGCCCCTTCTGGACGGTTGACCGGCGTATGAGCGCACTGTCCCGGCGTCAACTGACGCGACTGTTGGAAGCCGACGCCGAAGCCCGAACCGTTATGGCCGAGGACGCTCAACTCGACAAGCGGATCAAGGCGGTCCTGGCCGCCTCCGAGGCCCTGGGCGACCACCTGATCGCTCACCCGGGCTCGTGGCGGTACCTCACCCACGACCATCTGGACCTGACCGAACTGGACGAGGCGGCCGGTGTCGCCGCCCTGAGAGCGGCCTACCGTGGTCAACTGCTGCGGATCTGCGCGCTTGACCTCGTCAGCGGGTTGGACGTCCTCGACGTCTCCCACCGTCTGTCCGATCTCGCCGATGCCACACTTCGTGCCGCAGTTCGTATCGCACGCACCGAGCAACCCTGCGACGGCGACACGCGGTTGGCCGTGATCGCGATGGGCAAATGCGGTGCTCGCGAACTGAACTATGTCAGCGACGTCGACGTGCTCTTCGTCGCCGACGGCAACCTCACGGTCGCGACACAGTGGGCCGTACGCATGATGTCGATCTGCGCGGCCGTCGCCTGGCCCGTGGACGCCGGACTGCGCCCCGAGGGACGTAGCGGCGCACTGGTGAGGACTATCGACAGCTATCTCGCTTACTACCGCCGCTGGGCACACACCTGGGAATTTCAGGCCCTCGTGAAGGCGCGACCCGCCGCGGGGGACGCATTGCTGGGCAACGGATGGATGGACAAGGTCTCCCCCCTGGTGTGGGACACCGCCGACACCGGGGAGGTGCTCAACGAGATACGCGCCATGCGACGACGTGTCGTCGCCGAGCTTCCCGGTGACGACGCCGAACGGGAGATCAAACTGGGCCGCGGCGGTCTACGCGACATCGAGTTCGCCGTGCAACTGTTGCAACTGGTCCACGGTAGGAGCGACCCGGCTCTTCGGGTCACCGGGACCTTGGAGGCGCTCGACGCTCTGATCGGCGGCGGTTACCTGGCACGCCGCGACGGGGAGTCGCTCCACGAAACCTACCGGTGGCTTCGGGTCGTGGAACACCGACTGCAGTTGCAGAAACTGCGCCGCACCCACTCGATTCCGGCCGACCCGGAGCCGCTCCACTGGCTTGCCCGCGGTCTGGGGTATCGCGACACCGAGGGGTTCAACAGGGATTGGCGCCGGTACGCCGGTACCGCGCGGCGGCTTCACGAGAAGCTCTTCTACCGACCGTTGCTCGACGCCGTTGCCGAGGTGCCCTCGCAGGGGCTTCGCCTGACTCCCGATGCGGCACGGACACGCCTGGAGGCGTTGGGGTTCGCCGACCCCGAGAAGGCTTTGCGTCACATCTCCACCTTGATTTCGGGTGTGTCCCGCACCGCCGCGATTCAACGGACTCTGCTCCCGGTTCTGTTGGGCGAGTTCGCCGACGCGCCCGAGCCGGACCGTGGACTACTGGCGTACCGAAAGGTCTCCGAGCGACTGGGACGCACCGACTGGTACCTACGTGTCATGCGCGACGGTGGACCGACCAGCCTCCGACTGGCCAGGATTCTCGCCACGTCTCGTTACATCACGGACCTGTTGCTGCGCGACCCGGCGGCGTTCCGGCTCCTGTCCGACGACGGTCATCTGCGGCCCCGCGACCTTGAGGATCTGAAGGAGGGGATGGCGGCCGCCGCCGCACGTCACACCGAACCCGACAAGGCCGTTTCCGCGGTGCGATCGATTCGACGGAGGGAGCTGCTGCGTATCGCGTGCGCCGACATCCTGGGGCATCTCGACATCGTCGAAACGGGTCATGCCCTGTCGGACGTCGCCGACGCCGTCATCGACACCGTGTTGGGTATCGCCGCTCGAGCACAGGGGTGCGCTGCCAAGATCACGGTGATCGGGATGGGCAGGCTGGGGGGTCGTGAAACGTCGTACGCCTCCGACGCGGACGTTCTATTCGTTCATGACGGTGACAAGACCGAGGAGGCGGTCGCCGCCATCGAGCTGATGCGGCGACTGTTGTCGATTCCGGCGCACGAACCGGCCATGCGGTTGGACGTGGATTTGCGTCCGGAGGGACGTCAAGGCCCGCTCATTCGCAGCGTCGAAGCCTATCGGCGCTACTACGAACGCTGGTCAAGGCCGTGGGAGGGGCAGGCGCTGGTACGGGCACGGCACGTCGCCGGGGACCTGGGCGTCGCCGAACGTTTCATCGAACTGATCGCGCCCATTCGCTACCCCGCAGGAGGGCTGGACGCGAAGCAGTTGATCGAACTGCGACGGGTCAAGGCACGTGTCGATACCGAACGACTTCCACGAGGTGCCGACCGGTACCGGCACGTGAAACTGGGGCCCGGTGGTTTGACGGACGTGGAATGGGCGGTGCAGATGTTGCAGCTTCAGCATGCGGACGCGATACCGGCTCTTCGGACCACGTCGACGTTGTCGGCGCTGGCCGCGGCGGTCGAAGCCGGACTGATCGCCGGTGACGACGCGGCCGAACTGCGGCAGGCATGGATCAACGCGTCACGGGCGCGGGACGCGTTGACGTTGGCCGCCGGTAAGCCGTCGGACCAGCTTCCCGGTCCCGGCAGGGATCTGTCGTTGATGCTGGCGGTGCTTCGCGAAGACGACGAGCCCGGCAGCTTCCTGGACTCGTACCTGCGGACGGCCCGCCACGCCCACCAGATCAGCGAACGCGTCTTCTACGGGGAATAGCCGTCACGGGTGGAATGTCACCGTGTTGCGGCCCGCCTCGTCGACGGCCGACCGCGACCACACCATGGGCAGCAGCAGGCCGTCGCGCCAGTACGGTAGTTGGTCGGCATGGTTGCGGTGGAACGGGTGTCCGGAGTTTCCGGTCAAGTTGATCCACTGTGATTGGTCGAAGTCGTTGAGGTCCACGATCATCCGCATGGATGGGACCGTCGTGACCTCGTAGCCGGCCGCCGCGTCCCAGCCCGTGGCGTTCACCAGGCCCGTCCCGCCACCGGACTCGACGGTCTTGGAGTTGAAAATCTGCTCCATCAGAGCGATCCCGCTGGATCCCAGCGACTGGTGGGTGACCGTCAAGGTGTGCATTGCGCCCCAACGCCACGCTGTGAAGTCGGTTCCCTGAGCATCCTCGAGTTCCGCCGTGGCCGCGTGCGCTGACGACAACAGGATGTCGTCGCGCGTTTCGACCTCGTCGGTGTCGGCACGGTCCCACCACGGGCTGTCCGGTGTGGTGAGTAGGTCGGCCATGACGCGTGCCCACCGCTCGCCTCCACCGGGCTGAGAACCGTCCGGCAGCTCGTCGAACGTCAACGACAGCAGGTGTTTCCAGGTCGCGTTGTACAGGGCCGCCGGAGCCGATGAGGCGTCTTGTTGAAGGTCCCAGTCGTCGAGCAGCGAAAAAGCCTCGGGCAGGTCACCGGATGGCAGGGCCTGGAGGGCGTCCAAGACCGGAACGGCACCCTCGTTGGCCGAATCCATCAGCATGTCGAGGGTCGACTCGGCCGTGATCGGCTGCTCGGCTGAAGTGATCATGTCCCGAATACGTTGACTGCGGTACCCGTATGCCCAGTCTTTCGTCAACAGGTACGGATACTGCTCGTCGACGACGGCGTTGTTGGCGGTGACGATAAAACCCTCGTCGGGATTGACCACACTGGGCAGTTCCGAAAACGGGATGTACCCCTCCCAGTTGTACGACGAATCCCACCCCGGGGCCGGGAACGTTCCATCCCCGTTACCGCGGATCGGGATGCGGCCGGGCGCTTGATACGCGATCGTTCCGTCTCTGTCAGCGTAGATCAGGTTTTGAGCGGGCACCTCGAACTGCGAGGCCGCGGCCTGGAAGTCGGCGAAATCCTGCGCGGTGTTCAACGCGAAGATGGCGTCGGCGGTGTTGCCCGGTTCCAGCGCAGTCCACTGCAGAGCCAGCGCATAACCGGTACCGTCGCCGTTGGCCTCCTGACTCGTACCCGTCTCCTCGGCCAGTTGTGCCAGGGCGGCGTCGTTGTCGGACATGATCGGGCCGTGCTCCGTCGACCGAATTCGTATTTCCACCGGTTCGGCGCCGGCGACCGCGATCACCTCGGTCTCGACCTTCATGGGGCGCCATTCGCCGTCGACGAGGTAGGAATCGTTCTCGATTCTCTCCACGTAAAAGTCCGTCACGTCCGGCCCCAGGTTGGTGAAACCCCAGGCCATGGAGGCGTTGTGGCCGATCATGATGCCCGGTACGCCCGAAAAACCGAAACCGGTGACGGCGAACGGACAGTCGTCGCCGACGTCACGGCAGTGCAACCCCATTTGGTACCACACCGACGGCATGGCAGCGCCCAGGTGCGGATCGTTGGCCAACAACGGCGCGCCCGTATCGGTCATCTCACCGGACACGACCCAGGAATTGGAGCCGACTCCTTCGGCCCGTTCCGGCCCCAGCACCGCCGAGACCGACTCCGTGGCCGCACTTGTGCGCTGCAACACATCGGTGAGGTCGACGTCGACAGTGGCCCACGACGACGTCGGCTGGGCATCGGTGGTGAACTCGCCGTCGACGACCGTTCCCTCGGGCACGATCGGCAGATGCTCGTCGGCCGGATACTCCGGCCACAACTGAGAGATCTGCTCGGCAGAGAAACCCGCCCCCGCCAGCCGGGCTCGATCAAGCTCGGCGGAGTAGTTGCCCTTCAAATCCCACGCCATCGCCTTCAACCACGTCAACCCGTCGATCGGGCTCCACTCGCGTACCTGGTAATCCAGGCCGGTGAAACCCAACAACGTGTACTCCAACGCGATGTCACCGGGAGATTTCCCGGCGAGATAGGCGTTCACACCCTCGGCGTAGGCGTTGAAGTACCCGCGCGTCGCCGGATCCAGCCGGTCCCATTCGGCTTCGGCGACGCGACGCCAACCCATGGTTCGAATCGAGGTGTCCGTGGCGACCTGATCGGGACCGAACAACTCCGACAAGCGGCCGGCGGTCACATGCCGACGGAAATCCATCTCGAAGAACCGATCCTGAGCATGGAGGTAACCCTGAGCGGCGAACAGATCGTGAGCCGTGTCCGCGTACACCTGCGGGACGCCCCACTCGTCCCGGACCACCTCGACCGGAGCCGACAAACCGGGCAGTTCGATCTCCCCGTCGACCTGGGGGTGGGCCTGCCTCGACACGACGCCGACGGTCACCGACGCCACGATGACGATGACGAATACGACGACGAGACTCCACCGGCCGACAGCGCGCAACCGGGGCCGGGTAACCGAGGGGGCAATGCTCATCGCCGGATACTACTGCCGCCCGTGGGCACATGGCGACGGCGGTTCGGGTGGACATCGCTCAGATATACGACTCGTTCTTCGTGAAAGGGAGGCTCGCCCCACACATGACCTGCCTCCTGACCCGTCGACAGGCGAACAAACGGCGGTGGAGAGCGGTCGACACCCGCTCTCCACCGCCGAGTCCGTGGGTCGATCAAACGTCGAAGTACAACTCGAACTCGTGCGGAGTCGGGCGGACCCGAATCGGGTCGATCTCGTTGGTGCGCTTGTAATCGATCCACGTCTCGATCAGGTCCCCGGTGAAGACGTCGCCGTCGAGAAGGAAATCGTGGTCGGCCTCGAGCCTGTCCAAAGCCTCGGGGAGCGAACCGGGTACGCGGGCGATCTCCTCATACTCTTCCGGCCCCAGTTCGTAAAGGTCCTTGTCGATGGGCTCGGGCGGCTCGGTCTTGTTCTTGATGCCGTCCAACCCCGCCATCAACATCGCCGAAAACGCCAGATAGGGGTTACCCGAAGGGTCGGGAACCCGGAACTCGACCCGCTTGGCCTTCGGGTTGGTCCCCGTGACGGGGATACGCGTACAGGCCGAGCGGTTCCGCTGGGAATAGACGAGGTTGATCGGCGCTTCGAAGCCGGGCACGAGTCGGCGGAACGAGTTCACCGTCGGGTTCGTGAACGCCAGCAGCGACGGAGCGTGGGTCAAGAGCCCTCCGATGTACCAACGGGCCATGTCGGACAGGCCCGCGTAACCGGTCTCGTCGTAGAACAACGGCTCGCCGTTCTGCTGGAGACTTTGGTGCGTGTGCATTCCCGAGCCGTTGTCACCGAACAGCGGTTTCGGCATGAACGTGGCGGTCTTACCCGCCGCCCACGCCTCGTTTTTCACGATGTACTTGAACAGCTGGACTTCGTCACCGGCGGCCAACAGCGTGTTGAAGCGGTAGTTGATCTCCATCTGCCCCGCCGTCCCCACCTCGTGGTGTGACCGCTCGACGCTGAAACCGGTGTCGATCAACGTGCGCACGATGCCGTCCCGCAGGTCCGCGAAGTGATCCACCGGCGGCACCGGGAAATACCCGCCCTTCTGTTTGGGTTTGTAACCGCGGTTACCGCCCTCTTCGATCCGACCGGAGTTCCACGCACCCTCGAGGGAATCGATGTAGTAAAACCCGTGCTGTGTGGCAGTGTCGAACCGAATGTCGTCAAAGATGTAGAACTCGGCCTCGGCACCGAAGTAAGCGGTGTCGGCTATACCCGACGACGCCAGATACTCCTCGGCCTTCTTGGCCACGTTCCGGGGATCGCGGCTGTACGGCTCACGGGTGAACGGGTCGTGGATGAAGAAGTTCAAAGCGATCGTTTTGGAGGTCCGAAACGGGTCGATGAACGCGGTCGTGACATCGGGCAGCAGCAGCATGTCCGACTCGTGAATCTCCTGAAACCCACGGATGGACGACCCGTCAAAGCCGAGCCCTTCGTCGATCACCGACGCATCGAACGCCTCCGCGGGGATGTTGAAATGTTGCATCACCCCGGGGAGGTCGCAGAACCGGATGTCGACGAACTTGACGTCGTTGTCCTTGATGTAGCCCAGTAGTTGATCGGTGTCCTTGAACACTGCGGATCCCCATTTCGTAATGATCATGCCTGGGGGCGAGCCTATGAGCAGGCGGTTGCTTCAGCGTGTCCCCACTGTTTCCGGCGTGTTACACGACAAAATGTTGACATCGACGGCCACTCGCGCGCGGTGGAACCGACCCAAAACCCGCCGTTTAGGCTTACTTCCATGACGACAGGTGAGACTGCGGTCAGTGACGATGACATCCACGACGTCGGACCGGCCGGGCTCGGGCAACGCTTCCTCGCGCTGCTGGCGGATTGGCTGTTGTGCCTGCTGATCGCCGGGGGCCTCGTACGAATCGGTGCGTTGGCGACGACACAACCGGACGCGTTGTTCGGCCCCGAGCAGGTGTGGCCGTCGCTGATTCTGGCCCTCGAGTACGCGTTCTTCCTCAGCATTTCCAGTCAGACGCCCGGGATGCGGCTACTGCGCATCCACTGCGTGGGGTTCCACGACGGTAGGCGCCTGGGACTGTGGCGTGCGGCCCTGCGCGGGTTGCTGCTGGCTCTGGTCCTTCCCGTTCTCACGGTTTTCGTCGAC
Source organism: Candidatus Stackebrandtia excrementipullorum (assembly GCA_019113825.1). Lineage (GTDB taxonomy): Bacteria > Actinomycetota > Actinomycetes > Mycobacteriales > Micromonosporaceae > Stackebrandtia > Stackebrandtia excrementipullorum. The sequence continues at coordinate 29,925 of DXGR01000102.1, read as the reverse complement.
CCGAACCGGCGTGGTCTCCACGATCTGGCTGCGGGCTCGATCGTGGCCCGACAACGGACCACGAGTGGTTCTTAACGACCCCGCATGGCCTTACGCGCGCCCTTGGGCGGTTTCATGTTCTGGGGCACGGGGCCCTTGGGCATCGGGGTCGTCGACCGCAATGCGGTCAATCGACGGTGCAGGTCGTTGGCCTGAGGGGCCTTGATGTTGCGAGGCAACCCGGTGAGCGTCTTGCGCAATTTGCGCAGGCTCAGCTGGCCCTCCTCCTCACCGACGGTGAAATCGTAGATCGGTGTGGAGCCGACCACGCGCGACAGCTTTTTCTTTTCCTGGTTCAGCAGGTTGCGCAACCGTGGGCTGCCGCCCTCGGCCAGCAACACGACACCCGGCTTGCCTACCGCGCGGTGCACCATGTCCTGTTGCGCCGACACGGCGACGCCCGGAGTGATGAACCATCCGCGCATGGTGTCGACGACGGCGTAGGCGGCTCCCACCTGTCCCACCGACTGGTCCATGACGAGCTTGCTGGTTCGCCAGTTCAGCACGATCAGCATCAGAAGGAAGGACAGGAACACCGCCCCGATGAGAAACAGCCAACTTCCGTCGAGGAGCAACGCGTAGTTGATTGCCAGACCGATCGGAACCAGAGCCGCCAGTATCACCAGAGGCAAGAACCACTTATCACGTTTCGCCGTGAACGAAAACGCCAGACCGATCTGCTTCAGGCGGGCGCCGAAGCCCGCCGGTTCCTGCTCTTTTGCCATAGACCAAGCTTAATCGGCGCGAAACGGCACCGACCGGCGACCGGGTTTCCCCGCTCGCCGGTGCGATGCTACGCGGGTTGGCGAGCTTCTTTAGCCTGCTGATACAGGCGCCCCGCCCGATACGAGGAGCGAACCAGCGGCCCGCTCATGACACCCGCGAAACCGATCTTTTCGGCTTCGGCCGCGAACTCCACGAACTCCTCGGGCTTGACCCACCGGTCCACCGGGTGGTGCCGAGGAGTCGGACGCAGATACTGGGTGATCGTGATGAGCTCACAACCGGCCCCGTGAAGATCACGAAGCGCCTGCGACACCTCTTCGGGTGTTTCACCCATCCCCAGGATCAGGTTGGACTTGGTGACCAGGCCGACCTCACGGGCCTTCGTGATCACCGACAGGGACCGTTCGTAGGTGAAGGCAGGACGAATCCGTTTGAAGATGCGCGGGACGGTCTCGACGTTGTGCGCCAACACCTCCGGACGTGAACCGAAGACCTCGTTCAGTTGATCGGGGTCCGCGTTGAAGTCGGGGATGAGAAGCTCGACACCGCAGCCGGGCAGTTCCCGATGGATCTGCCGGACCGTCTCGGCGTACAGCCACGCGCCCCCGTCGTCGAGGTCGTCGCGTGCCACACCGGTCACGGTCGCGTACTTCAGTCCCATCGTCTTGACGGATTCGGCAACCCTGCGGGGTTCGTCACGGTCGAGGGCTTTGGGTTTCCCGGTATCGATCTGGCAGAAGTCGCAACGCCTTGTGCATTGGTCCCCGCCGATGAGGAAGGTGGCCTCGCGGTCCTCCCAGCATTCGTAAATATTGGGACAACCGGCTTCTTGACACACGGTGTTCAAGCCTTCGCGGTCGACAAGACTGCGCATGTCCCGATATTCGGGTCCCATCTTGGCTTTCACCTTGATCCAAGAGGGTTTGCGTTCAATGGGCGTGGCGGCGTTGCGGGCTTCGATACGAAGCATCCGGCGGCCTTCGGGCTGTACGACACTCACACCTTGAGCCTACGCGTCCACCGTTGCGGTGTGTTCGGGTCGTGGGGGCAATCACCCTTGACGCTCGTCGGAGCGCAAAGGCTCACCCCTGCAAGCACCGAGGGTGACGGTCTAGATTGACGGGACACAGTCCCAGATCCCCACCACTCCAGGACGGATATGACCACCGGATACCCACGTTTTCCCGCCATCTCGGGTGACACCGTTGTTTTCGTTGCCGAAGACGACTTGTGGCGGGTGTCGGCTGACGGCGGTACGGCCTCCCGCCTGTCGGCCGGCGTTGCCGCAGCACGCGACCCTCGCATCAGTCCCGACGGAACCCTGATCGCCTACACCGGAGCGGAAGAGGGACCGGCGGAGGTCTACGTGACCCCGGCGGCGGGGGGACAGGCCACCCGATTGACCTATGAGGCGGCGACGACGTGCAACGTCGCCGCGTGGACCGCCGACGGCAGGTCCATCGTGTACGCCAGCAACATGGAAACGCCCAACCCCGTCGAGACACGGTTGCGTCGGGTGGGTGTGGACGGGGGAGAATCTCACCAGCTGGGGTTGGGGCGGGCTTCGTCCATCTCGATGGGCACCGACGGCGTACGTGTCGTCGGGCGTGAGTATTGGCGCGACTTCGCGCACTGGAAGCGTTACCGCGGTGGCACGTCGGGACAACTGTGGATCGATACGGGATCGGGTGGATTCGAGAAGCTCATCGATCTCGACGGCAACCTCGGTCGCCCTCACATCATCGACGACCGCGTGTACTTCCTGTCCGACCACGAAGGCTACGGGAACGTGTACTCGTGCCGGTTCGACGGAACGCGGCTACGTCGCCACTCCGACCACGACCGGTTCTACGCACGGTCGTTGTCGGGGGACGGAAGCCGACTCGTATACCACTGCGGAGGGTCGCTGTACCTGCTCGACCCCGCCGAGGACGAGCCACGTCGGCTCGACCTTTCCATCGGGGTGACAAGGACCCAACGTGCCCGACGATTCGTCGACCCCGGTTCCCACCTGCACTCCTACGACATATCACCGGACGGGTCGCAGCTGGCCGTGACCAGTCGTGGCAAGGCGTTCAGCTTCGGAAACTGGGAGGGGCCGACGATTCAACACGGCCGGACCGACGGGACTCGATACCGGCTGTTGAGTTGGCTGGCCGGTGGACGGAAACTGGCGGCGGTCGCCTCCGAGGTCGGACCGAGCGAATCGGTCGTGGTGCTGGACACCGCCGACGATGTAGAGCCCCGCGTGTTGGAGCACCTGGACGTCGGGCGGGCACTGGAACTGGTCGCATCCCCGGTCGACCAGAAGGTGGTCATAGCGAACCACCGCAACGAGTTGTTGCTGGTCGACCTCGCCGCCGAGGGCACGGTGACGCTCCTCGACTCCGGAGGAGAGGGCGGGATATCGGGCCCGGTGTTCTCGCCAGACGGTCGATGGGTGGCCTACGCGTGCGCGGAGGGGGTCACCGTGGCCGGTTCTCCGCCGGTTTCGGGAATTCGTCTGGTCGAACTGGCCTCCGGAGCCGTCACCGTCGCCGCCGACCGGGTGCTGCGTGACGGCAATCCGGCGTTCGACCCGGAGGGACGGTACCTGTATTTCATCGGACATCGTGAGTTCAATCCGGTGTACGACGCGCTCCACTTCGACCTGGGCTTTCCGTTCGGGACTCGGCCTTACGCGATCGCGTTGCGCGCGGATGTGTCGGTGCCGTTCGTGCCGCAGCCGGCGCCCCTGGTGCCGACCGCCGAGAGCGAGAATGGGCAGAGCGACGAGAAGTCGGACGATGCATCTTCGACCGACACCGACACCGACGCCACGCCCGGCATCGAGGTGGCCGGGATCACCGACCGAATCGTTCCGATACCGGTTCCCGACGGCAATTACCGCCAGGTTGTAGGAGCACCGGGGAAGGTCCTGGTGCTTTCATCGTTGCCGGAGGGCACTCGCCCGTCGCAGGAGCAGGCGGGGGAACACGGTTGGCTCAGTGCCGTCGACCTGTCGACGGGAAAGGTTGATCGGGTCGTCGATGCTCTCGACGACGCCGTGCTCACCCCCGACGGAAAGACCATGGTCTACCGGTGTGGAGACCGTCTGAGGGTCGTCAAGGCCGACGAGAAGGCTCCGGATACCTCCGAGACCAACCGTGATTCGGGGTGGATCGACCTCGATCGGTTGAAGGTCTCCGTGCGGCCGGAACTGGAATGGCCGCAGATGTTCCGCGAAGCCTGGCGTCTACTCAAAGACCATTTCTGGACCGAGGACATGTCCGGCGTCGACTGGGACGGCGTTTACGAGCGTTACGCCCCGATGGTCGAGCAGGTGTCGACGCGTGCGGAACTTTCTGACCTTATGTGGGAGATGAACGGTGAACTGGGCACCTCACACGTCTACGAGGTGCCCGGTGACCCCCGGATCGGGCCTCATTACGGACAGGGCTATCTGGGTGCGGACTTCTCATCGGACGAGAGCGGACGGTACCGGATCGACAAGATCCTGCGCGGTGACATATGGCGGCCGGACGCGACCTCGCCGTTGAACCGCCCCGGGGTCGATGTGCGCGTCGGCGACGTGGTGTTGGCGGTCAACGGTCAACCGGTGGGAGCCGCCACCGGCGAGACGATCGGCCGGCGGCTGGTCAATCTCGCCGATCAGGAGGTTCGCTTGCTGCTGCGCCGTGGTGACGCCGAACCTCACACCGCGGTCGTGCGTCCGTTGACCGATGAGACCGCACTGCGTTACCGGGAATGGGTGGACGGCAACCGGGCGGCGGTTCACGCCGCCTCCGATGGCCGAATCGGGTACATCCACATTCCCGACATGGGCCCGACGGGCTACGCCGAATTCCATCGCGGTTTCCTGAACGAGTACGACCGACCGGGTTTGTTGGTGGACGTTCGATACAACGGAGGCGGGCACGTCTCGTCCCTGTTGATCGAGAAGCTGGCACGGCGGCGGCTCGCCTACAGTTTCCCGCGCTGGGGCTCCCCGGAGCCGTATCCGTCCGAGAGCCCGGCGGGGCCCATGGTGGCTCTGACGAACGAGCTGGCGGGCTCCGACGGAGACATTTTCTGCCACACGTTCAAGCTGTTGAAGCTGGGGCCGCTGGTCGGCACACGGACGTGGGGCGGCGTCATCGGCTATACGCACCGTGCGGGCCTGTCGGACAACACTTTTCTGTCGCAACCGGAGTTCGCGCTCCATTTCGACGACGTGAAGTGGAATGTGGAGAACTTCGGCGCGGTGCCCGACATCGAGATCGAGTATCCGCCGCACACCGCCGACGATGACCCGCAACTGCGGAAGGCGGTCGAGGTGGCGCTGGCGGAACTCGATCGGAAACCGGCCCATCGGCCGGTGTCCAGTGACCGGCCGAGATTGACCGCCGAACCGCTTCCGCCTCGCCCACGGGCGTCCTGACGTGTCGCCACCGGCCATGTGGCACAGATCCGGGATGTTCGATAACGGTGGGCCGCATACGGTACAGGCCTTGCTTCAACCGATAAACAATGTGAGGACACGATGAGCGACGAACCGTGGATCGACTTCGACGGCGACGGTCAAGGCGACGAGTACGAGACCGAAACCTATGAGGACGGCAGCGCCACCTACACCCACACGGACGAGGACGGTGTCGAAACCGTTGCGTACGACTTTGACGGTGACGGGCTTATCGATGCGCTGGAGGTGGACACCGACGGCGATGGTGTGGCCGACGAGGTCCAGTTTGACACCGATGGCGACGGCATGATGGACGAAACGTACGTCTACGACGACAACACGGCGGCAACCGGTGACGACACCACGGCTCCGTCGGGGGACGACACCGCCGCCACCGGACCTGCAACGGGCGGTGACCTGATGGGCGACCCCCTGGTCGACTTGAGCCCCGGTGACGGCCAGTCCCGTTCCGACGCCACGCTGAACCCGTTCGACTAAACCGCCTGTTACATCGGCCGGACCGACACATCGGTCCGGCCGATGTCGTGTCCGGAGACGGATACGGATGGTCGCGCGGGCTACACGATCGACGGGGAAAGCACTAGCCTTGGTCGGGGGTCTCGATGTCGTTGGACAACCGAATCACACGCAGAAGACGTGCACGGTTGGTCGAGGAGCTGGAAGATCACGGCGCCATCCGTTCAGCCCCGGTGGCGCGCGTGATGCGGACCGTTCCCAGGCACGTGTTCGTGCCGGAGGCCGACGAATACCGCGACGAGGTGGTCGTCACCAAATCCGACTCATCGGGTAGGCCGCTGAGCTCGTGTTCACAGCCGGCGATGGTGGCGATTCAACTGGAACAGTTGAGGGTTCGTCCGGGCCACCGGGTTCTGGAGATCGGGGCCGGTACCGGGTACAACGCGGCGCTTCTGTCGGAGCTGGTGGGGCCCGAAGGCGCCGTATACACCGTGGACCTCGATGACGACATCGTCGAACGGGCGCGACGGGGTTTGTCGGCGGTCGGCCATGCGGGCGTGACCGTCGGCCGCGGGGACGGTGAACGTGGCTGGGTGAACGGCGCCCCCTTTGACCGCATCATTGCCACCGTCGGTGTCGGTGACGTGCCGGCAGCCTGGTGGGAACAGTTGCGGCCCGGTGGGCGGGTGGCGCTTCCCCTGGCGTTTCGGGGCATGCAGCGGGCCATGGGCATGGTCGAACGGGACGGCCGTTTGATCGGTGACTCCATGGAGCCGTGCGGGTTCATTCCGGTGCGCGGTATTGGCGCGTTCACAGAGTCGGTCGAGGTGTTGAACGCGATTACGGTGGCCTACCGCGACGCCGACCAGAGTCCGGCGGGCGACCTTGCCGACGTTTTGGCCGGCCCGTCGTCCGAATGGTGGCTCGACGAACCGTTGAGACCGTTTGATCGCGTGAACGCGCTCGACCTCATGTTGGCCGTCGGTGAACCGGGTTATCGGCGGGTGGTCGATCGCCGTGACGAGCATGCCGCTTTCGGTGCCGTGTCGGGAGTCGTCGACAGTGGTTCCTTCGCCCGACTGGTCTACCGGAGGACCGAACGGGGCGTCTATCTCGGTGTGCGTTGCCACGGTCGGGGGAGGGACGCGCTGGTCGAACGTCTGCGGCACGTGCTCTCGACCTGGAGCCGACGGCACCGACAGGTCGACTTCACGCCGACGGCCGTCCTGACTCGTAAACCGTTGAAGCCGCCGGCGTCGGTCGTCGTCGACAAGCCGCACACTCTGTTGACGTTCGTCGACGCGCGGCACTGATTTCGTCTCGACCTGTTCCGACCTCCCCCGGAGAGACGTTGCGGGAGATTCGGGGTGTGAAAGGCCGGGAAAACCACTCGCAGCCGGTCACGGTGCTCGATTACCATGACAATCAACGGTCGTTGGGAGACGAGTAGCGTCCACGAACCGCATGAACGAGAGACTCGCCGGTAGCTGTGAAGGCGGGACATGACGGTGGGCGCGAAGACACTGCCACAGCTCGCATGGTCGAGCGGACCGCGGGAAGAACGGGTGTACGCCCCAGTAGAACCCGCCGATTGGCTCACGATACGAGCGACGAACGAGGCTCGGCACCGCCAGTGCCGGGCGAAGGTGTGGTGGCACCGCGATATCCCGATCGCCCACACCTCCGGGGTTTGTATTCAAACCGAGGAGGTGTCGAAACACATGTTCAGTTCCACTGTCTCGCCGAGCCCCGCGGCCTCCGATCGCCCGCCGAGGGTGTTGTCGGAACAACTGTCCGGTTGCGTCGGCGAGCGAGTCCGAATCTGTGGTTGGCTGCATCGCCGACGGCAGTTGAAGTCTGTGACGTTTGCGATCGTGCGCGACCGCCGTGGTCTGTCGCAGGTTGTGGTGACCGAGCCACTTCTGCGGGAGCGGTTGGCGGCTTTCTCCGAGGAGAGCGTCGTCGAAGTGACGGGCCGAGTGGTGGCCGCCGAGGCCGTTCCCGGCGGGGTCGAGTTGACACGGCCGCAATTGCGAGTCTTGAGCGAGGCCGAGTCACCGCCGTTCGACCTGTATCGGCCGGCGCTTCGCGCAAATCTGCCGACGTTGCTCGACCATGCACCAATCTCGCTGCGCCATCGGCGCCGACAGGCGGTATTCACGGTTGCGGCCGCTGCGGTGTCCGGTTTCCGGGCGCACCTGACCGGTCGGGACTTCGTCGAGGTTCACACGCCGAAGATGGTCGGTTCGGCCACGGAGTCCGGTGCCAACGTGTTCGCACTGGACTATTTTGGGGAGCGTGCCTATCTGGCGCAGAGCCCCCAGTTCTACAAGCAGACGCTGGTCGGTGTTTTTGAGCGGGTGTTCGAGGTGGGACCGGTTTTTCGCGCCGAACCACACGACACGGTGCGTCACCTCGCGCAATACACGTCGTTGGACGTGGAGTTCGGTTTCATCACCTCGCATGTCGAGGTGGCGCGGTTGCTGTGCGGTGTTCTCACGTCCATGCTGGAGGAGGTTGCGGACAGGTGCGCCGGCGAACTTGAACATCTAGGTATATCGATGCCGAGTGATCCGATATCGACTCCCCACATCCACTTCACCGATGCGCTCGACATCGTTTCGCGGGGAACGGGTGAAGACCCGGTCGGCGTGATCGACCTGTCGCCCGCTCATGAACGGGCTCTCGGGCGGTGGGCGTTGGAAGAGTATGGAAGCGACTTCCTGATCGTTTCCGGTTACCCGATGGCCAAACGGCCGTTTTACACCGCAGGCGAGGAAGGAAGGCCTGGCTACAGCGACTCGTTCGACCTGTTGTTTCGTGGCACCGAACTTGTGACCGGCGGCCGCCGACTACATCGTTACGACGACTACCTGGCGGCGCTGTCGGCTCGAGGTGAGTCCACTGAGCCGTACGAGTCCTACCTGTCGGTGTTCCGTCACGGCATGCCGCCACACGGTGGTTTCGCCATCGGGATGGAACGCTTTGTCGCGCAGTTGCTGGGCGTGGCCAACATCCGGGAGGCCACGTTGTTTCCCCGTGACCTGCACCGATTGACACCGTAGATCCGTGGGGCGTGCGATCGGGCACCGTGGCCGCACGCCCCCATGGGCGCTCAGGTTTCCAGGATCTCGGGCAGACGTCGTTCGACCACGGGCATGACCTCGTCGACGGTGACGTCTCGACCGAGTTCACGGCTCAACGAGGTCACCCCGGCGTCGGTGATCGCGCACGGTGCGATGCGGTCGAAGAAGCTCATGTCGCAGTCGCAGTTCAGCGCAAACCCGTGCATCGTGACGCCCCACCGCACGCGGACGCCGAGCGCGGCGATCTTACGTTCGGGGCCGCGGTCGTCGGCGGGCAGCCATACACCGGTCCGGTCGGAGACCTGAACGGTGTCGACGCCGAAATCAGCGCACACGTTCATGAGCATCCGTTCAACACGCCTGACGTATTTGACAACGTCAATGGGCTTGCTCAGCTTGACGATCGGGTAACCGACGACCTGGCCCGGACCGTGCCAAGTGATCTGTCCGCCGCGGTCGACCTCCACGACGGGTGTGCCGTCTTGCGGAAGGGTCCACGCCTCGGTACGTCGACCGGCCGTATAGACGCTGGGGTGTTCCAGAAGAAGAACGGTGTCGTCGATGTGGTCGTCGATCCGTTGCTGTTGGGTCTGCTTCTGTAGCTCCCAGGCGTCGCGGTAGTCGACCAGGCCGGGCTTTTCAATGATCAGCGAGGACGTAGTGGTCACGCCTTGAGCTTAATTCCCGTGTCCGCGCTTGCGGCGCCGTGCATCGGTGTGCCCGGTCACGCTCGAATAACGGGATGGGTCGGGTTCCCAAGCGTCGTGTTATCGGGCATTATGGCGAGCGCCGTTGAAACGTCCCCGGTTCGGCGGCGTAGAGTCCCTCAACAGCGTGGCCCCTCGCGCCTACCGGTGACCGCCACGTCGACCACCAGAAAGGCCCGATCGTGCGTTCTCGCCGAATTCTCACGCTGGCAGCTTTCCTCACGCTGGTGTTGCCGGTCGTGACCGGTTGCCAGGCGGCTACGTCGGTCGACATGACCGATGTTCCGACGGACTACGTGATGTCCATGGCATCCGACGACTTGCCCGAGGAGATCGAAGAGATCCGTGATCGGGGTCGACTGGTCATCGGATCGAAGTTCGACCAACCGTTGACCGGCATGCGCGACGACGCCACCGGCCGGATCGAGGGTTTCGACGCCGAGATCGGACGCATACTGGCGCAGCGGATTTTCGGGTATGCCGCCGAAGGCGAAAACCTCGACTTCATCGAGACGACGTCGGGAAACCGTGAGCGGTATCTGAAAGAGGGAACCGTTGACATCGTGATCGCGACCTACACGATTACGGAGGAGCGGAAAAAGGTCGTCGACTTCGCAGGCCCGTATTACAACGCCGGACAGTCGATTATGACGCGCTCCGACGAGAAGGTCGACGACGTTGAGGATCTTGCGGGAAAGAAGGTCTGTTTCGCCGACGGGTCGACGTCGGGTGTGACCATTGAGCGCCTTGTCCCCGACGCCCAGACGCGCCCGATGCGTGATTACGCCGGTTGTACGGCTGCGCTGCGGTCGGGTTCGGTGGATGCGGTGAGTACCGACAACGTGATTCTGTACGGTTTCGCCAAGCAGTATCCCGATGAGTTCTACATCTCCGAGGAATCGTTTACGACGGAGTCGTACGGGGTGGGGATGGCTCACGAGTCGCCGGAGCTGCGCGAGTTCATCAACGCGACGTTGGAGGAGGCCTACGCCAACGGGGACTGGGACCGGGCCTTCGCCCGTACCTTGGAGTCCGGTGGCGCGGTTCGGCCCGAGGAACATCCCAAGATCGAGCGTTACTGAGCAACCCCGGTCCCACTCCAAAGAGTGTCGGTTTCTTGACAACGCCGTAATGTCCCACCGTGTTGCGGGGTTCGATGTGCCCGTCGTTGGCGGAGTCGTTGATCTGGCTCGTTGCCCGGCGGATAGAACGTTCGATGTAGATATTTCGAGCGACCTTTGCCCTTTGCCGTGTCCCGGTGGCACAACTGATCGTTGCGTCCAGTGAGCGCTCGGTGTAAATACGTAGGCGTGCCCCAACACGGCACGGTTACCCGGTAATCACCGAATGAGGTCGCCGCCCCCCGGCGAACGCGGCCTGGTACCCAATGCAACTCCAAATGAGACGGTGGGGTCGACATGGAGTGGTCAGATCAGCCGATTGGTAGACGGGTCGCGTACTGGCGACAACGTCGTGGAATGTCTCAGCAGGTTTTCGCCGATGCGATCGGTAAATCCAAAAGCTGGGTCGACAAGGTGGAGCGTGGCGTTCGACGACTGGACAAGTTCTCGGTTCTGGGAGAAATCGCCGAAGCGTTGGCGATCGACACCCAGCAACTGATGGGCCGCGACGTGACACGGCGTAACGACGTCGTCAACTGCATCGACCAGGTGGAGGTCGACAGCATCCGAGCGTCTCTTGAACGTTACGAGCGCCTGGGAACGTATCTCCAAGCCGCACCCATCAGCATGCTGCCGTTGGACGAGCTGCGTAAATCGGTGACCCACGCCTGGTTTTCCTTCGAGAAGGCGAACTACCCGGCGTTGGCCCGCAGCCTCATAAGCCTGTTGAAAGCCGCGCCGGTGGCTGAAGAACAGGCGCGCGATGACAAACGACGGGCCGAGGCCGCGGCTCTGCTGACGCAGGTGTACCAGATCGCCTCGACCGTGCTGAGGAAACTCGGCGAACCCCAGTTGGCCTGGTTGGCTGCGGACCGGGCCATCGGCGCCGCCCAACGATGTGACGATCCGCTTCTCATCGGCATCGCGACGACTCGGGTCGCGAACGCCCTGCGATCGCTGGGGCGTTTCGAGGCCGCGCTCGACCTCAACGTCCAGGTGGCGCACGGCATAATGTCCGAAATCGGTAGTCGGGCCCAACGGGATCCGGCGGCCATGAGTGTGTACGGAGCCCTGCTGCTGCAGGGAGCGATGGCGGCGTCGTTGTCGGGTGACGCGGCGACGACTCGAGACCTGCTGACCTCGGCGGAACGAGCGGCCCGACTCGTAGGGCACGGACACAACCACTACTGGACGTCCTTCGGGCCAACCAATGTGGAGCTGCACCGGGTTGCGGCACTCGTTGAACTCGGAGAGGGCAGGCAGGCGATCAGTACCGCCGAACGCATTGACAAGGATGCGCTGATGTCGCTGGTGCCGGAGCGCCGCGCTCACCATTTCCTCGATGTCGCGCGCGCATGCACCCAGACCGGGCAGCTGGCCGAGGCCGGCGAGGCCATGGTGGAGGCGGATCGGGCGGCTCCCAACGAGATACGGTGCCGTCCGTTGGCGCATGACATTCTGACCGACATCATCCGGCGAAACCCGGCCCGGTCCGCCACCTCGGTGTGGCACCTGGCCGATGCGATGGGAGTCGCGGCATGAGATGACCCGCGGCACCTGGTCGGTTCCGGGACGGCCGGTCAAGTACGCTCGCGCGGATGAACACCATCGGTGATATCGTCGCGAAACTGGATTCCGTATACCCGCCCGATTGGGCCGCCGACTGGGACCGTGTCGGACTGGTGTGTGGTCGTCCCGAGACGAGAGTCGACCGAGTCCTGTTCGCCGTGGACTGTGTCGCGGCGACGGTCGCGCAGGCGAAGGAGGTGGGTGCCCAGCTGTTGGTCACCCACCATCCGCTCCTACTGCGGGGGGTCTCCTCGATCGCACCGACCGATTACAAAGGAGAAATCCTTCACACGCTGATCGAGTCGAAAATCGGTCTCTACGTTGCACACACCAACGCCGACGTCGCCTCGCCCGGGGTCTCCGACGCGTTGGCCGAACGGATCGGCCTCACCGGTCTACGTCCGCTGTCACCGATCGACGACGGACCTCGGGGCATCGGTCGGGTCGGGGTCCTGCCCGAACCGATGACGTTGGCCGAGTTCGCGCAGCACGCCGCGGGGCGTCTACCCGGTACTGCGGCAGGACTGCGTGTGGCCGGCGACCCCGAACGACGCATCGAGGTCGTAGCCGTGTCCGGCGGCGCCGGCGACGGGTATTTGACCGAAGCACGAGCGGCCGGAGCCGACGTGTATCTGACCGCCGACCTTCGCCACCACGTCGCGGGGGAGTACATCGAGGACGACTCTCCGGCGTTGATCGATGCGGCGCACTGGGCCACCGAACAGCCGTGGCTGGATCTGGTGGCCGCGCAGGTGCGGGATGCCTTCGACGTCGATACCGTGGTGAGTAACCGCAACACCGATCCGTGGGGGATGCACGTCGCCTCGACGGACTTATCGACAACTACACAGCTAGGAGCGCGTGTGCAAGCCGACCCGGCCGACCAACGCCGATTGTTGACCCTGCAGCAGATCGACACGGCACTGAACCAGTTGACACATCGGCGCACTCACCTGCCGCAGGAGACCTCCGTCGCAGAATTGACCAAAATGGTCAACGCCGCGACGGACACACAGGCCCAAACCGAGGCCGCCGCCTACGATCTCGACCGCGACATCGCGCGGGTTGAGCGGGAAATCGAACAGGTCCGCAACCGGGCCGACAAGGACCGCGCACGTCAACAGTCCGGTTCAGCCAGTCCCAAGGAGTTGACCAGCCTGGAACACGAACTGCAGACGCTGGCCCGTCGGCAGTCCGAGCTGGAAGACCAACAGCTGGACCTGATGGAACAAAAGGAAACCGCGGTGGCCACCGCGCAGGAACAAGGCGAGCTCCTCAACCGGCGTCAAGAGGAACTGTCGGCAGTCACCGCCGAGCGTGACGCGGAGATCGCCGACATCGAGGCCGAGATGGCGCGTCGTCGCGACGAACGCGAAGAAACGGTCGCCGAGCTTCCCGAAGACCTGGTGGCGCTGTACGAGAAGATTCGGAAGCGGAACCAGTCGGTCGCCGCGGCCATGTTGCGACAACGTCGTTGCGAGGGCTGCAGGATCGAACAGCCCGGCGGGGAACTGGCTCAGCTGAGGACGGCGGCTCCCAATCACGTGGCACGGTGTGACAACTGTGGCGCGATCCTCGTTCGTACGTCGGAGTCCGGCCTGTGAATCGAATCGGCAAGGTTGTGGTCGAAGCCGACGGGGGGTCGCGGGGCAACCCCGGCCCCGCCGGATACGGCGCGGTCGTCTTCGACGAAGACGGTCAGGACCTCCAGGACAGGCGTGGATACCTTGGTGTCACGACCAACAACGTGGCCGAATACGAGGGTTTGATAGCGGGTTTGACGGCCGCCCGTGACCTGGGGGCGACCGCCGTCGAAGTACGGATGGATTCGAAGCTGGTCGTTGAGCAGATGAGCGGCAATTGGAAGGTCCGCAACCCCGGTTTGCGGCCGTTGGCCGCGAAGGCGTCGGGGCTCGTGGCCGAATTCGAGTCGGTGGAGTTCATCTGGATTCCTCGAGCCGACAACGTTCGCGCCGACGCGCTGGCCAATCAGGCCATGAACGAGGGCCGCTGACAGGCGGCCTTGGGGCGGCGAACGGGCGTCGGCGCAGGAGAAGCCGACGCCCGTTCTTTCCGGGGCCAGGGTGGCGTCCCATCGATCGGTGATGTGTATCGGTGTTCTGTGGTATGTCGTTTGACGATGCCACGCGGGACCGATGAACGCTGAGGGTTGACCAAAGTGGTGACGCGAGCGCGTTACTGTGCCGGATGAGCTGCGGTTTCATTCTCCCGATGCCACCGGCGAGTGTAGTCGTCGATCTCACCGATGAGACGTTTTTTGACCTGTGCCGACGCGAACGACGCGGTCACGGCGTTCTTGGCCAGCTCGGCGACACCGAAGACGTCGAGATCGAGTAGTCCGGCGGCTATGACGTACTCGGACGACAGGTCCGTGCCGAACATGGGTGGGTCGTCGCTGTTGATGGTGACCGTGACGCCCGCGTCGACCATGCGGCGCAGCGGGTGCTCGTCGATGGTGGCCACGACTCGGGTGGCGAGGTTGGACGTGGGGCACACCTCAAGAGCGATCTCGTTTTCGGCGAGATGCTCGAGAAGCCTCGGGTCGGCGACAGCGCTGGTTCCGTGGCCGATTCGTTCGGCTCGCAGGTCCCGCAGAGAGTCCCAGATTGTTTCGGGACCGGTGGACTCGCCCGCGTGGGGGACGCTGCGCAGGCCTTCGGCGACGGCACGCTCAAAGTACGGCTTGAACTGGGGGCGTGGGACGCCTATTTCGGGCCCGCCGAGCCCGAAGCTGACCAGCCCGTCGGGTCGGTACCGGGTAGCCAGCTCGAGCGTCGACTCGGCGGCGGGGATGCCCGCCTCGCCGGGAATGTCGAAGCACCACCGCAAGGCGACTCCCAGCTCCGATTCCGCGCCGATACGCGCGTCTTCGATGGCGGCCATGAAGTCGACGGGGTCGATACCTCGGTGGACCGAGCTGTACGGGGTCACCGTGAGCTCGGCGTATCTGATGTTCTGCTTCGCCATGTCGCGGGCGACCTCGTAGGTCAGAAGCCTCACATCGTCGGGGGTGCGGACGAGGTCCACTACCGAGAGGTACACCTCGATGAAATGTGCGAAGTCGCGGAACGTGAAATAGTCGACCAGCGCCTGCGGATCCGTGGGAACAGCCCCGTCCGGGTGGCGGTTCGCCAGATCGGCGACGATGCGAGGCGACGCCGAACCCACGTGGTGGACATGGATCTCGGCCTTGGGAAGACCGGCGACGAATGCGGTGATATCAGACATGAAGGGCTCCAGCCGTCAACGGACGGCCTGAGGTTACAGCCGTCCGGACCGCATTTCGTCGCCGGGCTCAACCGCATGGTGTTTGTGCGGCTACACCGCTATGTGAAGATGCTGACCCCGCCTGGACCGACGAGGAGCCCGATGATGATGAGGACGATGCCCCAGAGAAAGTTTTTACGGAAGAGGTTGACGATTCCGCTCACGACGAGGATCACTGCCAGGATCCAGAGTAGAAAACTAATCATGTCCCGAGAAGTACCCGAAACGAAGCATTCCAAGCATCGGGCGGCCCACCGGATGGTGAGCCGCCCGAAAGAACGGTGGTGACGTGACCGGCGACTAGAGCGGAATGTTGCCGTGCGCTCCGCGTGCGGCCGGTGCGGCTGCCAACGCCGCGGCCAGACGCTGCCGGGTTTCTGCCGGGTCGATCACCTCGTCGACGACACCGATTTCGCTGGCGAGAGCCACCCCGCCGGCTTCGGCCTCCTGCTTGGCGATGAGCTTCTCACGCAAAACTTCGCGTTCCTCTTCGGGCGCGGCCGCCAACTGCTTCCGGTAGAGGACGTTCACCGCCGCCGATGCGCCCATGACGGCGACCTCGGCCTGTGGCCAGGCGAAGACCGCGGTGGCGCCCAAAGCACGTGAGTTCATGGCGATGTAGGCGCCGCCGTACGATTTGCGGGTCACCAGTGTCACCCGCGGAATAACCGACTCGGCGAACGCGTGCAGTAGCTTGGCCCCGCGACGGACCACGCCTTCCCATTCCTGCCCCAGACCCGGAAGGTAACCGGGCACGTCGACCAGCACGATCAACGGGACTCCGAGCGCGTCGCACATCCGCACGAAACGGGCCGCCTTTTCGGCGCTTTCGGAGTTCAAGCAGCCGCCCAGGCGCAGCGGGTTGTTCGCGATGACACCCACGGTGCGGCCTGCGAACCTACCGAGGACCGTCACGATGTTGGGCGCCCACTTGCCGTGCAGTTCCACCGGCGCTTCGACGCCTTCGCCGCCGTCAAGAAGTTTGCGCACCAACGGTTTGACGTTGTATGCGCGGTTGGCCTGCTCGGGCAGGACGTCGCCGAGGTTGGAGTCGTCGACGGCGTCGGCCGGTTGGAGGTGGCCCTGATGACCGAGCAGCGACGTGAGGTCTCGTGCGGTGGCCAGCGCCGTGGCGTCGTCCTTGGTCGTGATGTGGGCGACCCCGGACTTACGCGAGTGCACGTCCGGGCCCCCCAACGACGCCATGTCCGACTCCTCGCCGGTGACACTCTTAACGACCTCGGGTCCGGTTACGAAGATGCGACCGGTATCGGACATGATCACGATGTCGGTGAGCGCAGGACCGTAGGCTGCGCCACCGGCGGCGGGCCCCAGCACGACCGAGATCTGCGGGACCCGGCCGGACGCTCTGATCATCGCTGCGAAGACCTGCCCGACGGCGTGGAGTGCGATGACTCCTTCGGGTAGACGCGCCCCACCGGAGTGCCAGATGCCCACCACTGGGATCCGGTCGTTGACGGCGGTGTCGATGGCCGACACGATGTGCCGGCAGCCGTCGGTCCCCATGGCGCCGCCCATGCGCCGAGCGTCGGAGCAGTAGGCGATGGCGGGTGTACCGCCGATGTCACCGCGCGCGGTAACGACACCGGAGTCGTCACCGTGTGCGATCAGCTGGATCGTTCCGGAATCGAAGAGAGCTTCCAGCCGCGGCATGGGGTCGCGAACGTCGGCGACCGGCTCGGCGGAGATGGTGGTGGTGGACACTGTGGCTCCTAGGGTGGTTCACGCCTTTGCGAAGACAAGTGAAACGTTGTGGCCGCCGAACCCGAACGAGTTGTTCATCGCGGCGTCGAGGTCGACCTTGCGTGGTTCGCCGGTCACGACGTCGAGATTGAGCGCCTTATCGGGTTCGTCGAGGTTGATGGTCGGCGGAATGACACCTTCGTGAATGGCCAGGATGACCGCGATCGACTCGACCACTCCCGCAGCACCCAGCAGGTGCCCGGTCATGGATTTGGTGCTGGTCAGCGCCGGGTGAGTACCGATCGCCTCTTCGATACCGTGGACCTCGCCCATGTCGCCCACCGGTGTGGAGGTCGCGTGGGCGTTGACGTGTCCGATATCGCTGCCCGACATCCCCGCGTTGCGCAGTGCCATCCGCATGGCGCGGATACCGCCGGCAGGATCGGGCTGGACGATGTCGAAGCCGTCGGAGGTGATGCCGGTCCCGCACAGTCGTGCGTAGACCTTGGCGCCGCGTGCCGCCGCGTGGTCGGCCCGCTCGAGCACGACCGCTCCGGAGCCCTCACCGAGGACGAACCCGTCCCGGTCGGCGTCCCACGGCCGTGATGCCTTGGTCGGCTCGTCGTTGCGGGTCGACAGTGCCTTCATCGAGGCGAAGCCTGCGATCGGCAGTGCGTGGACGACCGCCTCGGTGCCGCCGGCCACGACGATGTCGGCGCGCCCGGCCCGGATCATGTCCAAGCCCCAGGCGATGGACTCCGAACTGGTGGCGCACGCACTGGTCGGAGCGTGAACCCCGGCCTTGGCGCCCAGTTCCAAGCCCACCCATGCGGCGGGGCCGTTGGGCATGAGCATCGGGACCGTGTGAGGAGAAACCCGGCGTGGGCCCTTCTCCTCGAGGATGTCGTCTTGTTCCAGCAGGGTGATGGCTCCGCCGATCCCGCTACCGAAACAGACTCCCAGCCGTTCCTTGTCGAGCTCGACATCGGTCAGCCCCGCGTCGTTGAACGCCTCGTTCGCAGCGATGATCGCGATCTGTTCGCTGCGGTCCAATCGGCGTTGCCGAACGCGGGGAATTTTTACGCCCGGATCCTCGGCCAGTTCGGCCGCGATGCGGACCGGAAGTTCTGCAGCCCATTCCTGGGTCAGCGGGCCCGCCCCTGAAACACCGTCGAGCAGAGCGCGCCACGTTGACGCGACGTCTCCGCCCAGCGGGGTCGTCGCACCGAGCCCGGTAACGACAACGTCTGTCATTTAGCCCTGTGCCTTCTCGATGAAGGAGACGGCGTCACCGACGGTCTTGAGGCTCTGGACGTCGTCGTCGGGGATCTTGACGTCGAAGCGCTCTTCGGCGGCGACGACAACCTCGACCATGGACAGCGAGTCGACGTCGAGCTCCTCGGTGAAGCTCTTGTCCTCGGTGGCGTCCTTGGGCTCGACACCGGCGACCTCTTCGAGGATCTCGGCCAGACCTTTGAGGATTTCCTCACGGCTGCTCATGTTGGTTCCTTTCCATGGGTGTTGTGTTCTTACGGACAGTGGATGACTTGACCTGCATAGGTCAGGCCACCTCCGAAGCCGAACAGAAGGACCGGGTCTCCGGTCTTGATCTGCCCGGATTCGGCCAGCTTCGACAACGCCAGCGGCACGGACGCCGCCGACGTGTTCCCCGATTCGACGACGTCGGAGGCGATGATCGCGTTCGGCGCCTTGAGTTTCTTGGCTATGCCTTCGATGATGCGCAGGTTCGCCTGGTGGGCGACGAACGCGGTGATGTCGTCCATGTCCACACCGGCTCGTTCGGCTGCCTTCCGAGCCAGTGGCGCCAGCGAGGTGATGGCCCACCGGAACACGGTTTGGCCTTCCTGCGAAACGTACGGGTGCGTTGCCTCGATACGGACGACGTCGCTCATTTTGGGAACGGATCCCCACACGACAGGCCCGACGCCCGGCTTGTCGTCGTCGGTGGCGGTGATGACCGCGGCACCGGCACCGTCCCCGAACAGGACGCATGTGGAGCGTTCCGTCCAGTCGGTGAAGTCCGACAGTTTTTCCACACCGACCACGATCGCGGTAGTTGCGGCGCCGGCCCGGATGGCGTGGTCGGCGGTGGCCAGGGCGTGAGTGAACCCGGAGCAGGCGGTGTTGACGTCCAGTGCCCCGGGCGCCTCGATATTGAGCTGGTCGGCGACACGGCAGGCGATGTTGGGGACGCGGTCGACGGCGGTGCACGTGGCCACGACGACCATATCGATGTCCGCCGCGGTGCGGCCGGAAGCGGTCAGGGCCTTCTGCGCGGCGTATGTCGCCATGTCGGCGACCGTTTCCTTTTCGGCGATCCGGCGTTCCTTGATACCGACGCGAGAGGTGATCCACTCGTCGTTGGTGTCGACTATTTTGGCGAGGTCTTCGTTGGTGAGGACCTTTTCGGGTTGGTAGTGCCCGAGGCCGATGACGTGGGTGCCGGTGACGGTCATTCCTGCTCCTCGCTGTGAACGCGAATGAGTTCGATGGCGGCTTCCAGCTGTTCGGGTGTGTTCAGCTTGACGGCCTTGACGCCTTTGATCTGACGCTTGACCAGCCCGGTGAGTGTCCCGGCGGGAGGCAGTTCGACGACGGCGGTGACGTCGCGGCGCGCCATGGTGTCCATGCAGGCGTCCCATCGGACGGGTGCGGTGACCTGGGCGACGAGCCGATCGAGTGCGGCCTGTCCGGTCGTCATCGGTTCTCCGTCGGCGTTGGACAGCCATGTGCGGACCGGCTCCGAGGTTGTGATGCCCTCGGCGTGGCGGCCGAGTTCGTGCTGCGCCGATTCCATGTAGGGCGTGTGGAACGCCCCGGCGACCGACAGGGGAATGATGTGGGCCTTGTCCGGCATGTTCGCGCCGAGTTTCGTCAACGCCTCGGTGCTGCCGGCGGCGACGACCTGTCCCGCGCCGTTACGGTTTGCGGGGTAAGCGCCGACGGCGGTGATGGCGTCGATGACCTCGTCGGGCTCCCCGCCGAGGATGGCGGCCATGCCGGTCGGGGTGATGGCGCATGCGGCGGCCATTTCGCGGCCGCGGACGGCCGCTAGTTTCACGGCGTCGTCGGCGGTGAGAACACCGGCAAGATGCGCGGCGGCAAGCTCACCGACGGAGTGCCCGGCGACCAGCTTGACCTTGTCCATGGGCAGGTGCTCGGCGGCCAACAATGCGGCGGCGACCAGCAACGGCTGGGTTTTCGCGGTGTCGGTGATTTCGGCCTGGTCGGCCTTTGTCCCCAGATGCACCAGGTCTATGGCACACAGCTCCGACCAGGTGCCTAGTCGGTCACGTGCGCCGGGCAGTTCGAGCCACGGAGATAGAAATCCGGGTTTCTGTGAGCCCTGACCGGGCGAAAGTACGGCAAGCACGGTTAAGACTGTCGCCGAAAGAGCTCCGGTTTTCACATAACGCCACTGACCATATCTGATGAAATTTATTGGAGGGTTCCTACAAAAGGTGTTGGTGGGGTGGGGGTGACCTGCTTCAACGGATGATGTCCGCGGCCGGATCGAGGCGCCCTATGGCCAACGCCACACGCAAGGTAAAAGCCTCATGTGAGACAAAAGGCGAAAAACCGGTCACTTCTGCCACCCGTCGCATCCTATAACGGATTGTGTTGGGATGAACAAACAACGCGCGAGCGGTCCCTTCGAGAACACCCCCGTTGGCGATGAACGTGTCCATGGTCTCCAGCAAGGCGCCGCCGGCCCGTTCCAACGCACCGAAGACATCGATGCGCAAGGTTCGGCGCGCATCCGCGTCACCGGCCAACGCCCGCTCGGCCAACAACTGGGCGGCGGCCACCGGGCGAGGGGCGTCGGGCCAGGCCGCCGCGGCGCGAAAACCGGACATGGCGGCCTTCGCCGAAGCCCCGGCCTCCGCCAGGTTCGGAGTCACCGGACCCACAACGACGGGACCGTCACCGAAATGCCCCACCAACTGTTCGGCAATCGCAGTGGCGTCCGCGCTGCCCCCCATGACCATGATCAGCCGGTCACCGTGCAAACCGGCCAGAATCTCCACTCCCAGACGCCGCGTGACTCGGTGCAGACCGTGCAGGATCGCGGTGGCCTCCCCACCCGGGGAACGCCCCACCGCCACCGCGACCGGCCCCGTGTCGGCCCAGCCGAGTGCGGCGGCACGTCCGGCGAGTTCGTCGTCGTTGTCTCCCCGGAGCAACCCGTCGACCAGGAGCGCCTGAAGTCGTGCATCCCACGCCCCGCGCGACTCGGCCGCGCGAGCGTAAACCCGCGCGGCTGCGAAGGCGATCTCTCGCGAAAACCGCAATATCGCCCGCGCCAACAACTCCTGCTCGCCCTCGGCGGCCAGATCCGGAACACGCTCTTCAACCACGTCGATGACCACCTTGATCAACGCGACAGTGTGCTGAAGGCTGATAGACCGTGCCAACTCCACCGGGGCGGCTTCGAAGACCTCGTCACTGAAGCCAAGATCGTTGCCCTCACTGCGTAGCCACGCGACGAACGAACCCACGCCCGCCTGCGCAACGAGCATGACCATGGAGCGTTGATCGGCGGGAAGTTCCCTGAACCACAGCAGTCGTTCGTCCATGCGAGTGAGGCTCTGGGTCGCCAGTGAGCCTGCGGCACGTTCGATGCGCTGTATTGTCGCGGCCAATTCCATCGCCATAGGTTTCCACGCGCTCGCCGACGATGATCAGTCAGGTACGAAGCCGTTCACTCATCGTCGATGCCGCGGCCGAGTTCTTCGGCCACCGCGTCGTCGGTCGTGATCCAGGCGTGGCCGATGCGTCGCAGGATGTCGGCGACGTGTTCCATGTCGTCGCCTGCCGACGTGAATACCGAGACATCGCGTTGAAGGACCGCGGTAAGGCGCGGTTGAAAATCCAGCCCGGCAAGACCGAAAGCGTCCGCGGTGAATCGGGTCTCCGCCAGTGCACCGGAATCCGCCGCAGCGCGCCACTGCTGCCGACTGTCGCTGAGCATCGCCGTCAATCCGGCCATCGCGCGCGTGTCGTACCAGACGTTGTCATGCGCAGGTTCCCAACCATCGGCTTGACCCGCCTGGTTGTTGGGCAACGGCAACCTGAAGCCGTCACCGGACGGCACCAGACTCGTGATCGGCTCGAACGCCCGGTTGAGTATTTGGCCGGCGGTGTGCATCTCACACCGCATGTCCATAAGTGAGTTGGCGAGCTCTTCGACGTACCCGGCGAAGTCGTCGACGATCTCGATGACGTGAACGGCCGCTTCGTTGAAGTCCTCACCGGCGGCCGACACCGCCAGACGGACCTCGTCAGCCGTGCGGCCCACTCGATCGATCAACCGGTCCCACAGCAGAATCATTCCATCGCGGAAGGTGTCGACGGCCTCGGCGGCGTCGTCTGTCGACTGCTGCAGGTCGGTCAACGACTGCGTGAGCTGTGGCATGTACCCGTGGAAGGCCTCGCTGCCCTGCCCGGACCATGCATTGTCCAACTGGACCCGACACGCGTCCAGCTCGGTCACGATCTCGTTGAGTTCCGAGACCACGCTCGTCCGCAGCAGATCGGACCCCTCACTCAACAGTGCCGTGTCACCCGGGATGGCGCCCAACACCTTGTAGGAGTAAAGCAGTGTTTCGGTGGCCTCCGTCGTGACCCGCTCCGCACGACGCCACAAAAGCCTCGCGGATTGTCTGATGTCCTCGGGCAGCTCCGAGAGCACGGTTTCCATCGCGGTCATGACCACCCCTCAGCCCGACTTCGGAAGGCTACCGAAGCATGCCGCCACCGTGTCGGCGCCGGTCTCGGGGTTCTGACGCCACCCGTCGACGGTGTCACCATCGATTCTGATACGACTGAACGCGTGTTGGCGCAGCGCCATGACGGCACGGTCGACTGCGCGCATCGCCGTGGTGAAGTGGTACGACATCCGCTCCGCCGAGTGCTTCTCGGGCGCCCCCGGCCGACACTGAACCTCGTCGATGTCGAAGTCGGCGGTGCAGGTCACCGTGACCACGCCGCCGGGGGAGGAGGCGGTGACGCGGCGAAGCTCAAGCTCATCGAGCAGCTCCCTCTCCTGCTGCCTGACCGGGCCGACGGGGTTAGCGGCCTGAGCCATGGCCTTCACCTTTCTTGTCAAGGGCCGCGCGTCGAACGTCCGAACGGGCCAGCGCAGCCTCCCGGGCATAGGACCTGGCGTCGGCCACCGCCTGACAGAGGCGCTTCTCGCTTACTTTGTTGTACCGGTCGCTGTCAACCTCGACGAGGTGAACCCGTCCGTTCTCACGGCACGAGACCGTGGCCAAGCCGTCCGGGCTGGACCGTGTAGTCAAATCCGTGGGTGCGGCCCTCTCCGTGGCACGCAAACGATCGGCGGCGGCGTTCATCCGCTCACGGGCACCTTTGAGCCGTGCCAGATCGTCTTCGACTGCTCGAAGCTTTGCGGCGAAGGCTTCTGTCACGGTGGTTTGGTTTGTCGCACTCATATGATCCTGTGGTCGATCCGGGTCACCATGCCCACGCTTCCGGCGCGGGGCCGCCGTTTCCGACGGGAGGGAAGATCTCGTCCAGACGAGCCGTGGCGGCGTCGTCGAGATCTATATCCAGACTCGACATGGAAGCCTCCAGTTGTTCCACGGTACGAGGGCCGATGATCGGTCCGGTGACCACCGGTTGAGCCAGGAGCCATGCCAGCGCCACCTGGGCGGGTTCGTAACCAAGTTCGCGACAAAAGTCCTCCCACGAGAGTAGTTGATCGCGATAAGCCTGGGCTTTGTCACGGACCGTCTCCGCCGCAGACCGCCCCGTGGCGCCCGCTTCGATCTTGGCCAGGACCCCGGAAAGGACACCACCGGCAAGCGGTGACCACGGGACGACACCGAGCCCGTAATACTTCGCCGCCGGTATCACCTCGAGTTCGGCGTGACGGTTCATGAGATTGTAGACACACTGCTCGCTCACCAACCCAAGGCTTTGCCGCCGCTCGGCCGCAGCCTGAGCCGCCCCAATGTGCCAACCGGCGAAGTTGGACGAACCGACATAGCGGACCTTGCCCTGACCAACCAGGAGGTCCATGGCCTGCCACACCTCGTCCCACGGAGCCGAACGGTCCACGTGGTGCATCTGATACAGATCGATGTGATCGGTTCGCAGGCGACGCAGTGACGCCTCACACGCCGAGACGATGTGTCGGGCCGACAGCCCGCGATCGTTGGGGCCATCGCCCATGGTCCCGTAGACCTTGGTGGCCAACACCACCCGGTCACGGCGCCCCGAGTCCTGAGCCAACCAGTTCCCGATGATGTTCTCGGTGACACCTTCACCACGCTTCTTCCCGTAAACGTTGGCGGTGTCGAAGAAGTTCAGATCCAGGTCCAACGCGCGACTCATGATGCGGTGGCTGTCGATCTCGGACGTGTTGGGACCGAAATTCATGGTTCCCAAACACAGACGGGACACCCGCAAGGCGGTGCGGCCGAGGTTGGTGTATTCCATTAACCGATCCTCGCATTCGAGATGCCCGATGTCACCGACAACGGGCGGATATCGGCCGCGGGGTCGTCGGTTCGTCGTCCAGGACGGAGACACCCGGCCTTTGGTGGCGCGCCGCCCACGTAACACTGACCGCCGGACCGACCCAGGCGACGAGTTCGTCCCTCGTCATAGCGGTCAGCGAAGATATAGCGTCCCAACGCAAAAGCCGAGTAACCGGCCCGCGGTAAACGCCGCACCCCGTCATGTCTCACCCGGATCGGCGAGGATTCCGCGGACCAGGGGCAGCAGTTGTTCGGCAAAGATCTACCGCACCCGGTCAGCGGCCGTTTCGTCCGTGACACCACAACGCAGTAGCGCCACGCGTTTCGTCGCCATCCCACCGTTCGACGAATGGTTCACCAGCTGAATACCGAACGCTCGGGACCGATGTCGGCCGCGTTGGGGCAGGCGCAGGCCGGATTCGCGGCGTTGACGAACAGCTTTCCTTGTTGCCGGAGTAACGCACGACCATCGACAAGTCGATCGACGCCGCCGTTGCGATACCGCGGCTGGTGATGCGGTCGTATCCGGGTTGCCCGAACCGCCGCTTGGCCCCCCGCCGGGATGCGGCGCGTGTCGGGGCCGATCGAGGCCGCCCGGAGTTCATGCCGACGATGGTGTGGCAACGCCTGTTGACCGAAGCGTTCCCGGTTGCTAACCACTGTGAGGTCGCGCGCGGTGTATAAGCGCAAGGTTCGACATGCGGCGCTGAGCCCGGTGGCACCGTCTCCCCGGTTTCGGCGGACGCCGGCGTGCAAGCTGTCCGAAGTCGCCTATCGGGACCGTTGAACCTCAACGGGAATCGCCGGCACGGGCCTTTACCACGGGACAGGGCCACGGGACCGGTTGGCCGTCCTTGGGCGAACACCGTTGACACCAACGGCCGTAGATCGCATCGGGAAAATGCGACCCGTCCCTTGTCGAAGCAGCCACTGTAGGCCTCCTGTGCAGCGTCCCCATTGAACACGACCGGTCGGTCGCTGATCCATGCTAAGCACCCACCCGGACCGGGTGAGGTATTAGACCTATACCGCGCGTACAACCACCGATAACGGCACAAACAGCTGTATGTGCAATTCGTACAATCGGGAACCGAACGCCGATTAAGCACCCACGGACCGAAGATCGGGCCCACCCCAGAGGGCGAGCCCGATCTTCGTGTTCGACGTAACGACTAGTCGCCCGCGGTTTCGCCCGCGTCAGCCGCCGTAACGTCACCGATTGCATACTTCTGTGCAGCCTCGGCTGCCGCCTCGGGGGGAAGGTCGCCTCGGCGCGCCAGGCCGCGCAGCGCCGCCACCGTGACGGACTCGCCGTCGACGTGGAAGTGCCGACGCAACGCGCCACGGGTGTCGGACTGACCGAAACCATCGGTACCCAATGACGTGAACTCGCCGGGGACCCACCGAGAAATGAGGTCGGGAACCGCCCGCATGAAGTCACTGACCGCCACGACCGGCCCCGGAGCCTCACGCAGCTGTTCGGTGATGAACGGAACCTTCTCCTCCCCGCCGGGGTTCAAAAGGTTGTACTCCTCGACCTCGACGGCGTCCCGACGCAACTCGGTCCACGACGTGACCGACCAGATGTCGGCCGACACACCCCAATCCGACGCCAGCAGGTCTCGCGCCTTGAGCGCCCACTGCATGCCCGTACCCGACGCCAGCAGTTGCACACGCGGCAGGTTTGCGTTGGCCGGCGCCGACTCGTACCGGTACATGCCCTTGAGAAGGCCGTTGACGTCAAGATTTTCCGGCTCCACAGGCTGCGAAACCGGTTCGTTGTAGACGGTCAGGTAGTAGAAGATGTCTTCGGGGTTCTCGCCGTACATACGGCGGAGCCCGTCCTCCATGATGTGAGCGATCTCGTAACCGAACGCCGGGTCGTAGGACACGACCGCGGGGTTGGTCGCCGCCAACAACAGTGAATGGCCGTCCTCATGCTGCAGGCCTTCACCGTTGAGCGTCGTGCGGCCGGCGGTGGCGCCCACCAGGAAACCACGCGCCAACTGGTCGGCCGCCGCCCACAGACCGTCACCGGTGCGCTGGAACCCGAACATCGAGTAGAAGATGTACATCGGAATCATCGGCTCGTCATGGGTCGAATAAGCCGTTCCGGCGGCCGTGAACGCAGAAGTCGACCCGGCCTCGTTGATCCCCAGGTGCAGGATCTGACCCTTCTCGGCTTCCTTGTACGACAGGAACAGATCGCGGTCGACCGACAGGTAGTTCTGCCCGTGCGGCGAGTAGATCTTCGACGTCGGGAACATCGCGTCCATACCGAACGTACGTGCCTCGTCCGGAATGATCGGAACCCAGCGGGCACCGATGTTCTTATCCCTCATCAGGTCTTTGAGCAACCGAACGAACGCCATGGTCGTGGCGACCTTCTGCTTGCCCGAACCCCGCTTGATCACATCGTACGTCTTCGACGGGGGCAGTTCCAAAGCCTTGCTCTTGGTACGGCGTTCCGGGATCGGGCCGCCGAGTGCCGCGCGACGCTCCCTCATGTACTGGATTTCGTCCGAATCCTCACCCGGGTGGAAGTAGGGCGGCAGGAACGGGTTCTCCTCCAACGCCCGGTCGGGGATGTCCAGGTACAGACGGTCGCGGAACGACTTCAGGTCGTCCAGCGTCAGTTTCTTCATCTGGTGCGTGGCGTTGCGGCCCTCGAACTGTGAACCGAGCGTCCAGCCCTTGATCGTCTTGGCCAGGATGACCGTGGGTTGGCCGGTGTGCCGAGCGGCGGCCTGGTACGCCGCGTACAGCTTGTGGTAGTCGTGACCACCGCGCTTGAGGCCCCAGATCGCATCGTCGTTCATCGGTTCGACCATCTTCTTCGTACGCGGGTCGCGTCCAAAGAAGTGGTCACGAACGAAGCCGCCGTCTTCGGCCTTGAACGTCTGGTAGTCCCCGTCGGGAGTCGAGTTCATGATGTTGACCAGCGCGCCGTCGGTGTCGGCGGCCAGCAACGGGTCCCACTCGCGTCCCCAGATCACCTTGATGACGTTCCAGCCCGCACCGCGGAAGAACGACTCCAGTTCCTGAATGATCTTGCCGTTGCCGCGTACCGGGCCGTCGAGACGCTGCAGGTTGCAGTTGACGACGAAGGTCAGATTGTCCAGTTCCTCACGAGCGGCCAGGTGGATCGCACCCAACGACTCCGGTTCGTCCATTTCACCGTCACCGAGGAAAGCCCACACCTGCTGGTCCGAGGTGTCCTTAATCCCACGGTGCTGCATGTAACGGTTGAACTGTGCCTGGTAGATGGCGTTCAACGGTCCCAAGCCCATCGACACCGTGGGGAATTCCCAGAAGTCCGGCATCAACCGCGGGTGCGGGTACGACGGTAGGCCCCCTCCGGGGTGTGACAGTTCCTGTCGGAACCCGTCGAGCTGGTGTTCGGTCAGCCTCCCCTCAAGAAACGCCCGGGCGTAGATCCCCGGGGAACCGTGCCCCTGGATGAAGATCTGGTCACCACCGCCGGGAGCGTTCTTGCCCCGGAAGAAGTGGTTGAAACCGACCTCGTACAGACTTGCCGCCGACGCATAGGTCGAAATGTGGCCGCCCGCTCCGATTCCCGGGCGCTGAGCCCGGTGAACCATCATGGCTGCGTTCCAGCGAATGTAGGCACGGATACGACGTTCTACGTGCTCATCACCGGGAAACCACGGCTCGTCCTGAGGCGGGATCGTGTTGATGTAGTCGGTGCTGGTCAATGCCGGCACCCCTACCTGCCGCTCCCGGGCACGTTCCAACATGCGGAGCATGACGTAACGTGCGCGCTGCCGGCCACGCTCATCCAGGAGGCCGTCCAGCGACTCGAGCCACTCGGTGGTCTCGGCAGGATCGATATCCGGCAGCTGGCTGGGCAAGCCGTCGCTGATGACCGGGCGTTTGCGTTCCGTTGCCACGGGATGTTCCTCCGCTGATCGACGCTGATTTGTAAAAGGCGTGGTGTTACCTGCCTACTATCCTGCCTGCTCTGCCAGACCTGCTTGCGCACAGGACCCGAACTTCTGGGATGGTCGACACACTCGCGCGCCCATGAATCGACAGCATTGCGTATTCTCACGGTGCGGCGTCGCCAAAGCGACGCGAATCACGACAACTGCCGGCAACAGAGTCGGCAAGAGTTCGAGGAGGAACCACAACGTGAATGCCACGGCTGGGTCGGCCGACGGCGTACAGACCATCATCGACCGCTTGGGAATCAAACCGGACGGCATCGTCATGGAAATTGGTTTCGACAGCGATATCGACGCCGCCTTGCGCGAGGCCGTCGTGACTTACGTCGGGGAACTTCACGATGAAGGCACCGATGAAGTGGTGGACACCGTGCTGCTGTGGTGGCGCGACGACGACGGCGATCTTGTGGATGTGCTGATGGATGCACGCGGACCGATGGCCGACGACGGGATTGTCTGGCTGCTGACGCCCAAACCCGGACGCGACGGTCACATCGAATCGGCGGATATCGCCGAAGCCGCGCCCACTGCGGGTCTCCAGTCGACGTCTAGTCTCAACGCAGGAACAGACTGGGTCGCAACGCGACTGGTCGCTCCGCGCGGCCGCTAGCAGCAGCCGACGGTTATCCAACCACCACAACAGGAGATTAGATGCCGATCGAAGTGGGACAGACCGCACCCGCGTTCACGCTGAAAGATCAGAACAACCAGGAGGTCAGCCTCGCCGACTTCCAGGGCGACAAGAACGTCCTACTGGTGTTCTACCCGCTGGCCTTCACGGGCGTCTGCGAGGGAGAACTCTGTGGAGTCCGCGACAACCTGTCGAGTTACCAAAGCGACGACGTGCAGGTTGTGACCGTGAGTGTCGACTCCCCGTTCGCTCACAAGGTGTGGGCCGACAAGGAGGGCTTCGACTTCCCGTTGCTCAGCGACTTCTGGCCGCACGGAGCCGTCGCCGACGCTTATGGCGTGTTCGACGACGCCAAGGGCATCGCCAACCGCGGAACGTTCATCATCGACAAGGCCGGCAAGGTCGTTTTCGCTGAAATGAACCTGCCCGGCGAAGCCCGCGACCAGTCGGCGTGGCAAAAGGCGCTGGCAGAGCTGGTCGGCTGACACGGTTCCACTGTTCAAGCGGCATCGCTTCAGTAGGCCCGGGAAGCCTGATGTAACCTTTACCGGTCCACTGCAAGCGGTGGCGAGGGCGCTTAGCTCAGCGGTAGAGCACTGCTCTTACAAAGCAGGGGTCACTGGTTCGAAACCAGTAGCGCCCACC
>DXGR01000101.1 GCA_019113825.1 Candidatus Stackebrandtia excrementipullorum | reverse complement strand
GCTTGCTCCTGTTGGTGGTCGTGTCGGTGAGCCGCCAGCCCGCTGCGCTCCGCCGCGATTGCCAGTAGCGGCGGTATGTGTCGTTGCGAGCGTGCAGTTCTTCGTGAGTGCCCTGGTCGGCGACACCGCCGTGGCCGTCGAGCACGACGATGTTGTCTGCCGATCGGATGGTCTGGAGGCGGTGGGCGATCACGATGAGGGTGCGTTCGCGTCCGAGTGCTTCGATGGACCGGCTGACGCCTTCTTCGTTTTCGGCGTCGAGGGCCGCGGTGGCTTCGTCGAGGACGACGATCGGTGCATCCTTGAGCAGTGCACGAGCGATGGCGATGCGCTGACGTTCCCCACCGGACAGCAGCGCACCGCCTTCGCCGACTCGGGTGTTCCATCCGTCGGGGAGCCGCGCCACGATGCGGTCGACGTGTGCTTTGGCGGCCGCATCGGCCAGTTCGGCGTCGGAGGCGTCGGGGCATCCCAGCCTGATGTTGGCGGTGATGGTGCCGTCGAACAGGTAGACGTCTTGGAACACGGGGGCGACCAGCGCCGCGACCTGTTGGCTCCCGAGGTCGGGTAGTGCGGCATCACCGATGGACACGGCTCCCCTGTCGGGGTCGTAAAACCGTGTCAAAAGGCGGACGATGGTCGACTTTCCGGCGCCCGACGGTCCGACGATCGCGGTCGTGGTGTGTTTCGGAGCGGTGAACGACACGCCGTTGAGGACGGTGGGGCCGCCGTAGGAGAAGACGACGTCGTCGAACCGGACCGTGTGATCGTCGGGTGTGGCGGGGTGCCGTGGTTCGGGCAGCGTGGGGTGATCGTTCAGTTCCTCCAGATGGTCCAGCGTGTCTGATGCGGCGCTGAGCCCACCGCCAAGAGCTCCCGAGTGGATGATCGGGTCGGTGAACCGTACGGTGAGAACCAGCAGACCGATGAAGGTCGCGACCGCCACCGCGCCGTCGAGGAGCTTCCACGTCCCGGCCACCATGATGGCGACGACACACACGTGAACGGCGCCGGCGAACAGCGCGGTGGCACCGCCGGCCCCCAGATGGGCCCGCCGGGTCGCGGCGTGCTGCCGACCCAGCGCTTCACCGATGAGGCCCCGAGCGATCGTCGCGTCGCCGACCGCGCGCAGCGCCGGCTGATGGCGCGAGTACCCCACGATGCGTTCCGACGTCTCGGTAACCGCGTCCGAGTGGGCGCGCACGGAGGTCGACAGCCGCGCCGAGATCATGCGGTAGGTCAGCACCACGGGAATCGCCGACAGGGCGAGGACGGCGGCGATCCGCCAGTCGATGAAAACCATGGAGACGAGCACGGTGGCGGGCGTGACGAACGCGGTGATCATTGGGCGGACGATCATGTACGCCGTCGACGCGACGAACACGAGCCCACGGGTGGCGACGTCGGCGGCTTTGCCCGCACGGTCGGCGGCGACGTACCAGCCGACGGGTAGCGCGGCGAGACGGTCGCCAAAGCGTTCCAGCAACGATGCGAGTACGTCGCCGGCGGTGTCCTGGGCCAGGCGGCTCGCGACGGTTGCGAGAACGGCGTAGACGACTCCGACCGCGATGATCCAGGACATCCGAGTCAGAGGTGCACCGGTAGCGGGTTCCAGCAGTGAGGACAGCAGCGGCACGAGAAGTGCGAAACCGACGCCCTGGAGAACCGCGCAGGCGACGAACAGCACCAGAAGTCCGCGTAGCCGACGGGCGGTAGACGCTGTTACCAGTCGGGACAGTCGTGCTATCGGTGTCCGTCCTCGGGGACGGTTCAGATGATGTGTCATCGGCCTTCTCCCGCCGTGTCGGCGGCGTTTCTTACTCGTTCGTGCCGTTCCCACAGGTCGAGGTAGGTTCCTGTGGCCGCAAGAAGTTCCCGGTGGGTGCCGCGTTGCACGATTCGTCCCTCGTCGAGCACGACGATCTGGTCGGCGTCCACGATGGTGTGGAGGCGGTGCGCGATGACGACGAGGCTGCGGTCGGCGGCCAACGTCGAAACGGCTTTTTGAACGTCGGCTTCGGAATCGGGGTCCAATGCTGCGGTCGCCTCGTCCAATACGAGGATCGGCGCGTCGGTGACGAGTGCCCGAGCGATGGTGAGTCGTTGTGCCTCGCCGCCGGAGAAGTGTGCGTCCTGTCCGACGACGGAGTCGTACCCGCGGGGGAGCCGTTCGATGCGGTGGTGGATGTGTGCGGCACGAGCGGCGGACTCGACCCGAGCATGTGTCGCATGGGGACGTGTCAGGCGTATGTTGTCTCGCACCGTCGTGCGCAGCAGGTGCGTGTCCTGGAAAACGAAACCCACGTGGGCGTGCAGATCGGTGGGGGCCAGGTCGCGGACGTCGGTGTCGCCGATGCGGACGGCGCCGTCGTTGACGTCGTGAAAACGGGGAATAAGGCGGGCCAGCGTGGACTTTCCCGACCCCGATGCCCCGACGAGAGCGGTTACCGTGCCCGGCTTGCATGTCAGCGTGATCCGGTGCAACACGTTGCGATCGTCGTATGCGAAGTCGACGGTGTCGAGGCGCACGCTTGAGCCGTCGACGGGTGCTGACGTGGTTGGTGACGGCATGGGCGACTGTTGGAGAAACTCCGTGATCGAGTCCCGTGCCCGGGTGGCGTTCCGCATGGCCTGGCCGGCGTAGCCCAATTGAAGGAGCGGCGCGGTCAGGCCGAGACCGAGAATGACGGCGGGAAGGAGATCGGTGGGCGCGATCTGGCCGGAGGTGATCAGCCAGGAACCGGCAGACACGACCCACACCAGCACGACCAGTGGTGAGGTCAGCACTTCGACCACGGTCTGCATGAGCGACGTCTGGCCCATCCAGCCTCGGTAGAACTCCATGAATCGGCGGGTTTCGTCGGCGTAACGGGCGTGTTCGCGCCCGGTGTGGCCGAAGCTTTTGATGACCGCGATCCCGTGAACGAACTCGACGGTGGTGGCGTTCAACCGTTCGACGGACGTGTCGTACTTCTTCAGTTGTTCCTGTCCTCCGACCATCATGATCGTGTAAAGGACGACGGTGACGACCAACGGAACGAGACACACCAGGGCCATGCGCCATTGCGTCGCGAACAGGTATGTCAGTGACAACAGTGGCACCACGGTCGCCGTGGTGAGGTCGTGGAGGGCGTGTCCGGTCAGGTGATGGAGCGCGGAGACGTCGTCTCCCACGATTTTCTTGACCGCCCCGGAAGAGCGGGTGCCGAACCATCCCAGAGGGAGACGTCCCAAAAGGTCGATCACCCGGGTACGGACGGTCTGTTGTAGGCGGGCGTCGGCGAGGTGCCCGACCATGGTGGAGGCCCAGGCTGCGGTAAAGCCGAGGACCAGGGCGACGGCTGCTGCGGCGACGATCGCCCATACGTGTGCGGTGTCGACGGGTTTGCCGGTGATCAGCGGCCATACGACTCTGCCGAGTTCTGCTACGGCGATCAGCGGTGCGGTGGCGGCGACGCTGCTGATGACGCTGAGGACGACCACCCACACGAGTTGACGTCGGACGGGAGCGAAAAGACTCACGGCTTCCGCTTGGGGAGTCTCCGACGTATCGGTTGTCACATCCTCTACCTCTCTGGTGTGCCGGGGGCGCGCCACGGTGATCAGTACGCTGTCCTAATTATAGGTTAGTGCACCCTAAGTCAGCCGGTTCGAGTCGTCCATGGGCGACAATGGTGAACCGGCACACAGAACGAAGGAGTCAACGCGTATGCCGCCCCGGCCCACCGACGCGCCCTATCACCTGGGACTTACTCCCGACCGCATCGTCGAGGAGGCCCTCGCACTGACGGAGCGGTCGCACCTGTTCGGCTGGTCCCTGCGGGATCTCGCTCATCGCGTCGGGGTCACGGTTTCGGTGATCACCCACCATGTCGGTGCCAAAGACCGGCTGTTGTACCGCGTCGTCGAGAAGGCGTTGGCCGACCTTGTTCCGCCCACCGACGATCTGGATTGGGAGAACTGGTTTCGTGCCATGCTGCATGAGATCCGACGCCCTCTGCGCCGCTACCCGGGCACCGCCAAATGGGTGCTGTTGCACGGCCCGGCATTCAGCTCGATCATGCCGATGATCGATACCGGCATCGCCGCGCTGCAGCGGGCCGGGTTTGGTGACAAGACCGGCTTGGCCTACGCGACATTGTTCAACAACGCGGTCATGACCATCGCATTCGCCGATGAACGTCTCGCCGATCAGGGAGACGGCTCCCGCGATCACGAACTGATGATGAGCACGTTGCGTCAAACCGGTACTGACAGGCCCGGCATGGCCACGCTCGACGCCACCCTCATGACCGCGTTTTCGACGGGAAGTTCAACCGTCGCTCAAGCCCAGGACACGTATTACACGTTCGTCGTCGACACGACGATCACCGGATTGCGGGCTCTTCTGGGGCGATGACCGTGGCGGCGCCCCGATCGATTAACCTTCGCCCGTGGTTTCCCTCTTTCGCAGAAAGCGAAGCATGACTCACAAACCGGGTTTGACGAGCCGCAGCCCCCACCACTTCTTCACGGCGTTCGGGATCACCGCATCGATTCTGTTGGCGTACCTCGGTGTGGCGCTGTCTGCCGATTGGATCGATGCCGATCACGTGCTTCTTCGCACCGAGAGGGTCGACATCGAGATCGTGGCCAAGGACGAATACCTCCACCCGTGCGGAGACGAAGGCGACTATGAGGACTGGCTGTGGACCGTCGAGTGGACACATTCGACAGGAGAGACGGTCCGGGGACGCATGGAGTTGTGCAACGCCGACTCCCGGATGGACGAGTTCACCTCCGCGTGGGTGAGCGACGTGGACCAACGAGCCGCATTCGCCGGTGAGGAGCCGATCGTCGTTTCGTACAGCATGGCGACGATGTACCTGCTCGGTGTGGCCTGCGCGGCCGTGTTCGGGATCGGCAACGTGGCCGGTTACGCATGGGGCGGTTTCGGTTCCGGTCGTCGCACGTCTCGAGGACGGGCCCCCGCTGGACGACGTCGACTCGGGTCGAGTGCACCCCGGAGGTGTAGAACCAACGTCGTCTCGCGGGTGGCGGCAAGAATTCGACGAAGTCCGGTTCGTCACCTGCCCGAGCCGATCCGGGTTCGTCTGTGCGGATGAACGTGAGCATCGTAACCGGTCGTGAATGGACGGGTGTCGACTTTGTCCGTTTGTGCTTCTCCCGGCTTCGGCCGATGTCTGATGAGGGCTCACGCTACAAAAAGGAGGAGTTATGGCAGTCATGCGTGCAGCCGTTGTGGCGGCTGCGGCGTTGGGGGTTGCCCTGGTGCCGACCACGGTCACCGCGACACCGACCGATACGACCGAACCCGTGTCCGACCACTGTGTCGCATCGGCACAACCGGGCGTAAGTACCGATGTGATCGGGCAACGCGTCCACATCGGGACGCACGTGACCTGTGGTGACCTGGTGGTCGACTTCAATGTCCACGCAGCCGCCGCGGATTGTGGACAACCGCAGCAGGACAACGCGATCGATCCGCGGTCGGGAGAGTTGAGGCACACAAGCACCATCCCGTGCCGTGTCGTGGAGGCGGGGGCGCTCGCGGTCGGTTCCGAGTTGACCGGTTCGAATGGTTCGTCTAATACGATCGGTGAACGCCGGGTGGGTGTCGCGCCGGCGACCGCTGGTGCCCCGATCACGGTCGCCGCCGAGATCCGGGTCGTGCCCACCGGACCGGACGGCGGGACGGCCCGGGGCGGCGTCGCGGTTTATCAGGAGGGTGAGGCGGTGTTGGAGGTCGTACTTGCCGATGTGTCGGCTTTCGACGGACACGTGCCGGACCGCGAGTAGACATGAAGAGTCCCGGATACCGGAACGGTATCCGGGACCTCCTCATGCTTGTTTCGATCGGCTTTAACCGAAGGCGCCGCTGGTGGTGCTGCCCGACGACGCGCCGTCCGGGCCCGCCTGTACATCGAAGTCCTTAAAGACGACGTTGCCATACTCGTCGGCCCACGCCACGGTTCCCGACGAGGACGCGCCGTCCGGGCCGGCGGAGACCGAGGAGCCGTGGAACCAGGTCCCGCCGCCGGCACTGTCGTGGCCATCGTGGGCTGAGGCGACGGATGCGATCCCCAGAGCCAACGGCGCCGAGAGCGCTGCTACGGCCAGTGCCTTGTTGATCTTGCGCATGCTTTTCCCTCCGTGAAGGCCCGCATTTCCACACGTCGAATCGCGTCGACGTTCCCGTATGGAGTGTTGTGGGCCGCGTAGCAGCACCAGATGGTGACTGCATGCACAGAAGTTATCAATGGTTGTTCGCGAAAGAGGGAAAACCGCACAAACCACAAAAGGCGGGGCATATTGTCCCGTTGTCTCCGACGAGGTTTGTCTATTGTGGAAATAATCCTATTTCTCGACCGGGGCATTCGAGGCCGTTGTGCGTTCCCGGCCAGGTGGTGAAGGGGGCAAGAATATGATGGACTATCCATTGGCGCCAGATCGCTTTGCATTGGCGTGCATCATAAATTGCGACTGTTGATGGTCATTGGTACGTTGCCATACGTACATTCCCGTTGTCGTGGAAAGGAAACACAGTCATGCGTATTGTCAGCGCCGTCCGCCGTGCCAGTGACAAGGCACTGGAGAAGCTCGTCGGCAACACTTCGGCGGCCGCCGCCTGCCGGTCGGAGACGTTCTACAAGTGCGTCAACGAAACCTGGGGTTGCCGTAGCGGGCTGTGCCGCTACGAGTGCCACCGCTACCAGAACTGCGTCGTGGCCTGCACCAAGGTCGGCGACTGCCGATAATCGTCGAAAGGGCGAGGCGATGGAGGGCGCATCGGCCCGATGATGCGTCCCGCCTCGTCCGCTCGGCGACACCGAGTGTGACGCCGATCGTCGGCGGCCCCAGATCAATCGAGAAGCCCCGCCGTCAACTCCACCGAGTGGATGCGTTCTGCGACGGACTCGGCGTGATGGGCGGTCATGAGTTCGTCCGCGTCGATGGACTCGGCGAACTCGGACATGAACGCACGAACGTCGTCGACGGTGCCCGTAGCCGTGTACTTCGTCATGGCCGACAGGTGACGGCCGTTCGGTGACGCAAGAAACGCATCGATCTCGGCGTCGGTGAATACGCGCCCGCCCATGCCACGCGAGATGAAGGCACGCGCCCGGTTCCGGTACGCGACCTGCTGTTGCTCCACAGCCTGTTCACGGGATGCCGCGGCAAAGACGTTCACCCCCGC
This sequence comes from Candidatus Stackebrandtia excrementipullorum, assembly GCA_019113825.1. Classification (GTDB taxonomy): domain Bacteria; phylum Actinomycetota; class Actinomycetes; order Mycobacteriales; family Micromonosporaceae; genus Stackebrandtia; species Stackebrandtia excrementipullorum. The sequence goes on along the minus strand of DXGR01000101.1, from coordinate 717 downwards.
GATCACGTATGGCCTCGACGCCTGCTCCGAAGGCTGAAAATCGTTCCGGTAGGCGGATACCGCCGGATGAAGCGCGTCGGGCGCGAAGTGGGACGCGAAGGCGTATGGAAGACCGAGCCGGGCGGCGAGCCCGGCTCCGAACAGCGACGAACCCAGGATGTACAGGGGAACCGGACGTTCGGCGCGAGGCACCGCCTGCACACCCGGCACCTGCGAGTCCCCGCTGAGATAGCCCTGGAGTTCCAGCACGTCCTGGGGGAAGGAGTCGGCCGACGTGGCCGCACGCCTGATCGCGATCATGGTTGCTCGATCGGTCCCGGGAGCCCGACCCAGCCCGAGATCGATACGTCCGGGGAACAGTGTTTCCAACGTGCCGAACTGTTCGGCGATGACCAACGGCGAGTGATTGGGCAGCATGATTCCGCCCGCACCGAGCCGGATGCCTTCGGTGTGTTGGGCGACGTGCGCGATCAGCAGGCTGGTGGCGCTTGATGCGATGGTCGGCATGTTGTGGTGCTCGGCGTACCAGACCCGCTCGTACCCGCCGCGTTCGGCGGCGCGGGCGAGCTCCACACTTGCGGCAAAGCTGTCGCGCGCGGACTGGCCCGCCGCGATCGGCGCCAGATCGAGTATCGACAGGGCAACGGGCACGTCTACCACCTTATCGGTATGTCGTTGATTTTCCCGAAACTACCTTGCGAACGGGTTTGCGGCCCT
>DXGR01000100.1 GCA_019113825.1 Candidatus Stackebrandtia excrementipullorum | reverse complement strand
GCCGTGGCGGCGGGGCTCGTGCTGGCCGACGGAGTGTCGGTTGCGTTGACACCCGCCGTGTTCGGTTACGCGACCGTGGCATTGGCGGGTTCCTTGGCGGCCGTGGCCGTCGCCACCCGCGGGACGTTGCGGCGTAGTGTGCTCGACCTTCTGCGGCGTGTTCCGGGACGGACACGGCGACGCGCCGGCTTGGTGGAGGGCGCGGTGGCTGCACTGGCCGTCGCCGCGATCGTGCAGGCGATGACCGGGGGCGAGGGCCCCATCGTGATGTTGGCTCCCGCGCTGTTGGCGGTGGTGGCGGGCCTGGTCGCGGCCAGAATGTTGTCGACGGTGGCGCGGATACGACTGCGCCGTGCCAAGCGCGTTGGTGCTGTGTCGCGGATCTTGACGATGGTGCAGTTGGCGCGGCGTGGTGAACACCGACAGGTGGTCGTGTTGCTGACCGTGGCGCTCACGCTGTTGAGCTTTGGAGTGACCGCCTGGGACCTGTCGGAACGCAATCGCGCGTTGGTCGCCTCGGACGCGCTCGGTGCCCACGCCGTGCACCAAGTCGATGCGGTCGGTCCGGCCGAACTCATGGCGGTGGTGGAGGAACTCGACCCGATGGGGGACCACCTCATGGGTGTCATGCGCACCGTGGAACGTTACAGTTCGGAAAACTTCCTGGTCATCGCGGCGCAAACCGACAGGATGGCTTCGGTCATGCAGTGGCGCGATCACAACGCAACGGACCTGGCCGCCATGGCCGAGCAGCTGCACCCCGAAGCGCCCGCTCCGGTGCGGGTGCAGGATCGGTTGACTGTGACAGCGAGGGTTGCCCATGCGGCGGCGGACAAGCCGTTGCAACTGTCGGCACGGATCGTTGAGCCGGGGGAGGCACCGCGAAACATCCTGTTGGGCGCGTTGGAAAACGGCCGCTCGTCTTATAAGGCGGACCTGCCCGGTTGTTCGGACGGATGTCGTCTCGTCGGTATCGGTGTCGCACGCTACCCCGGCGATTTCGGGGACATCTCGTTCTCGGTGACGATCGAGTCGGTGGAGGACGCGGTCGGGGAAGTGCCGGTGTTGGGCGACACCGCCTGGCAACCGAGCGGTCTGACGCCGGCGAACGTCACGTTCAACGTGGAGACGACCGACTCGGGATTGTTGATGGCAAGCATCGACGCCGATGCACCCGACCTCATCGCCGAACACGTGACCGCGCCGTTTCCACTGCCGGCGATTCTGGCCGGGCCAGCACCCGACGACGACCCGGCGGCGCCCCGATTCTGGTTCCCGGCCGCGCATGGAAAACCGCAGTACTTCGAAGCCGTCGACACCGAGGTCCTGATCCCACGTGGGGGCGCGCGGGCGCTTCTCGTCGATTTGGAATACACCGAGCGCATCGCTGAAACGTTTACCGATCTGGCGGGTAAGAACGACATCCTGTACGAAGTGTGGGCCAACGGGAAGGCACCGGCGGACACGGCGGACCGACTCGAGGGGGCCGGTCTGGTGGTCTCGAACAGTCAGTGGCGGCCGGATTTGCTTGACCGTCTCAGTCGCCAACCGGCGGCTCTGGCATTGCGGCTGTATCTGCTGGCGGGGGGTGCGGCGCTCGTGTTGGCGGTGGGAACGGTGGCACTGACGTCTACCGCTGGAGCGCGAAGTCGGCGCTACGATGACGCCGCGTTGCGGTTGAGCGGTGTCGGTGCGAAGACGTTGCGCAGATCGGCGATCGCCGAGTATCTGCATTGGACCGGCCTGCCCCTGTTCACCGGGGTGTTGGCGGGGCTGATGTCGGCTGCTCTGGTCCTACCGTCGGTGGCGCTGGTGGCCGACGACGTGGTGGGCCCGGTCGATTACCGCCTGAGTGTGTGGTGGTTGCCGTCGGCGGTGCTGGTCGCAATGGCGGCATTGGCTGTGACGGTCGGTGTGGCGTGGCGTTCGAGGTGGCGTGGTACGACGGTGGACGGGTTGCGCGATGGTCGACAGTAGGGAGACGAACGTGCCCGCGGGCGTTGCCGTGATCTGTCAGGGCCTGGTGTTCATTTACCGGGTGGACGGCTACGACGTCGTCGCTCTGTCTCGTGTGGATCTTGATGTGGCGCCCGGTGAGGCGGTGGCGCTGGTGGGTCCTTCGGGTTCGGGCAAATCCACGTTGTTGTCTTTGATGGCCGGGCTGTTGAGGCCGTCGGCGGGAAAGCTCCGCGTCGGCGAACACGATCTGGTGCGAGCCGGCCAACGCGAGCTGCAACGTATGCGTGCCAACGAGATTGGCGTCGTACTTCAAGGCGATCGCAATATCGTGGACTATTTGTCGACGACCGACAACATCCGGTTCGCGCAGCGCGGAGCAGCGGGTGGAAGACGCGCCGACCCGCGTGAACTGCTGGATTTGGTCGGCTTGCCCGGGCGAAGCGCGGCACGGGCCTACCCGCCGGATCTCTCACCGGGACAGCGCCAGCGCTTGTCCGTCGCCGTGGCCATCTCGGTGGGAGGGGGCCTGCTGTTGGCCGACGAACCCACATCGCAATTGGATGCCGAGGCGCGGGAATCCGTGATCGAGGCTCTTCTGGCCGTCAATCACACCGGGACGACGGTCGTGGTCGTCACGCACGACGCCGACATCGCCCACCGGTTCGGTCGTACGGTCACCATCAGGGACGGCCGGGTGGGCGCGGAAGGGCGACGCGGCGAGGATTTTCTGGTCGTCGGTGCCGACGGTGCCGTCCATCTGCCACCGGAATTCCTCGCCCGGATCGCCCCCGGTTCGCTGTTGCGTGCTCAATGGAGCGAAACGGGCGCCGTCATGCTGGTTCCCGCGGAAACGGAGCGCACATGATCAGAGGCACCGAAGTGACCGTCGCCTATGGGCGAACTGTCGCCGTGGATCGTGTGACCTGCTCCGCCGAGGCCGGTTCCATCCTGGCCGTCACCGGGGCTTCCGGTGCGGGTAAGACGAGCCTGTTGTGGGCGTTGGCGGGGCTTCGGCCGGTGACGTCGGGTGTGGTGGAGTGGGCCGCGGGTACATCGGTCCAGCTGATTCCACAAGGAAATGGTCTTGTGTCGGTGTTGACCGCTCGCGAGAACGTGACCGTGCCGTTGTTGGCGGCCGGGTTCGGCGTCGCCGAGGCCGAACAACGCGCCGACGCCGCCTTGGACCGTCTCGGTGTGAAGGGCCAGGCCCGACAGCAGGCCGAGCAGCTGTCGGGCGGCCAGCGGCAGCGAGTCGCCATCGCGCGGGGTGTCGCCATGCGGTCGGCGGTCCTGTTCGCCGACGAGGTGACGTCCGATCTCGACGGTGTCAACCGCGACCTGGTCCTGGAAGTGCTGCGGGAAACCGCCGACGCGGGGTCCGCGGTCGTATTCGCCACGCACGACCCAGAAGCGGCGCGGTGGTGCGATCACGAGCTTCACCTGGTCGACGGAAGACGAACACCACCGACTCCAACCCGGCGTGGTTGAAGAACTCCGTGCTGGTCATATTGCCTGGAGCCGGTCTTCATGGCAAGATCCGCGCATGCGCAAACGATATGCATACGCCCTCACCGCGGTGGCCCTCGCCGCGGGAACCCTTACGGCCACGGTGGTCCAGGCAGAGGAGAACGGTGACGAACGGCTCGCCGCGGTTCTCGACCAGATCCTGGCCGACGAACGATACGACGGGTCCCAGTTTGGACTCGTCGTAGCCGAGGCCGACACCGGTGAGATCCTGTACGACCGTGGCGGTTCGCAACGGTTGGTGCCCGCTTCCAATACCAAGATGCTCACCTCGGCGGCCGCTGTGGACATCCTCGGCCCCGACTACACCTACACGACGGACGTGGCCACCGACGGTAGGAAACGGGGCCGCACGTTGCACGGTGACCTGTATCTGCGTGGTTCCGGTGACCCGACGATGCTCGCCGAGGACTACGACGCTTTGGCGGCAGCGATAGCCGACTCCGGCATTAAACACGTCCACGGTGACCTGGTCGCCGACGACACCGCGTTCGACGGGGTACGTCTGGGCACCGAGTGGGGTTGGGACGACCTGAGCTACTACTACGCCGCGGAGATCTCGGCCCTGACGGTGGCGCCCGACACCGACTACGACTCCGGCACCGTGATCGTCTCCGTGGAGCCCGGCGCCGAAGGCGAGGCTCCGACGATTTCCGTCGAGCCCGAAACCGATTACGTTCAGTTCGACACCACGGCTGTCACCGTCGCCGAGGGTGACGAAACCTCCGTCGGCATCGAACGTCGCCACGGAACCAACACGATCGCGGTGACCGGGCAGATCGCCGTGGGCGACACCGCGAGCAGCTGGATGACGGTGGGAAACCCGACCGGTTACGCCGCCGACGTTTTCGCTTTGGCGCTGGAGCGCCACGGTGTTCGCGTGCACGGTGACGTGCGATTGAGCCAACCGACGCCCGAGGGCGCCAAAACGTTGGCCGACCACGAGTCGATGACCTTGTCCGAGTTGCTGGTTCCCTTCATGAAGCTGTCCAACAACGGTCACGCCGAGGCGCTGACGAAGACCATGGGTGTCGAAACGACCGGTGAAGGCACCTGGGCCGCCGGACTTTCCGCAATCGAGGAGTTCGTCGCCGAGTTGGGAATGAACACACAGGTGCAACGTCAGGCCGACGGTTCGGGTCTGTCACGGTGGAACCTGATCCCGCCGCGTGAGTTCGTCAACATGCTCGTCGCCGCAGGCGACGCCGAGTGGTTCGACACCTGGTACGCCTCGATGCCGATCGCCTGCCAGGACGAGCGGCTCGACGGTGGAACGTTGCGGTCCCGGATGTGTGACACCCCTGCGGAAGGCAACGTTCACGCCAAGACGGGTTCGTTGACGTCGGTGAGCGGCCTGTCGGGTTACGTCACCGACGCCGACGGGCGGGAACTGGTCTTCAGTTTCATCACCAACGATTACATCGCCTCCTCGGTCAGGGACATCGAGGACGCCGTCGCCGTGACACTGGCCTCGTACAGCCGGGACGGTGGTGTGGAGTCGTTCAGCGTTCCGCAGCCGTCACCGAGCACGGAGGACGCCGGCCTGGAGTGCTCCTGGACCAAGTCCGGCTGCTGACACCCACATCGTTGACAGACCGGCGGCGTCGACCCGTGACATCTTGGGACGACGCCGCCGATCCATGTGTTCCTCGGGGCGGCGCGCGGCGTGGGCCGTGATCGTGTCCTGCCGGTTCGGACGGAGAAGACGACCGCCGAACTCGCGGGTGTGGCGAGGTGGTCGCTTTCGGATAAGCTCGACGGCGACACCGGGGATGGCGAAGACCTCTTGTTTGCTCGCCTGGACCGGACTGACGAGCGTAAGGAGTTGTCTATGACGCTGTCCATTCTCCCGGTCGGGAAGCCGTTGGGGGCGTGCTTCCCGGTTGCCGACCCACCGGCCGAGGAACCGGAGTTTTACGAGGTCCACGTCGGCAATCAGGTCGAGCAGTTGAACCCACTCGAATGGTTCGTCTATTGTGGCGCATTTTCGGAACCGGATCAGCATTCCGATCATCTTGTGGACCGCGACGTTCTCATCAAGCAGCTGTCGAGCGAGGTCTCGGAGTCGAAGATCTCCGGAGAGATCGACAACCTGATCAACCGTGGCCTGCTGCTGGAGGCGAACCTGCGGGGAAATTCGCACATCGACGTGCTCACCGGGTATCGCCTGGTGCCCACCGGCGTCGGTATCAGTAACTCGCCACAGGACCCCGGTCTTCGTTGGATAGGCCAGCACGGTGAGGCACTACTGGGCATCCCCCAGCTGTCCTTCCTGGTGTGGGCGTTCTCGTATCGCACCAACTCGATGTGGGACTGCGGTGCCATGTTCGCGGAGAACCCCGAATCGGTTGACGGGGCCACCGCCGAGGACATCGGCGCACAGATAGCCGACTCTCTGCCGTCGATCATCTCGATGGAACTGGGCTACCTGGAGCCGGCCGACCAGTAAGCCCCGGTCGAGCAGGTCGCGGTGGGGCGGGTCGGCTCCGGCTCGCTCGCACGTGAGGGCCGCGACGCGGTTGGCGAACGCCAGTATGTCGTTCCATTCCGGCGTCGTCACGGCGACGTTCGGCCCGTTCGGCCTCAACCGGTTTCTGCGCTTCAGTGCGGCGAGAATCGCCGCACTGAAGGCGTCACCCGCCCCCACCGTGTCCACCACCGACACCGACACCGGGGGTACTTGGACGCGATCACCGTCGTGTCGGTACAGACGGGCGCCGTCGGCACCGAGAGTGAGCACGATGTCCGCGTCAACGCCGGCGCGACGGAACGGTTCCGCGTCGGTTGCACCCGGATACAACCACCGAAGGTCTTCGATACTGAGTTTGACGAGATGAGCGGTCCGCGCCTGCTCCTCGACTCGGGCGACCTCGTCGTCGTGGTCGCCTGCCAGGGAGGGGCGGATGTTGGGGTCATAACTGATCAGGCATTCGCCGGTGGCGCGCAGGCGGTGCATGTGATCGTCGACCACGGTTCGCCCCGGCAACAGCGCCGCAGCGAGTGATCCGGTGTGGAAGGCCTCGGGTGAGTCTTCGGGGAGCTCGTCGTGCCGCCATGCCCAGTCCGCTGTCTCCGCAACGTAAAAGCCGTATCGAGCCGATGCGTCCGGGTTCATCGACACCACCGCGACCGTCGACAGCAGAGACGTCGACACCGCCGCCGACAGGTCGACTCCCGCGTCGGCGAGCCGTTTGCGGCTCAACCGCCCGAACCGGTCATCGCTGAATCGCCCCAGAAACCGGCACTCGGTTTCCAGCCGTGCCAGCCCGAGTGCGACGTTGGCCGGCGATCCGCCGGGGACGGCTCGGAAAGTGCCGTCCTCGATTTCCATGAGGTCGATCAGTGCCTCGCCCATCACGTCGATCACACCGGCCCCCTATTCGTTGAAGGTGATCACGGATTTGATGTTGCGGCCCGATTCCATGTCCTCGAAGGCCCGCTTCCAGTCGGTGAGACGGTAGACACCGCCCAAGGCGCGTGCCGCGTCGAGCCGTCCCAAAGCGAAGAGATCGAGTACCCGCTCCCATGTTCCCCAATTGTGGGAGAAACTGCCGTAGAGGGTCACCGCCTTGGCCACCAACGGGTCCAGGCTGATGTTCAACGGTTGCGGACCCCATCCGACCTTGACGATCGATCCCAACGGTCGTACCAGTTCCAGGCTTTTTTCCAATGCGGCGCTGACACCGGTGGCGTCGACGACGACATCGGCTCCCTGCCCGTCACCGAGTCCGGCGATCACGATGGCCGGGTCCTCCTCGTCGACCACGACGGCCCGGTCGGCGCCCATGGCCAGGACCGGGGCGATGCGTTCGGCGTCGGCAGAGGTACACAGTAGCGTGACAGAGGCTGCGCCCTGCAGCTTGGCGACCTGGACGCTCAAGGCACCGATCGCGCCGGCACCCTGGACGACGACGTGGTCGCCCGGACGCACGGTGCCGCGTTCGACGAGGGCGTTGAACGCCACCGCGAACGGCTCGACCATGGCGGCGTGTTCGTCGGGGACATTGTCGGGGATGCGATGCAGGATGCGCGGCTCGACGCCGACGCGTTCGGTGAAAAACCCGTCCCGCTTCGCGCCGTAGCCCAGCCGTTTCGGGCAGATGTTGTACTGGCCGCGTCGGCAGTACGAACAGGTACCGCAGATCCGCGACGCCGTCTCGCACACGACACGGTCCCCGACTTGCCATCCATCCACGTGGGACCCGACTTCGGTGACGACACCGGCGATCTCGTGGCCGATGACGACCGGTACGTCGACCTCCCAACTGTGCGCGTTGCGCCACAGGTGGATGTCGGATCCGCATACACCGACGACTCTGGTGGCCACGATGACCGTGTCGGGGGTGACGACGGGTTCGGCCACATCGCGCAGTTCGATGCCGTCGTCGTCGAAACTGAACTTTACCAGCGCCTTCACTGTTTCTCTCTTCTTCAAGGGGTGTCGGGGTTACGCCGTCGGCCGGCGCACGGCGATGTCGGTGGAGCCGTTGAAGTACTCGTCGCGTGCACGGCGAAGGAAATCGACGGAGGCGCGGAGCTCGTGCCAGCCGTTGACACCGTCTTCGATGCTGATCCAGCCGTCGTACCCGGTGTCGGCCAAGAGCGTGAAGATGGCCGGGTAGTCGTTGAGGCCCTGACCGATGACTCCGTGAAGCAGCTTGGAGGAGTACCCGATCGTTCCGTCGGTCTGCCGGAGGTCTTCCAGGCGTGCGCCGTCGGCCAGGTACCGGTCCGACGCCTGCATGGTGACGACGCGGTCGACGACCTCGCGCAGGAAGTCGGTGGAGTCCTCACCGGCGGTGACGGCGTTCGACGGGTCGAATTGGACACCGAAATGGACGCGCTCGTCGACGGCGTGCAGTATCCGCAGGTACAGCTCGCGGCGTTGTGCGAACTCGGGGTGGCGCCAGTATCCATCCTTGTAGTGGTTTTCGAACCCGAGTACCACGTCGAGTTCGCGTGCGATCGGTATCAGTTCGTGGAACGCGGCCACGACCCATGCGACGCCCTCGTCGTCATCGACGCCGGGGTGCCGTTGACCCGACAGGACCCGACAGGACGCTCCCGGCCCGCCGAGAGTGGCGGCCAACCGAATCATCCTGACCTGTTCGTCGAACTGGCGACGACGCTCGTCCGGGTCGGGATGGGTGAAGTCGGGAGACACGCACAGCATCGGCATCTGAAGCCGGTGCCGTTCCAGTGCTTTCCGGACGTCGTCGACCACGTGGGGCGCGTCGGCCGGAAAAAACGCCGAGTACAGTTCGACGCCGTCGACCGGGAGACCGGCGGCCTGATCGATCCACTCGGTGACGGTCAGTCTGCCGTGAACGACGATGTCGTCCAATTCGCCTTTGGGGAACACACTGATACGCATCGCTATTCTCCCGACACCGGCGCCGCATCGGCCGACACGCCGACTGTTTCCCGCCGCAGTTCCAACGCCTGCCTCAGGGACTCGTCGATGACGATGTCGTCCCAGCTCACGATGCCGTCTTCGGCGATGTCGTGTTTGAGCGTGACGTGGTGGGCCATCGCCACGGGCAGGGCGTTGTCGGTCACGGACTTACGCGCCGATACGAGCTTGCCCCAGACGGTGTAGCCGCCTTCGCCGTCCAGCGTCTCACCGGCGGTCAGCGCACGTTTGGCGCAGGCGACGACGTCTCCGTGGAAACCGACCGGTGTACCGGTGGCGACATGACGCAATGCGGCGTTCGCCACCGAGATGTTCACCTCGAGGCCGATGAAGTGGTACGGCCGATACAGCGCTCCGTACCGTCCATCCGGAGTAGAACACCCGGGAAAGTCCTTCAGGCAGTCGGCGACGTACCGGTTGGTGGCCTTGACGACGACGAAGACACCCTCCTGTGTGTTGTGCTCGATCCACTCGCCGTCACGGGTGACGCTCGACATCACGTCGACACTCCCCGTGTGCGCGAGAACACCACCGTCGGCTTTGGGGCGGCAGACCGAGGCGATCTCCTCCTGACTTCCCGGTGTGAAGGTCAAACCGTCGTCGGACGGGATCAGGCCGGTCGCGTTGGCGACGGACGCCATTTCGATCGCCGCCTTCGTGCCGTCGCGGAAGGCCGTGTACATGCGTGGGTTCAACTGCCCGGAGTCGGTGAGTTCCTTGGGGTACTCCCAGTTTTCCCAGACGTTGTCGGGTGTCATCTTGTGGTAGTGGGGGAGAAACTTGGCGCCTTTGCCGGCACACACCACCTCGAACCCGGAGGTGCGGGCCCAATCCACGAGTTCCCAGATCACGGCGGGCTGATCGCCGTAGGCCAACGTGTAGACCACGCCGGCCTGGTCCGCTCGGGCTCGCAGCGCCGGTCCCGCCAACGGGTCGGCTTCGACGGTGACCATGACGACATGTTGGCGTTGTTCGATGGCTTTGACCGCGTGCGCGATGCCGACGATCGGATTTCCGGTGGCCTCGACGATCACGTCGATACCGTCGGTGAACAACTCGTCGGCGTCGGCGACCAGGGCCGCTTTTCCGGTGTGGACGGCTTCGTCGACATCGGTGGTGGTCTCCTCGGCGGGCCATTCGGCCAACCGGAGGGCTTCGTGTGCCCGATCGAGATTGATGTCGGCGATGGCGACGATCTGCACCCCGGGCGTGTTTCGCGCCTGCGCCAGGTACATGGTGCCGAACCGGCCGGCACCGATGAGGCCGACGCGTATCGGGCGGTTGTTCGCGTGTCGCTGTTTCAGCTGTTCATGCAGGTTCACGGCGTATCCCCTTCGGATTAACCATTTAATATGATTTAAGGAGGGCTGGCGGCACCATGGTGTGCCGCGAAGCGGGTGTGTGTCAGGCTCTGGTCGGTCCGGAGTGATACCTGCCGCTCGACCGTTCCTGGAATTCGGTGAGCGTGTCCTGGACGATCACGCGCGCCCACTTACTCGCCTCGCCGGGATCACGCGCCTCCAACGCCTCCGCCAAGGCCATGTGGTTTTCCATGGAGTGCTTCGTGCGGTGGTTGAACGTGTGTGAATAGTCGCCCGACCGCGTACGCAACACGGCCGCAACCGTGTCGGCGAACTGCGCGATGACCGCGTTGCCGGCACCCTTCAACAAAGCGTTGTGGAACGTGATGTCGGCGGCCAGAAAGGCTTCGTCGTCACCGACCTCACTGGCCTTGGTCATCGTGGTCACCGCGTCCTTGAGGACCCGTACGTCGTCACGCATCATGCGGTGCGCAGCCAACCCCGCCGCCGCGGTCTCGACACCGAGCCGCAACTCGAGAATCTCGTGCATCTGCTGTAGGTACTGGGTCCCCTGCCCGCGCCACAACACGACCTGCGGATTCAGCAGATCCCAATTGGATGGATCCGAAACCCTGGTGCCCACTTGTGGACGTGCGTTGACCATGCCCATCGACTCCAAGGCGCGCAGACATTCCCTGATCACCGAGCGAGAGACCGAAAAACGTTCACACAGCTGCTCGGAATTCAAGACCTCGCCTGTGCTGAGTTCGGCGTCGACGATCTCGCGGCCGAGTGTGTGAAGCACCTGTGCGTGCAGCCCGCGGCTGAGCACCCGTGGGCCGTGGCGCGACTGAGTGGGTACGGGCGTTTCGTCAGACATCGAGAGAATCTCCTTGTCGGGTCGGTCGATTCTCTCCCAAAGGTTTGCCGACCGTTGGGTGCACGTCGCAACGACGACTATCGGTCATGTTCGACTCCGGCCAACATCTCGAACACCCGTTGCGCGGCAGTGTGATCCTCATGTCCGTATCCCATCGCCATCAGGCTGGTGAAGAACTGTGTGCTGTGTGCGGCACCGGGAAGCGGTACACCCAGTTCACGTGCCTGGTCCAGTGCGAAACGCAGATCCTTGACCTGATTCGCCAGTGCTCCTCCGCCGGCATAGTCGTGCCGAAGAAGCCGCCAGCCCTTCTGTCGGAGCAGTTCGCTGTCGGCGAGGCCACCCGACAGGAGCTCGGCGAGGGCCTCCATGTCCAGACCGGTTTGTCGCGCATAGACGAACGTTTCGGCCAATGCGATGACGGTGGCGGCGACAACGATCTGGTTGCAGGATTTCGCTACCTGCCCCGAACCCACCGGCCCCAGATGACGCACGGTCGACCCCATTGCGTCGAAGTACGGTGTCAGTCGCTCGACGGTGTCGGCTTCACCTCCGACCATGATGCTCAGTCGGCCGTTGCGCGCACCTTCGTCACCGCCGCTGACGGGAGCGTCGACGACGGAGACTCCGTGCTCGTCGGCCAACGACGCGGCCAAGGCGCGCACCGCAGTCGGTGACACGGTCCCCATGACGACCAGTACCGGGTCGCGCGTTCCCCGTTCCGCCCATCCGGCGAGCAGCCCTTCGGGTCCGGCGAGTACCTGTTCCACATCGGGCAGATCGGTCAACACTGTGAACACGATGTCCTCCGCCGCACCCGCGGGTGTGGCGGCGACCGCCGCGCCCTTCTCCGCCAACGCCACGGTCTTCGATGCGGTCCGGTTCCACACCGTCAGGTGTAGACCGTTCGCCAAAATGTTGGTGGCCATGGGCGCGCCTATGGCACCCAACCCGATGAATCCGGCGGTCATGATCGTCCTCCTGATGCGGTCGTGTAATCCATGTCGATGCGGTCGCCGGTGTCGGCTTCGAACCAGGAGACCTCGGCGGTGTCGACACTCAGGCGCAACGCTTCGCCGATGTCGAAACGGACGGTCCCGGGCAGACGCGCGTATACGACCGCCGCGTCGTTGTCGGTGATCGTCTCGCCTTCGTACGGTGGCTGCCACCGGACACCCACAATCGTTTCGCCGCCCAGGTTTTCGACGGTGGCGACGTACCCGGTGAGAACGTTGTCCTCACCGCTGCGAGCGATGGACAGATTTTCCGGCCGTAGGCCCAGAACGTGAGGGCCGTCGCCGTGCGGCCCGGGCACGTTCAACCGGAGACTGCTGTCGGTGATGTGGGCGGTCGTTCCGGAGACGGTGACGTCGAGCAGGTTCATGGGTGGCGATCCGACGAACCGGGCCACGAACGTGTTGGCCGGTCGGGCATAGATCTCGTCGGGTGTGCCGATCTGTTGCACCCGACCCTCGTTCAAGACGACGATGCGGGTGGCCATCGTCATGGCCTCGACCTGGTCGTGTGTCACGTACACAAAGGTTTTGCCGACGCGTTGGTGCAGGGCGGAAATCTCGGCTCGCATCTGCGCCCGCAACTTGGCGTCGAGATTGGACAACGGCTCGTCCAGTAGATATAGCGACGGGTCACGCACCAGGGCTCTCGCCACGGCGACGCGCTGCCTCTGCCCGCCGGACAGCGCCTTGGGGCGGCGGTGCAGGTAGTCGGTGAGTTCGAGCATGCGGGCCACGTCGTCGACCCGTTGTGCGACCTCGGGCCGTCGAGCGATGAACCGTCGGGCGATGGCGTTGACCACGGGAATGTGGTGCCACGTCTTGAACCGGTCCATGATGAGCGGGAACGCGATGTTGTCGTGCACGGTCATGTGCGGGTACAGGGCGTAGGACTGGAACACGAACGCGATGTTGCGTTCGCGCGGCTCGAGGTCGTTGACCTCCTCCCCGTCGAACAACAACCGCCCTTCAGTGATGTCGGTCAGCCCGGCGATCATGCGAAGCATCGTGGATTTACCGCACCCGGAGGGGCCCAGCAGGACGAGGAACTCCTTGTCCTCTATCTCGGCACTGAAACCGCTGATCACGGTTGTGTCGCCGTAGTTTTTGACGACGTTGTCGAATGTCAACGTTGGCACGTGATCACCCCTTGACTGCGCCGGCGGTCAGCCCGCTGACGATTTTTCGTTGGACGATGAGGAAGAAGACGACGGCCGGGAGCGTGAACAGGATCGCGGCGGAGATCACCGACGGCAGTGGAGTCCCGTACTGACCGATGAAGGACACCAGACCCACCGACGCCGGCCAACTGTCCTGCTCGGCGATGAACGTGTTGGCGAACAGGAACTCGTTCCAGCCGTCGAAGAAGTTGATGACGGCCGCGGCCGCCATGCTGGGCAGGATCAACGGGAACACGATGAGCGTCAACTGGCTCCACCGTGGACAGCCATCGACGCGGGCCGACTCCTCGATCTCGTAGGGAATGCGGTCGATCGCCGATTTGAGGATGAACACGCTGATCGGCATGGTGAATGCGGTATTGGCCAGAATCAGGCCGTGAAGACTGTGGAGCAGCCCGAGGGTCACGAACAGCGAAAACAGCGGCACCACCAGCAGCGCTTCGGGAAGCATCTGAGTGGAGAACAACAGGAAACCAGAGAAGCCCTTGCCGTGGAACTTGAACCGACTGAGCGCGTAGGCGGCCAACACGGCCATCGTCAAACTCAAGAGGGTCGTTCCCACGGCGATGATCGTGGAGTTCGTCAACCACGAAAAAATGGGTACTTCGGCAAGCTTGTTCGGGACATCGCCGAGCCGGTCCAGACGCGGTAGCCAGTGCTGGCCGGTCTGATACAGCTCCGTGTCGGTGGACAAGGCGGTGCTGAGCATCCAGTACACCGGGAAACCGGCGAACACGACGAACAGAAGTAGCGTGACGAAGCGGACGAGGCGTCCGAGCACACGGCTGGGGGTCATGACGTGCCCTCCCGGCGGCTTTGTCGCCTGTCGGCGATGAAGAACACGACCGTGACCAGCAGAGACAGGACAAGGCCGAGCATTCCGATGGCGGCGGCCGTTCCCAGATCCTGTTCACTGAACGCGCGTCGGTAGATGTTGACGACCAGCGTGTTGGTGGCCTCGCTCGGGCCGCCGCCGGTGAGAAGAAAGATGATTTCGAACCGTCGGATCGACCAGATCGTCATCAGCAGGGCGACGATCCGCAACGTCGGGGTGATGTGGGGTATGACGACGGCCCGGAAAGTGCTCAATCCGTCGGCGCCATCGACTCTGGAGGCTTCGTAGAGCTCGTCGGGCACCGATTGCAGCGCCGCCAGGACAACCAGCATGACGAAGGGGAAAACTTTCCAGATGGTGGCGATGAGGACGGAGATCAGTCCGTACTCGGGGTCGGTGAGCCATCCGATCTGGCCGATGCCCAACACTCCGATGGCCTTGTTGAGGGCGCCGCTGGTGGGGTTGAAGATCCATATGAAAATGAGCGCCGCGGCAACCGTGGGCATCGCATACGGAAACGTCATCAGGGCCCGGACGACCGTGCGGCCGCGGAAGGCGCGGTTGAGCGCCAGCGCGGCCGCCGTCCCCAGGACCAGTGCGAACACCACGGTGATGAACGTGTAGATCACGGTCGTCCACATGGAATGCCAGAAAGCGTCCGACCCGAACAGAAACTCGTAGTTTTCCGTCCCGATGAAGTTGCCGCCGTTGGGGTTGATCAGCTTCGCATCGGTGAAGCTGATCAACAGGCCCTGCAGCATCGGTGCGGCGGTGAACACCAGCAGATACAGCACCGCGGGAAGGATGAACAGGTACTTGCCCAGGTCCCGTCCGCGTCGACGTCCCCGCTGTGGACGGGACGATGCGTGGCGGGTCGGCGGTGAGGACACGGTCATGGTGGTCTCATCTCGCAGAGGGGTGGAGACGGCCGGGTTTCCCCGGCCGGGTGACTATCGGATGGACGACTCGGCTTCGGCTTGAGCCTCGCCCAACGCCTCCGCCGGGTCCTGGCCCTGGGTGATCACGCGTTCCACCGCTCGCATCACGATCTGCATGACGGCCTTGGTGTCGGTTTCGAAGCCTTCGATGAGGTTGCTTCGCGATGTGGCGGCCTGGTCGAGGAAGACCGGCGCCCACGGGTGTTCGCCTTCGAATTCGTCGGTCAGCGGCACGTCCGTTGCCAGTGTGCTGGCACCCAGGCCCGGCCGGATGGCCGTCTGGCCCTCCTCGCTGACAAACCAGTTGATGAAGTCTTTGGCGAGGTCGACGTTGTCGCTGTTCTTGTTGACGGCGAACACGATGCGCTGATGCTGTCCCGGGTGATCGAACGGCAGGGGACCGGACACGATGTCGCTACCGGTGATCTGTCCGCCGCTGGTGAAGGAGAGCGTGGCGCCGTTGTTCTCGATCATGAAACCGAGCTGGTTCTCCTTGAACTTGGTGCGGAACGTCGAGGCGTCGTCGCCGATCGGCATCACACCGGCGTCGTAAATGTCGCGGTATGCCTCCAAACCGGCGATGTTTTCCGCGGTGTCGAGGGTCAGTTCCGATCCGTTCGACCAGGATCCGTTGTAGCCGTATGGGAATACGTTGTAGTCCATCCACCAGGAGTCGAACTCGCTCATGAGGTGCCGGACGGCGAAGCCGTCGGCCTCGGTGTTTTCCTGGATCTGTTGGCTCGCGGCGATGAGACCGTCGACGTCGGTGGGGAGTTCGGTGACACCGGCCTCCTCCATCAGGTTCTTGTTCCCGATGAGTGCGTACGTGACCTGCTCCCAAATCACGCCGAGCTGTTCACCGTCGACATTGAGTCCTTCGTTGAGGTCGTTGAGGCCGCTGTCGGTGACGGCGTCGTTCAACGATGCGAGCACCCCTGCTTCGGCGAGAGTCGCGAACTGTGCCTCCTGGACGACGAAGACATCGGGGCCGCCGCCGGCACCAAGTTCGGTGTTGAGCTTGTCGACGTACTGGAGGTACGGCGAGGCGGACTGTTCGAGTGTGGCCTCGGTGTTGTGGTTCTCGTACTCCAGCAGCCCGTCCCACAGTTGGTCACCGCGGCCGGGTTCGAGGAACTGGTAGTTCGCTATGACGAGTTTGCCGTCGTCGGCGGCCGATGAGGAGTCGGAGCAGGCGACGAGCCCGCCCGCCAGAGTGAGGGCCGCGACGGCCGCCACGCCGCTTTTAACCCGTCGATTGGGGAACTTCATGATTGGGGGTCCAATCTATTCATATGATATGCGACAGGGGGATCATGGGGTGTCCGAAGAAGTAGCTGTTCAAAAGGCTGCTGGGGGACGCATCCCTGTAACGTCGGCTTAATATACATACTTTTTGGGTGTTGCGGGTCTCATTCGTTGGGTTGATCTTGGGTATCGATTCGAATGATGCGTGCATGACGACCGGCGGAAAATGCGAACGCTGCGTGTTGGTATGGCCGCGCTGGGTCGGTGCCGGGTTGATCGCGATCGCCCTAGTCATCGTTAAGGTGTGCAACTACCATGGGAAGTAGTCACCCACGCGCGAAGGGACGTAGCAACATCGTGGACGCCAGGGACATCGCCTCAGGCCGCCAACGTTGGCAGGCACGCTACGACGGTGCTCGTAAGAGAGACGCCGATTTCACGACCCTGTCCGGGCTGGAGGTGGACCCCGTGTACGGGCCTCCCGACGGCGAGACGGACCCGCGCATGGAGCGCATCGGATGGCCCGGAGAATTCCCGTACACCCGTGGTCTTCACCCGACCGGCTACCGCGGGCGGGGCTGGACGATCAGACAATTCTCCGGTTTCGGTAATGCGGTACAAACCAACGAGCGTTACAAGATGCTCCTCGCATCCGGTGGCGGTGGTTTGAGCGTCGCCTTCGACATGCCGACCCTGATGGGGCACGACTCCGACGATCCGAAGTCACTGGGCGAGGTCGGCCACTGCGGCGTGGCGGTCGATTCGGCCGCCGACATGGACGTCCTGTTCGGTGGTATTCCGTTGGCCGACGTCACCACCTCCATGACGATCTCGGGCCCGGCCGTTCCCGTGTTCTGCATGTACCTGGTCGCAGCGGAACGTCAGGGCGCCGATATATCCAAACTGGATGGCACTCTCCAGACCGACATCTTCAAGGAGTACATCGCCCAGAAGGAGTGGTTGTACCCGCCGGAGCCGCATCTGCGTCTCATCGGCGACCTCATGGCCTACTGCGCGGCCGAAATCCCCCGCTACAAACCGTTGTCGGTGTCCGGATACCACATCCGCGAGGCCGGTTCCACAGCCGCTCAGGAACTCGCGTTCACCCTCGCCGACGGTTTCGGCTATGTGGAACTGGGCCTGTCTCGCGGGCTGGACATCAACGTCTTCGCGCCCGGGTTGTCGTTCTTCTTCGACTCTCATATCGATTTCTTCGAGGAGATCGCCAAGTTCCGTGCGGCACGCCGGATTTGGGCACGTTGGATGCGTGACGTTTACGGCGCCACAAGCGAGAAGGCGCAGTGGCTGCGTTTCCACACCCAGACCGCGGGCGTGTCGTTGACCGCGCAACAGCCGTACAACAACGTGGTGCGTACCGGCGTCGAGGCGCTCGCCGCGGTGTTGGGCGGGACGAACTCCCTGCACACCAACGCGTTGGACGAGACCTTGGCGTTGCCCACCGACGAGACCGCCGAGATCGCGTTGCGCACCCAGGCGGTGATCATGGAGGAGACGGGCGTCGCCAACGTTGCCGACCCGCTGGGTGGTTCCTGGTACGTCGAGGCGCTGACGGACAAGATCGAGGCCGAGGCCGAGGCGATCTTCCGTCGGATCCTGGCGTTGGGCGGCGAAGCCGACGGGGAATCGGCCGGAGACACCGCCCGTACCGCGATGTCCGCCGGTGGGCACGGCATCGGTCCGGTTACCAGCGGCATCCTGCGAGGAATCGAGGAGGGCTGGTTCACCGCGGAGATCGCCGAAGCGGCCTTCACCTATCAGCAGCAACTGGAACGCGGCGAGAAGAAGATCGTCGGCGTGAACACGCACACTCAGACGGTTTCGAAAGACCTGGAAATCCTTCGCGTCTCCGGTGAGGTGGAGCGTGAGCAGGTTGCGATGCTGGATAAGCGCCGCAGCGGCCGAGACCAGGCGGCCGTCGATGCCGCACTGCAACGGATGCTCGAGGTCGGACGCACCGACGCCAACCTCATACCGGCCATGTTGGACGCGGCTCGGGCCGAGGCGACACTCGGTGAGATCTGCAACGTCTTTCGCGACGAATGGGGCGAATACCGAGAACCCGCAAGGTTCTAGACCGTTCCGGTGACGCGGGGTCGTGCGCTCGCGCACGACCCCGCGTCGTGCCGTGTGTGAAGTCCGGGTGGTGGCGAACAGCGCTCGGAACGCGGCGTGTGAAGGTGGCCGGTCGATTCCGCCGACGTCCGTTGTGCGGATGCCGACGTATCCGGTGGTCCGGCGTCATGTTGAGGCGGTAGCCGAGGGCCGCCCTCGACCTGTGAACGGTGCCGTGCCGTGCGCCCCCCGCCGGTCTGTACGTCAACCACGGGGATCGGCCCCGTCTGTGCGGCATCGTGTTCTTGCTGCGAACGTGTGGATCGAACCCGTCGGTCCGTGGCCGAGGAGCGTGAGGCGTTGGCCGATTACGTCGGGCACCTCGGTTTCCGGTCGCATGAACCGAACAGCGATGGAGGCTTGCGAGGTCCTGTTCGACTGTCGTTGGCGTGGCATCGCCCCGAAGCCGAATTGGCTGCTCCGAAACGGGACGATCGAGAGCCTGCACGTCCATGTCGGGGGTTGCGTCGTGGGGGCGGCGCCGCGCGCCGAGGTCCGCACAAGTGCCGTGTCGACGGTTGGAGACGACTCGTGGAGGGGTTGGGCCCGGACGGCTAACGGGAGAAGCCGCCCGGGCGGGCTCGGGCTGACAGCACGGGGATGAATTGTCGCCCGAGCACGGATGCGCCGGGCGGACGGGAAACCACTCCGGGGCATCAGCACCATGGT
>DXGR01000099.1 GCA_019113825.1 Candidatus Stackebrandtia excrementipullorum | reverse complement strand
CGCAGCTCGATGTTCTCGCGTTCGAGTTCCCGCAGCCGGGCACGCTCGTTCATCGTCAACGGCGGCTCGGAATCGGGAACACGTTGATGATGAGCGTTCACCCAATTCCGCAGAGTCTGCTCATTGATACCGAAATCACGCGCCACCGGCGCAACTTTCCCCGAATTGGCCAGCACCATCTGCACGGCCCCGTCCTTGAACTCCGGCGAATACGCCCGACGTTTCTTACGTGACAACACATTCCCTTTCAGACAACCCCAATCCTAGTGGGGTCACTGTCCGGAAAACCCTGGGCACCTCAGAGCTCTAAGGTTGCGCCGACTGCAACGCTTTATGAATCGTTTCGAGAACGAGTTTGTCGGCGATCAGTACCTTCTGGCCGAGTTTGTCGGTCTCGTCGTAGATGCTGCCGGTGTATTCACCCATTATCCAGCCGACAGCTACTGTGGTTTGACGGTCGGCCTCGGCGAAGCTGCTGACAATGGTGGACCCGGCTCCTCCCCAGGAGAAGCAGTATGGTCCTCCGGCGTGTTCGCGAGGCTCGCTAGCCTCGGTGTTGGTCGGCTGATTGGTCACGCCGTCAGTCTCGCAATAGTTCTCCTGCACGATGCCGACATCGGTTTCAAGATGAAAAATTATGGAGAGGTTAAGCCAGACGTGCTCGCCGTCCAACCTGATCCTGTAGCTGGGCGATGGAGCGCACGAAAACTTTGGCTCGCCGCTGCCGGATGTCCCCTCATTGGTGATCATCTTCGATTCGTTGTCGGCTTCCAGCGCTACGTGGGCAACGTCGTGCGCCTCTTCGCAGATCTGTTCCAGCGTCTGAGTGCTGGGCGGGTCGGCGCTACACGCTGTCAACCCCAACAAGGCAAACCCCACCCCGACCGCCGTGGCACGCCACAGCAACCCGATGGGCCCACTACGATTCATTAGGTATCCGCTCCTCGTTGGAGTACGGGCGGTATCCGACCACGGCAGAGCTCACAAGCGTGTCGGTCGCGTCTACTGTGCCAAACGATTTATTGCCCACACTGACCTTAAGAACGACCGTCGTTGGCTTGCCGGTGCACCTCACGGA
This sequence comes from Candidatus Stackebrandtia excrementipullorum, assembly GCA_019113825.1. Classification (GTDB taxonomy): domain Bacteria; phylum Actinomycetota; class Actinomycetes; order Mycobacteriales; family Micromonosporaceae; genus Stackebrandtia; species Stackebrandtia excrementipullorum. Next base: position 8,949 of record DXGR01000099.1, on the reverse strand, counting down.
CCTGTTGCTTGAACAGCATGACGTGGTGTGTCGATGTCATCCAGACTTCCGTTCCTTGTGGGGGATTGTGATGGGGACGGCTAAGGGGCTGCAACAGCTAGGTTACCGATACCCCATGTTGTCTCATGATCACCGAACTAGTGTGTCAAACCCACCCAAGATGGGCAACCCTTACTTCGAGTGGACATCGATGCCACCATTGTGGTGACTCACTCCGAGAAGGAGAGAACGGCCGCGCCGTGCAGGTTTTCAGGAGCCGGTTTGGGGTCTTCCGTCGCTGCTTGAGGATGACGACGAGGAGCCGGTCGGCGGCCGAGAGCTTCCGGATGCCGGTGTTTCCCGCGCGGTGCTTGGCGAAGGGGGCAATGGTGGGATTGTCGGTGAGAAATTCCAGGTAGCGTCCGGTTAGGTCGGTCCATTCAGGTTCGCTCATACCGGTGGTGGCCGGGTGATGGAGCCGGGCGGGATGCTTGTCACCCTCGGCGAAGCGGCCGAACGCGGGGTTGGGGGCGGGTTCGGGAGGCTCGGGCCTGGGCGGGTGGTTCCATTTCCCGTGCCGGCCATGGGGATCGAGTGGGAGCCGGTCGACCGTGGTGGCGGGGATGCGTTTCCCCGTCGGTTAGATGCCGGGGTAGAACTCGGCGGTGACCCTCAGCCCGGTCCGGGTGCGGATCGCGCCGATGAGGGAGACCGTGGCTTGGTGGCTAGATGGTCAAGCCACCGAAGACCCGGCCTACTCGTCGTGTCCGCCGCTGAGGTGGTGCGTGTAGCGCTTGAAGGTGGTCGAGGCTTGGGCATGTCCTAGCAGCCGTTGGGCGATGTTGACCGGAACGTTTGCTGGGGGACGGCGACAACGTCGATGTGAATTCATCGTCTGCCGTGACTACGCGGTGGGGCGTTTTCCGTTCTCGGCGGTGGCTCGTTGGGCGAACGTGTTGGCGGGTGGCGCCGCCTGGACTATGGTCACCTAAAGTTTTAACATGACTACCGGCGGGTGGAATTCCGTGGGGGAATGCCGGTCTCCGATCCGATGATTCCGGCGCATCGAGTTGTTCGGGTGTTGACATGTCACTGAAAATGTTGCGTATTGTTCTCGCTTTGGGCGCGGTCATCACGGTGGGGGCGATCATTTGGATCGACGTGGCCACCGATATTTGGCAGAAGTACGTCGTGATCGCCGGGCTTGCGGCCGGTTTGGTGACGTTTGTTCTCACCGCGTTGGTCATCGACCGGGTCATCGCTCGATCCACTCACGAACGGTGGGCGCCGGTGACCCGTTTGGCGCTGGGGGATCTGCGTCGGCAGCTGACCGTCGACCAATTCGACGAGGGAGACTCGGTGCGTCGTCTACCCGCCGTCGACGAGGAGGGAGCGTTGGACGCGCTGATTGAAGCCGCCGCGGCCGAACGGGAGGCATTGGCCGTTGCTTTGTCTCGGTGGGCGTCTTTTCTGTCGGCCAGTGCCGATGTCAGCGACATCATGGACGAGATCGCCGAGATCGCGGAACGGCTCGACAGGATCGATGTCACGGCGCTGGCGGTGCGAAGAGCCGGCAAAGGTTCGGTGGTGCCGAGTGGGAAACCGATGACTCCGCTGGTGCGCGAACTGTTCACCGAGATAGACGCATACCATCGGGCGGGGGATCGGTTGCTGGCGCACATCAGTACCGTCCTTCGTCGGTATGAGAAGCCGACGACCCTGAGCATGATCGTGTGACGAGTGGTCGACGGTCTGAGGCGTCTTGTCCCGCGTTGCTATCGAGATTCACCGATTCACACGCCGAGTTTGAGAAACGCAAGTGGATCTTCTCGGGTGTTCCGGACCGGGGAAAGCGTCCTGGACGGTGTGGGTAGGCGTGTGAGGCCGCAATATGGGGTCGCCGTCATCGGTTGAAAGAGGGCGATCGCGGCCGAGCTGGTTGCTCGAGACCGGGTGGAGCGAGGCGGGCCCGGTTTGTGACAACGTCGACCGGGTCGGCGGTGGTGCCCGGTATGGAGGGTTAACGGAGACGCCCGTGCAATGGTTGCGGGACTCAAGGTGTGATCGGCAAGCGAGGACGGCCACCGGCGGAATCGGCGGCCGTCCTCGTGGATGGCCGGTCCTCTCGAGAAGAACCGACCATCCACGGTGGTGCGTACTTAGCGGCCGTTGATGCCGCAGCTGGGGGCCGACCAGGTGCTGCCGCCGCTGGCGAGGTGGACGTGGTCGTTATGGCCGGGGAAGCCGGGGCCGAGGATGTTGGCGAAACCGTGGTAACGGGACTGCTTCGCCAAGGTGCAGAAGGAGTGGACTCCCGTCAGGTCGGCCGCGTCTCCATAAAGGTGACGGCTGTTGGTGGCGCCACCGACACGGCTGTTGCACGAGGTGCTGCGGAAGCCGCTGCTGATCGTGATCGGCCGGTCGCCGAGAGCGTGACGCAAAGCCTCCAACTTCCACATGACGCGCAGGGCGTTGGCCTTGGCCGTCGATGCGCCGACCCGGCCGCCGCTCCAGCTGCTGTTGCACTTGTTCAGTTCGGCGTAGGTGAAGTGGATCGGTGTGTTGTCGCTACTTTGGAGCGAGTAGATCTTGTTATAGGTGTTCGTTCCCGCCACACCGTCGCTGGCCAGGCCGTATGCCGACTGGAAGCGAGCGACTGCGGACTTCGTCTTCGCGCCGAAGACGCCGTCCACGGCCAGAACCGCAGCGTATCCAGGGTATCCGCCGACGCGGATCTGTAGTTGGGTGACGTCTGCGCCGCGCATCCCCTGCTTCAGGGTTCGGGACCAGCTGTATGCGGCGTGGGCGGTCCCGCCCGTCAATCCGACAACGGCAGCGGTGGTGGGGATGGCCACGGCGGCGGATAGAAACGCCCGGCGTGATGATTTGGACATATGCCGATTTCCTTCCAAGGACGAATCGGGGGCATTGAAAGCGCCAGACTGCCTGACGGCCTTGATGAAAGTCAAGGTATCTGTGCGTGACCAAGGGGTTCGATTCACGAGATATTGCCATAAAGGACTGCTGGTCGTGCGCTTTTCTTCCGGTTCTTCATTCCCTGAGGGGCAGTGTCTTCGTCGCAGATTCAACTCTTTGTGACGACACTGGGAATAGGTCGAGGTGCGTCATTTGCCATCGGCATGGGTGAATGCCCGCTTTGTTTGCCGCTTCCTAATTGTCAGCATTTTGTGTCGCTATTGCGCCACGGAAATGTACCGGAGGGAGGGGCGCTTTGTATCGTGGTTGAATGCGCATGCGGCCGTCATCGTTGCCGCACGCCCACCGATGAATGGGAGCGCCTGTGACCGGCAAATGGAGGCACGACGACTCAACCACACCGGAACGCCTGAAAGGCGGTGCGCGTGCGGCCGTGTCGTCGGCCGGTAGTGGTAAAGCCGTGGTCATCAGCGTTGTCGTTGTGGCGGTCGCGCTCATCGGCACTCTGGTGTGGGCGACCACGAGCCTGGGCGGCTCCGACCATTCGGCTGCCGGTGATGAGGCGACCGTCTCCCCACCGCCCTTGCCGACCGAGTTGCCGGCCGACGGAACCTACCAGATGCACCAGGGCGAGGAGTGCCTACGCCTGTCGGGAACCGGTGACGGATTCGAGCGGACCGCAGTTGCGCGCGGCGACTGCGACGGAACCGAAACCCACTTCACGTTGACGTCTGTGGAGGAGGGGGTCGTGTCGATCACCGTGGGGCCGACCGAGTTCGACGGCATGTGCCTACGCGCCGATGGCCCTGAAGGGGACGCGGAGCCGGGCATCTTTTACTACGGTCCCGCCGAGTGCGACCCCGATGACACCCTTCAGCGCTTCACGTTGCTTCCCGGCTTCGACGGCGCCCTGCGGATTCAAAGCGACGGCGAACAGTGTATGGACGTGTTCGTCGATTTCACCTTCACCGACGGCCATGTCGTCGCGACCGCGAACTGCTCGGATTCGGCGACGCAACCGATGTGGCTGCGTCCCGTCTAACTCGGCTATGAACAGGCCCGGCAATTCCTCTGGTTGCGGGACGCCGAGCGTGGAACGCCACAGGGCGTACGCGACCAGAAACGCCACGGCTACGGCGCTGATGATCAGGGCGCCACGTCTGGCGTACCGGAGCCGGTTTGTAGTGCGTGGAAGTGTTCCCTTGGCGGCGAACCTGCTGTAGTACTCGGCCACGACAAACCCCTTTCCCCTGCATCGGACGATCGGTGACTCGTTCTCACCGTCGTTTCAGACGCTTATGGCCAAGACGTTTCAGCCGGGTCTTCGGTTACATGGTTACGCCTGCGGGTTTGGTGATGTTGCCGACATATGTCTCCGGATTTCATCGTTGGAGTGGACGGCCGAGGGGCGACGAGCAGCCCGGCCGGAAAGCGCTGGCCGCTTCGAATGCTCGTTGCGTATCCTCTTGTGTTGGCATGAGCATTGATTCGACTTCCCCTGCAAGCCTGCGGACACGTGTGCGCGGGTTGATGGTGCGTGACCAGACACGGTTCATCCGCCGCATCGACAAAGCGCGTAAGGACCAACGCGAGTTGGACGACATCGCGCAGGATGTGGTGAAAGCCGAAGAAGTGGTGGCGGCTCGGCGGGCCGGCGTGCCGGAGATCTCGTATCCACAGGAGCTGCCGGTCAGCCAACGGAAGGACGACATCGCCCGAGCGATCGCCGAGCATCAGGTCGTCATCGTGGCAGGCGAGACCGGTTCCGGAAAGACCACGCAGCTGCCGAAGATCTGTATGGAGCTGGGGCGCGGTGTGCAGGGCATGATCGGGCACACTCAGCCGCGCCGCATCGCGGCGCGCACGGTGGCGCAACGGATCGCCGACGAACTCAATTCACCTCTCGGAGAGGCGGTTGGGTGGAAGGTCCGGTTCACCGATCGGGTCGGCGACTCGACGTACTGCAAGGTGATGACCGACGGGATTCTTCTTGCCGAGATTCAAACCGACCGGATGCTGCGTCGTTACGACACGATCATCATCGATGAGGCGCACGAACGCAGCCTGAACATCGACTTCCTCCTCGGTTACCTGAAACAGCTTCTACCGCGACGCCCCGACCTGAAGGTCGTCATCACCTCGGCCACGATCGACCCGGAGCGGTTTTCCCGCCATTTCGAGGATGCACCGATCGTGGAGGTGTCGGGTCGGACCTATCCGGTCGAGGTTCGTTACCGGCCGCTCGTCGACGACGGGGATGACGAATTCGACGAAGTGCGCGATCAGATCACTGCGATCGTCGATGCGGCGGCCGAGCTTATCGCCGAAGGCCCCGGCGACATCCTGGTATTTCTGTCGGGGGAGCGGGAGATCCGCGACACCGCCGATGCGCTGGCCAAGGCGAAGTTCCGCCACACCGAGATACTTCCGCTCTACGCGAGACTATCCACAGCAGACCAACAGAAGGTCTTCGCTCGGCACACCGGTCGCCGCATCGTTCTGGCCACCAATGTGGCCGAAACGTCGTTGACCGTCCCCGGTATCAAATACGTCATCGACCCGGGAACGGCGCGTATCTCGCGTTACAGCAACCGCACGAAGGTGCAGCGCCTCCCGATTGAGCCGATTTCGCAGGCTTCGGCGAACCAGCGGAAGGGACGGTGTGGTCGCACCAGCGACGGCATCTGCATCCGGTTGTATTCGGAGGAGGACTTTACGGCGCGGCCGGAGTTCACCGACGCCGAGATTCTGCGCACCAACCTCGCCTCGGTGATCCTTCACATGACCGCGGCCGGACTGGGCGACATCCAACGTTTTCCGTTCATCGACCCACCGGACCGGCGGAACATTCGTGACGGTCTGGCGCTGTTGACCGAGTTGGGGGCCGTTGACGAGACGGTCACCGACCCTCGTAAACGGCTGACCGCGGTCGGTCGGCAGCTGGCGCAGCTGCCGGTGGATCCGAGGTTGGCGCGTATGGTGCTTCAGGCGGTCGACAACGGTTGCCTGCACGAGGTGATGGTGATCGCCTCGGCGTTGTCGATACAGGATCCACGGGAGCGGCCCGCCGACAATCAGCAGGCGGCCGACGCCAAGCATGCCCGGTTCAACGACCCGACGTCGGACTTCCTGGCCTACGTGAATCTGTGGAATCACATTAAGGCCGAGCAGAAGGCACGCTCCAGCAGTGCGTTTCGCCGCATGTGTAAATCGGAGTACCTGCACTTTATGCGGATTCGCGAGTGGCAGGACATTTACAGCCAGCTCAAGGCGGTGTTGAAGTCGCTGCGAATCAACTTGCCGACGATCGCCGCCGAACCGGATCCACAGGCCGTTCACTCGGCGCTGCTGTCGGGGCTTTTGTCTCATGTGGGATTGAAAGACCCCGAGAACAACGAGTACCTCGGCGCCCGCGGGGCCCGTTTCGCGATCTTCCCCGGTTCGTCGTTGCGTAAAAAACAGCCGCGCTGGGTGATGTCGGCCGAACTGGTCGAGACTTCTCGGCTGTGGGCGCGGGTCAACGCCAAGATCGAACCGGAGTGGATCGAGCCGTTGGCCGGTCACCTGGTGAAACGCAACTACTCCGAACCGCGATGGGAGAAGAAGGCCGCCGCGGTCATGGCGACCGAAAGGGTGACCCTTTACGGGATCCCCATCGTGACCGGGCGCAAGGTCAACTTCGGACGCATTGACCCGGTGGCCAGCAGGGACCTGTTTCTGCGTAGCGCTCTTGTGGAGGGCGACTGGCAGACCCACCACGAGTTCTTCGCCGCCAATCGCGGCCTCCTCGAGGAGGTGGAGGACCTTGAACACCGGGCGCGTCGCCGCGACATCATGGTCGATGAGGAGACGCTCTACGAGTTCTACGATCGACGTATCCCCGATTCGGTCGTCTCAGGGCGTCATTTCGACTCCTGGTGGAAGAAGAGGCGCCGTACCGAGCCGGACTTGTTGAACCTCGAGAAGTCGATGCTGATCAACGAGGCGGCGGCCGAGGTCAGCGGGACCGACTACCCCGATTACTTCGACGTGGCCGGTGTCAAACTGCCGCTGTCGTACCAGTTCGAACCGGGCTCGGCGGCCGACGGCGTCACGGTCGAGGTGCCGTTGCCGGTTCTGGGGCAACTTGACGCCGATGCCTTCAGCTGGCAGGTGCCCGGTTTCCGCGAGGAGCTGGCGACCGCCTTGATCAAGTCGTTGCCCAAATCGCTGCGCCGCCCGTTCGCCCCGGTGCCCGATCACGCTCGGGCTGCCCTGCACGGTGTCATCCCCGATGACCGGTCCATGCTGGACGTACTGGCTGTGCGACTGCGAGACATGCGTGGCGTGACGATTCCGCGCCACGCGTGGGATCTGGCGCGGGTTCCCGGTCATCTGCTCATGACCTTCCGGATTGTGGATACCGACGGTGGTGTCTGCGCCGAGGGTAAGGACCTGGCGGCGTTGCAACGTCAGCTGAAACCGCGGGCTCGGGAGGTTTTGGCCGAAACCGTGCCCGATGTCGAACGTTCCGGGTTGACCGATTGGAACTTCGGGGACCTGCCCGAGGTTGAGGAGGAAGAACGCAACGGGTACCGGTTGAAGGCCTACCCGGCGTTGGTCGACACCGGCGACAGCGTCGCGATTCGGCTTCACGGTGACCGTACGAGCGCGCAGTTGGCGATGTGGCACGGCACTCGCCGGTTGCTGCGTCTGACCACGGCGTCGCCGATCAAACCGATGTTGACCGCCGTGTCCAGCGCGACGAAACTTGCCCTTGGCTCCAACCCGTACGACGGTGTGCCCGAACTCCTCGACGACTGTGTCCGGACGGCGCTGGACAAGTTGATGATCGACCACGGCGGGGCATCCTGGAACGAGGAGGGTTTCCGACTGCTGCGCGAGAAGGTGAAGCCCGAGCTGGTGCCGACGACGATCGAGGTCACCGAACACGTCGCGAAGGTCCTCACGGCGTCGCGGCGGGTGGAGAAGGCACTGTCGGGTAAGTTCGCGTTCGCGCAGCTGGCTTCGTTGCAGGATATGAAACGGCAGCTGGCGGCCTTGATTTTCAAGGGGTTCGTGTCGGCGTCGGGTTGGTGGCGGTTGCCCGACCTCGTCCGCTACCTGTCGGCCATCGAACGGCGGGCCGAAAAACTCGGTCAAGTGGGTGATGCCGACATGGTCAAGATGCGCAAGGTGCACGAGGTTGAGGCCGCGTACCACGAACTGCTTGCCGCGTTGCCGGCAGCGGCCGCGTCTCCGCAGGGGCAGGAGATCCGTTGGATGTGCGAGGAACTGCGGGTCAGTTATTTCGCCCAAGACCTGGGGACCCGGTACCCGGTGAGTGACAAGCGCGTCCTGTCCGCCATTCGGGCGTTGCGTTAGATCAGTACGTACACTCGTCCTCGGTCGGCATGTACTCCACGGTAATGGTCACGAGGGTGTCCAACGGCTGTTCTGTGCCGCCGCCGGGCTCCTGCGCGATGACCCCGCACTCGTAGTCGCCCTGGCTGACGGTCGAGATGTTCACGTTGTGGAAACCGGCGTCGCGAAGCTCTTCTTCTGCATCGTCTCGGTCTTCCTCGAGGACGCTGGGTAGAACACCCGTCTTCGGTGCTTCGGGTGACGGCTCGGTCTGCGGTTGGCTTTGTTCTGCGGTGGGTTCGGGTTCGGGTTCCTTGTCCTCGTCGCCCGTGTCGTCCGGCTTTTCCTCGTCGTCGGCCTGCGTGGTCTGAGTTTTGCCGTCGTCGGCGGAAACCTCGTCGTCGGCGAACCACCGATCTCCGATGAGGAGCGCCACCATCGCCAATACGATGACGCCCACGATGAGCGCGATGGGAACCAGCTTGCTTTTTTTCGGCTCCGGCTCTGGTGCCCGGTGCGGTGGCGTGTGTTGACGTGTCGGAGGAGGCGGCGACGACGGTCGCGCCACACCACGGGGCGGGCTGGGCGGCGGCGAAGCCATGACGGTGGTGGCCGCCGGAGGCGGCGGAGCCGCAGCCATGACGGCCGTGGGGGCTGCGGGCGCACGGCCCGCGGCGGCGTCGCGGCAGG
>DXGR01000098.1 GCA_019113825.1 Candidatus Stackebrandtia excrementipullorum | reverse complement strand
TTTCGCCCAGTGCAACGCCACCTGCGCCATGCGCAACATCTCGCCGAGTTCCACATTGGTTGTGATCGTCTCGAGGATCCCGACCCCGGCCGTGATGGGCAGGTCGTAGTCGTCGATGAGATACGGCTCCGCCAGCGTCGCCGCCGCGCGGTCGGCCATGGCCTCCGCTTCGTCGGGTGTTTCGATGTCCCCCAACAACATCACGAACTCGTCGCGGTCGAGTCGGAAGACCTCGCAGTGCTCGATGGTGGCGGCCAGCTCTCTCAACCGGTCGGCGGTCTCCAACAGGACCCGGTCCCCCACCCGGTACCCGAACGTGTCGTTGACCTTGCCGAACTCGTCCAGGTCGATGCTGAACACCGCCAGGTGGCGGCCCGACTCAACCACCTCCGCCAGGCGTTCCACCAGCCGAGTACGGTTCGGCAACCCCGTGAACTGATCGTGCGTGGCGAAGTCCCGAAATCGGGCTTCGCTGTCACGCAGTGCCTTCTGAGCGTCGGCCGTGGCCGTCAGCGCCGCCAACCGCACCGCCTCCTGCCCGTCGAGGCATCGGTCGATCATTGCCTGAGCGAAGCCGGTCGTGAAGGACTCCATGAACGCCGTCAAGCGCCGCTCGTCGTGGCCGACAAGCTCGGGGAGCATCCGACGCATCGTCGTCATGGTGCGTGCCAAGGTTTCCGGTGTGGAGAATCCCTTTTCCACCATTTCGACACCGATCGGATACCCCACATTTCCGTCCGGAGGCTCTGCGGTGAGCGCCCCGATTATCCGCTCCGACAAAATCGTGAGAAATCGTTCCTGCTCCGCAGAGGGGATCGGGACGAAAATGGCACCGCGCAGCGCGTGGCGCCACGCGTCCACGAAGGGCGCGACGTACATCATCTCTTCCGGCCCACACCCGCATAAAACGTCAGTTGGTTCGGGTCGTCGAGCTCATCGGACGGATCCGGACGCCATTGAGACACCCAGACCAGGCCCGGATCAGCAAATTCAAAACCCTCGAAGAACGCTTCGATCTCGTCGTAGCTGCGCAGATGGCCGGGTGTCGGTGTCTTTTCGGACAGTTCCCGGGCACCGTGCATCTCCTCGGAGCGACTGTCGTCGGTACCGTGCGTTATGACCACGAAACTTCCCGGGACCATCGCGTCGCGGTATCGGGCCACCGCCCCATACGGGTCGACGGCGTCGGGCACCACGTGCAAAACCGACACCATGAGCAGCCCGATCGGTTGACTGAAGTCCAGTATGCGCTGCACCTCTGGGTTCCCAAGGATCTCGTCGGCGTCGGCGAGATCGGCCTGGATGGCGATCCCGTTCGGATTGTCGGCAAGCAACTGTCTGCTGTGCGCTACCGCGATGGGGTCGATGTCCACGTATACGACGCGAGCCTCCGGGTCCACCTCATGAGCCACCTCGTGGACGTTGCCCAGCGTGGGAATGCCCGACCCGAGGTCGAGGAACTGCCGCACGCCCTGGTCCAGGAGGTACCTCAAAGCGCGGTGCATGAAGGATCGGTTCGCCTGAGCGATCAATCGGGTGCCGGGCAGCACCTCGATGATCTTCTTGGCGTATTCACGGTCGACCGCGAAGTTGTGCGACCCTCCGAGCCAATAGTCGTAACTGCGCGCCATATTCGGTCGGCTGATGTCGACGCCTTCGGGAGCCCATTCCGGTCGCTCTGTGGTTGCCATGCTGTACCAGCTTTCGAACCTGTCGGCATCGTGACGGTCTATGAATGAAGATCCCACCATAACCGAATTGTCACAAGAACAAAACCACACGAAAATGGCATAAACGTCCGCTGACCTGCACGACCGAGGGGCCCGCACAACGTTATCGCTCGGTTACACGACACTCGGCAATCGACCGATAGTCGGTTCATGCACTCGTATTCACGACAACGATCCGGCTTCTTCGTCAATGCTTGTGAATCGGTGTCGGCTATTGCGGCAAACGGGTTGGCGGCAACAGACGGCAAACATTCAAACGTGTCGTATCCCCGCTGCGTTTGGAGACCGCGGGCACGCCGTTCGCGCTCTTTCGGGCAAAACGGTAACCCCGGACACGCGACGAGCCGGGGTTTTCCGCTATGAGAACCATTCATCGGACGGTCGCCGCCGCAACGACAACCGTCCGAATCGGCTACACCAGGCCCTTGAGGACCTGCTTGGCCATGACAATGCGCTGCACCTGGTTGGTTCCCTCGTAAATCTGGGTGATCTTCGCGTCGCGCATCATGCGCTCGACCGGGTAATCCGTGGTGTACCCGTATCCGCCCAACAGTTGCACCGCGTCGGTCGTGACCTCCATGGCCGTGTCCGAGGCGAAACACTTGGCGGCAGCACCGTAGAAGGTCAGGTCGCCGTCTTCGCGCTCCGACTTCGCCGCCGCGACGTATGTCATCTGGCGTGCGGCGGCGATCTTCATCGCCGCGTCGGCCAGCATGAACTGGACGCCCTGGAAGTCGGCAATCGCCTTACCGAACTGCTTGCGCTCCTTGACGTACTCGCTGGCGTAGTCCAACGCACCCTGAGCGATACCGACCGCCTGCGCGGCGATCGTGACCCGCGTGTGGTCCAACGTGCGCATCGCGATCTTGAAGCCCTCGTTCTCGCCCCCGATCAGCCGGTCGGCCGGGATCCGGACATCGTCGAAGAACACCTCACGCGTCGGCGAGCCTTTGATGCCCAGCTTGCTCTCGGGCGCACCGAAACTCACGCCGGTGTCGTCCTTCTCCACCACGAAGGCGCTGATGCCCTTCGAACCCCCGTCCGGGGTCGTCGCCGCGAAAACCGTGTAAAACTTCGATTCACCGGCGTTGGTGATCCACCGTTTCGCACCGTTGAGAACGTAGAAATCACCGTCACGAACGGCCTTGGTCGTCATACCCGCGACGTCCGAACCGGCCTCCGGCTCCGACAGGCAGTAGGAGAACATCGCCTCACCCGAGGCCACCTGAGGCAGGTACTTCGCCTTCAGCTCCTTGGAACCGGCCAGGATCAACGGCATCGTGCCGAGCTTGTTCACCGCCGGGATCAACGACGACGAGGCGCAGACTCTGGCGATCTCCTCGATGACGATGGCCGTTCCCAGCGCGTCGATACCCGCACCGTCGTACTCCCCGTCGACGTGCGGAGCGTGAAGGTCCGCCGCCCGCAGCGCCTCATACGACTTGGCGGGGAACTCCCCGGCCTGATCTACCGCGGCGGCGTGGGGAGCCACACCGGCCTCACAAACCTCCCTGGTCGCGGCCTTGACGGCCTCGTGTTCCTCGGGCAGGCGGTACACGTCGAATTGCGGGTTAGCGGCCATAACGGTCACCTTTTCCAGCGTTGGTGAATGACAACGGTCGTCGGGCGAAGGCTTTGTAAACCTGACGCTTCGGCACCGACAATACTCGTTGGTAGCTTCGCCCGGTACCGTCGTCCACCTCAGTCGTTCCGGAGACAACGGCCTCACGTGTCACAATGCCGAAACGTAGGAGCGTTTGCACAGCTGGAGCAGAGTACACAGGTGCAACTATTTCGGTGTCCCGTCTGTGATCAGCCCGCCCCGGTGGCCGGCTGCCGTAACTGTGGACGCGGCCACGAACCGCTTCTGGCGGAACTGGCCGAGCTCGACACGGCGACCGCGCATCACAACGACGCGCTCCGTCACGCCCGGCGGCGCGTCGAGGAGCTGACCGAGAATCTCGCCGTACTGCAGCAACGACGCAGCCGGGTCCTGCACGACCTGGGTGTGCGGGCCCGACAAGCCAGAACCGCATCCGCGCGGACCCTGCCGTCGCCGCCCGCGTCGGCGGTGCCTACCGGTATGCCGTCGCCTCCACCGGCGAAGCCTGCCGGAGCGTCGGCCATGGCGCCACCGGTCGCCCCCGACCCACATCCCCTCCCGCACGCGCCGACGGCACCGGTCCCCGGTCGGCATCCGGAACTCTCCCGCCTGTCAGCCCAACGGATTCTGTTGACGTTGGGGGGCATCGTGTCGGCTGTTGCGATCATCGCGTTCGCGGTCTATGCGTGGACCAACCACGGCCCGGTCGGCCGCATCGCAGTCCTGACCGCGGGAACCCTCACGCTCCTGGGGCTCCCACCGCTGTTGACGCGGTATCGACTCGTCGCCACCGCCGAAACCGTCACCGTCCTGGCGATGCTCGCGTTGGTGTGTGACGCGGTGGTATCGGCTCTGTGGACGGTAGCGGACCTGTCGCTTCTGATGACGGCGGCCGTGACGGTGGCGATCGCCTATCGACTGGCGACCGGCATGAAGACCGCCGGTTACACCGTCACCGCGTTCACGATCGTCGCCGGGGTAGCCGCCCTGGCGTATACGCCGTGGTCGGGCGGCTTTGCACGCTTGTGTGTCCTGTTCATCGTGATAACGACGACCGCGTGGTGGATCGCGCGTCGTAACGACGCTACCCCCGGTCGGCTCGGCGAGGCGTCGGTGACCGCGGCCGGTGCGGCACTGGTGTTCGTGGCAACGGCAACACATCTCTCGCTTCACCTGTGGCCACCGCATTGGATCCTCGTCGGAGTCACGGCGTCGGCCCTCGTCATCGGTCTCGCCCGGTTGTTGCCGTCGCCGTGGCGGTTCGGTCCACTGCTGACGGGCTGGACGGCCGTGGGTCTCTTCGGCATTCCGCCGCTTTTCGTCACCGTCCACGTCGCCGTGATCTCGGTCGGTAACAGCCTGGGCGTTTTGTCCACGGCCGCACCGGTCATAGACCACGCCTGGCAGTTGCCGGTGATTCTCACCGTGATCGCCGCAACCGCTTGGTGGGCCCGCCACCCGTACCGAGCTGTCGTGGCCGTCGGCGCCGCGACCACCGCGCTCATCGCCTCACCGACGGTGATCGGCGTGGCATGGCCGGTGGCGGCGCCCGCGTTGACGGTGGCCGCCGGGGTCTACGGTTTCCTCGCCGCCACCGTCCGCCGCCCATGGCGGGGTTGGCTGCTCGGTGGGGCTTTCACCCTCGCCGGTTACGCGGTGCTGTTGTCTCTGGCAGGCCCGGGGACCACTTTCCTCGTCACCGCGGGATTGACCGTCGCGGCCACGCTCGCCGCGGTGCCGACGACCGGGCGAGCCCGTGGGTTCGCGTACAGCCTCGCGGTCACGAACGGCTGCGCGGCGGTACCCGTCGGGCTGTGGCTGTCGGGTGCCGAACCCCTCCACGCTCTGGCGGTCGCGGCCCTGATCGTCGCCTCGGCATGGTGGTTCCTTGCCCGTCCCCCACGTGATCGGGACGAGGCCGCGGTGGCGATCGGCATGATCCCGGCTACCGCGCTGGTCACGGTGAGCATCGTGTTGCTCCTCGCCGGGTTCGTTTTCAACGGTCGGAGCCAGGCGATACCCATGGTGGTGACGCTGTTGGCGACGGCATTGCTCGTCACGATCCTCGTGATCGAAAACCAGTGGCGTCTCGCCGCACACATCACGGCGACGGTCGCCGTACTCGTCACTGCGGCGGGTGTCGGTGCCGTCGTGTTCCCCGATTGGGTCGCATCCTGCTACGTCGCCGCCGGAGCGACCGCTTTCCTGACATCACGGTTGTCGACCCGCTACGGTGACGCCCTGCGATGGGCGGGGCTCATCGTCACCGGCGTCACCGGTGCCGCCCTCGCGCTGTTGACATTGTCGGTCGTCGTCGAACGATTGACCTCGGTGCGAACCGACTGGGTCACGTGGCAGGCGCCGATACTGTTGGCCGTCGTCGCCGCGATCGCCGCGTCCAGCGGCCTGGCCCGCCGATACCGGGTGGAACCCGCCGCCTACCTGTTGGTGGCCGCCGTCGTCGCAGCACCGCAGGCGTGGCAGCTCCCGGAGTCGAGTTACGGATGGACCGCGGCCCTGGCTGCGGTGGGACTGGCCGCAGTCGCGTGTTTCGGCACAAGTCGTGCCCCGCTGATCGTCGCGGCGCCGACCGCGCTCTATTCGCTCGCGGCCACCCATCGGGCCGACCCCTCGTCGGTGTGGGTATCCGCCCTGATGCTCACCGTGGGGGTCGCGCTGGTGGCGGTGCTCGCTCACAAACGGGACCAGGCGACCGGGAACGTCCTTGCCGGCTCGACGATCGTCTTGTTGCCGGTGACGACCCTCGCCGCGTACGGCGGTGACGTGGTGTCGGCACAACCGGCGACGGTGACGGCCATGGTGGTGGCGCTGCTGTGTGCCGGGATGCTGCGCCTTCGGCGGGCACCCGAGCTGGGTGCGGTGTCGGCGACGATAGGCCCCGTCGCCACGGTCGTCACCGTCATGGCGGTGAGCCTCGGTGCGTCCTCGCTCTATACGGGTGTGGCCGCGCTCGTATCCGTCGGAGCGGCCCTGTTGATGCTGCCCCGTCGGCGAAGCGTGGTGGTGCGGGCCGCGGTCGCGATCGTTCCGGCTCTCTTGTGCGTTGCGGTCTCGGTGCCGCTGCTTCGGGCACTGTATGTGCTGCCGTGGGCGTGGCCGTGGCACGCGTGGCAACACACCCCGACCTCCACCATGGATGGACTGTCGCCGTGGGGGTGGGAGGCGTCGACGGCGTCGACGACGCTGCTGCAGGTGACCGGCGCAGCCTTGGCCGCCACGGCGGTCGTACTCGTGGTGCTCGGCCTCGGACGGCTCCGGTGGGCCGTGGTGACCGCTGTGTCGGCGGCGATCCTGCTGGTACCGGGAGTTCTCGTCGCGACGAACGTTCCCTGGCCACTGCTACCGGTCTTCGCCGTCCTCGCCGGCGGCGCCTGGTCCGTCGTGACAGGGCTCGACGGTTGGAGCGCGGGTCAACGTGCCTGGGCCGGCGTGACCACGGCGATCACAGGGGGCGCGGGTCTCGCCGCATGCCTGGCCACACCGGTGACGACCATCGCCGGCTTCGGCCTGGCGTTCGTCGGCGCCGTCGCCGTCGCGGTATCCACGACCGGGACGGCCGTTCGTGTGGTGGCGTGGCAGGCGGCCGCCACGGTCGGCACGGTCGCCGCAGGGGCGGTCGGCCTACACGCGGGCCTGGCCGTCCACCATGCGGCGTTCGGTCCCCTTGTGGTCGCCACAGCGCTGTTGGGTGCAGCGAAAGTGCTCGGTCGACACGGCCGAACAGCCGAAGCCACCGCGTGGATTCCGTTCACCGCCGCGCTGATCGCCGCCTTCGGCGGCGGCGTCGCGCCCGCCTTTGTGCTCCTCGTTCAGGCCGCTCTGATCGCGTTGTTCGCATGGGGCCGACACGACCGGATCCTGCCCGCAACGGTGTATCCGGTGATCGCCGGTGTCCTGACGCTGTTCGCCTACTGGATCTTGTTGTGGCAGACGGATGTGGGCCTCGTCGAAGGCTACGTCGTGCCATTGGCGCTCGTGGTGCTGTGGGGAGGTTTCAGCGAATACCGGCGCCGTGAAACGGCGGGAAGCTGGTTCACCTTCGCGCCCGGGCTCCTGATCGGATACCTGCCCACTGTGGCCGTCCTGTTGATCACCGGCGATACTCCGCTGAGAAGGCTCCTGTTGGGAGCATGTGCGGTGGCGATTCTCGTGTTCGGAGCATGGCGACGGCTTCAAGCCGTCGTCGTGATCAGCGGCGCGGTCGTAATGGTCTCGGCGCTGCGTGAGCTCGCGTTGCTGTGGATGCTGCTGCCGACGTGGCTACCGCTGGGCGTGGCCGGTGCGCTGCTGTTGGCGGTGGGGGCCACCTTCGAGAAGCGAAGACGGGATCTGTACCGGCTGGGACGACACATCAGGGGCATGTCCTGACAGCGCGCCGCCGACGCGGTGCCTGGTGTGGGCACCGCGTCGGCGGTGGTGTTGGGTGCCGCCCCGAACCACGGAGGACGACACCCCGATCATGGGAGGGGTCGCAGGCGCCGGGTTCCAGACTGCGACCTCACGCCCCTTTTAGTAGGTGCAGCCGGAGGTCGGCAGCGTGGTCGGGTCGGGCACGTCGTTGCCGTCGTAGATGGCCAGGAGCCAGTTCTGCGGGCAGACGCTCGTGCTCGAGGGAGGAACGCGGATCGCGAAGTGCAGGTGCGGTCCGGACGAGTGACCGGTGCTGCCGGTCAAGCCGACCTGTTCACCGGCGGCCACCTCGGCGCCGTTGGAGACGCTGTGAGCCGAGAAGTGGCAGTAGGTGTAACGGTTGCCGGCGGCGTCAACCAGGTTGATGCCCAGGCCACAGCTTCCGTCGTTGATAATCGTCACGGTTCCGGCGACGACCGCGAGGGCGGGCGTGCCGGTCTGTGTCGGCAGGTCGATCGCTGGGTAGTCATGGTGCGGGTCGTCGTACTCGCTGCGCGGCAACACATCCCGGTCGATCGGGAGGCTGTGGTCACCCACGTGCGGTGACGTCCCGACCAGGAACTGCCAGGTTTCGTCGTTGACGAGCGTGCCCGTTCCGGCCTCGTGCTCGGCCTTGAACGCCTCCACGGCTTCGCCGGTTGCCGCATCGTAGGCACCCGATACCGAGACCTCCCCACCATGACGGTTGAGCAGGACCTGCAGCGCCTTGACCGCCTCGTTCTCGTCGCCTTCGTCGACGTCGACGGCGAGTTCGGGCCAGCTCTCGGAACCGACGATGCCGTCGACACCCAGTCCGTTGTCCGACTGGAAGCTTTCCACGGCGCTCTTGGTCAGAGGTCCGAATTGTCCGTCGGCCTCGATGTTGGCGCCGTCGTGACGCAGCAGGTACTGCACCGTCGCCACTCGGTCGCCGACGTGGCCGTTCTGAACCAGTGGCCAGTTCGGGGCGGCCGCGGTGGCCTCGTCGGCCTGGGCGAATCCGGTTCCCATAAGGACACCGGCCGCGACGGCTACCGCCGAGGCGGCACCCAAGAAAATCCGAATGCCACGACGTCTGCGTGCAAACGCCGCTCTGGGGGCACTCACTGTCGAATCGTTCATAACGTGAACTTTCCGTCCGATGTACACACAGCGACGAAGGTCCCCGTCGCTGATCCACCACGGTTGCGGTGGCGGACACCCAGGATGCCGGGCACCCCATGCACCAGCCTTGACACATACAACCCGCATCGATCCCGTAGTCGGCGCTCGGACACCGTGTTTGTCACATTAGCCTGACACGTCGTCACGTTCCACTTTCATCAGCGGTTCGAACCGTTGTGTCGCAAGAGATCATGAAAGACCACACGTGGTACGCAGGGAGTAGACCACACCAAGGTCGCCGGTCGCCGACGAAGGAGCCGACGGTGGGCTCCGTTCGTCGTGTGCGGCCGTTCGGACGGGCGGAACGAGCGCAGCGTGTCGTATGAGCGGGTCCGTTGAGAACACCGAAAGACAGGCGTAACGACAACCTCTTAAAGCACCGCCGGCTCGCGGTAGGGCGGAACCGACCCGTCCCCCAGCTCTCGAAGGATCCGGTCGGCGACGCGCTCCGCGGTGTCGGCCTCGTCGTCGCGTCCCAGAGCACGACACGTGTGGGCGAGCCCCATGCGCGACTCGGCCTCGTTATGGCGGTCGCCTATGTCGACGAAAATCGCCACGGCCGCCTGGTAACACTCATAGGACCGGTTCAGGTCGGACTGACCACGTCCGATGTACCCGAGACTGTCCCAGGTGACGCCCATACCGCGTCGGTCCTCGGTGTCCTGCAACAAAGACAGCGCTCGTTCGCACAGCGGCAACGCCCCGGTGTGATCGCCTTTCAATGCGAGGTGCCAACCGATCACGTTGAGCGTGTTGGCGTACTCGGCCTGATCGTCATCGGCCCGATACAGGGTCAGGGCCTTCTCGGCGTGTGTCAGTGCCTCCTCGCACCGGCCGTGCCGCCCCAGGACGTAGGCGAGGTTGCGCAGGGTACGGGCCTGGCTCAGCCGTTCCCCCAGGTGGGCGTACTGCTCGAAGGCCTCTGTGAGGTACCGACGCGCGGCCTCGACATCGCCCAGTTGAGCGTACGCACGTCCCAAACCGCGGGTGGTGTGCGCGATGTCCAGCCGGTCGCCCACGCGTTCGACCGCGCCGAGGGCCAGCTCCTGAGCGCGCACCCAGTCGTGCCAGAAGCCCTGCCTCTGAAGGAAGTCCGTCAACGCCCACGCCAGACGCCACGCGTGGTCGTCGAAGTCGTGCGTCGCCGCGTGGTCGATGACGCTCATCAACGCCGGGTGCTCGGCGGTGAACCAGGCACGGGCCTGCCCGGCGTCCCGCAACTCCACCGGATGGACGTGGGGCGCCCGTTCGGGCAGGCTGATCGCGGTCCGGTTCGGGTCGAGCAGTCGCGCCGCCGGATGCGCGGTGTGCAGGTAGTGGTCGAGCATGCGCTTCAACGCTTCGCGGCGCCGGGAGCGCCAGTCGGTCGCCGAACAGCGTTCGTTCGCGTAGGAGCGCAACAGGTCTTGGAGCCCGCATCGGCCGCCGGTGTGTAGGTTCACCAGGTGCGTGCCGGACAGTTCCGTCAACAGTGACAGTGCCTGCCCCGGTGAGATTCCCGCGATGGACGCGGCGGCCTCGACGGACAGGTCGACCGGCGGATGCAGGGAGAGATGCCTGAACATCCGCGCGGCCGGTGCGCTCAACTGCTCGTACGACCACGAGAAGACGGCTCGTATGTCGGTGGCCGCGTCGGCGATGCTGAATGCAGACAGGTCACCCCGTCCCGCGCCCAGGCGCTCGGCCAGCCACTCCAAAGACATGTCGGATTCGGCCGCGGCCCTGGCCGACACGATGGCCAACGCCAGCGGAAGCCCGTCGCACAGCTTCACCAGCCGCGCCACAGCCGCCGGTTCCCGTTGCGTCCGTGTGGTTCCCAGGCGATGTTCCAACAGACGTGTCGAGTCCTCGGTGGTCAACAGGTTCACGGGCATGGGCACGGCGGCGTGAGTGGTGACCAGGCCCGTCAACCGCGCGCGGCTGGTCACCAACACCATGCACCCGCCCGTCCCGGGCACCAATGGACGAACCTGGTCGGCGTCTCGGACGTTGTCCAACACGATCAGCAGCCGTCGACCGTGGACGAGCGTGCGGTACAGGCCGACCAGGGCATCGTCGTCGGTGGGAATACGCCGAGACGGCACACCGAAGCTCGGCAGAAGACCCCGCAGCGCGGCGATGGCCGAGAGCGGCTCCCCTCCGGACTTGAAGTCGATGTACACCTGGCCGTCGGAGAACCGTTCGGCGACACGATGGGCCCAGTGCACCGCCAAAGACGTCTTTCCCACACCGGCGCCACCTTCGAGGATGACAACGGGCGTCGCCGAGGCCGTGGTCGTGAGCAGGTCGTCGAGTTCGTCGACGTGTCGTTGTCTACCGACGAGGTGCCCCATGGGGAGCGGCAACTGGGCGGGGCGATCCGGTTCGGGCGCTGCGACGGCGGCGGCCGGCGAGGGGAGGCGCCGGAGGATCGCGACGTGGGCGGCGACCAGTTCGTCACCCGGGTCGATGCCGAGGGTCTCCGCGAGACGGCGACGCAGATCCTGATAGTGGTGAAGAGCCTCTCCGCGTCGTCCCGCCGCCGCCAACGCGAGCATGAAACGCGCCTGCAACGGTTCGTGCAGAGGATGGTGAGCCGCTTGGAGACGCAGCACGGCCACCAGGTCGTCGTCGGGGACGGTCCCGACGACGTCGGCCAAGGCGAGAGCCGCGGCGATCCGTTGTTCCTGGAGTCCGGTGATGAGCGGGTGCGTCCGAAACCCGGCGACGTCGGCCAGCGCGTCGCCACGCCACAGTGCGAACGCCTGCTTCAGCAGGTCGGCGGCGCTCTCGGGATCGGTCTCGCGTGCCCGAGAGACCAGCTCGGTGAACTGCAGGGTATCCAGTGTCGCGGCCGACGCTCCGAGCCGATAGCCGCCCGGGGAAGCCGACAGTGTCAGGCACTCGTCGACGACGGGGTTCACGCGAAGGACCCGACGCAGCCTGGCCACGTGGGTTTGAAGCACGTTGAACACCGAAGCCGGTACGTCCCCCTCCCAGAGCAGGTCGATCAGTTCGTCGCGGCCCACGGTCACGTTGGGGCTCAAGGCGAGGCGGGCCAGCAGCTGCCGCTGCCTCGCCGACGCCACCTCGGACTCACGGCATCCGCGACGGACCAGCAGCGGGCCGAGAATCCCCACGGTCACCGGTTGGTCGCCGTCACCGTCGGGCGACGGCCGCGGATGCAGGCGCGTGGCCTTCTCGAATTCGTCGCGTTTCTCGGTCTCCAGCTTCAACGCGTCGGCCAGTGCACGCACCGAGCGTTGCCTCGGCAGCCGGGTACGTTGCTGCTCGAGGTCGCGAATCGCGGCCACGCTCAAGCCGCAGGAGGAGGCGAGCTCGCCCTGCGTCATGCCGCGGCGGAGGCGGTGGTGACGCAGAAGTGGCCCGAACGCGCGTATGGGTTGTTGTGGCACCTTCATCCTCGCGATCAAAGCCGGTATCGAGCTCCACCGACGACGGTCGGTCGAACTCGTTGTGGTCACGGGTAGTTGCGGGGCCTGGCAGCATCATAGGCGCATTTACCGGTTTGAGTGCAATTCTCCCATGGGGTGACACCGCCAGGTGCCGGTCGGCCTCGCCAACCAGACGATTCGCCCCATACAACGATCATCATGGACATGCCGGATTAAAGATCCATCGGACGATATTTCCTTAACGGGAGCCTAAATCGACCGCGGAAGCATTGCGCATCGATATACATCTATGAATACTGTAGGTGGTTCATCCCGGTGAACCAAGCCCACAGGCCAGGTCCGCCCAGCCCGGTCAATGCCCCTTTGTGACCCTGCGCTGCGGCGATCCGGCCTCTATACCCCCGGCACGTATGCGAAAGGCCAATTTCGTGAAGATTCGAAGAATCGCCGCTGTGTTTGCAGCCGCGACAGTCGCCACCACCACCTTCGCCCTCGCAGGCTCCACCGCTTCGGCACAGCCCGCCGGATTCGACGAGGAGCGACAGGACATCGCCGGCACCGTCGACGCCGAAATGCTCGAGGCCATGTCCGACACCTTCGGTTACACCACGGCCGAAGCACTTGACCGGCTCGCCGTGGAAAGCCTCGCCTCCCTCGCCGAGCCCGAACTGCGCGCCCAACTGGGTGACCGGTTCGCCGGCCTGTGGTTGGAGCCCGACACCAACATCGTCCAGGTCGCCGTCACCGACGCGTCCGCCGCGATCACTCAGACCGGCTACAGCACAACCGTCGTCAAGTACAGCGAAGCCGACCTCACCACATGGCAGGCCGGTATCGAAGCCGACGGCATCACCTCGACCTACGTCGACGTGACCACCAACAAGGTCGTCATCGAGGCGCTGCCCGAAGCCGCCGCCGACGCCGGCAAACTCGCCGTCGACGCCGGCATACCCGCCGACGCCGTACGCGTCGACGTCACCACGGAAGAACCACAGCCGATGGCCAGCATCGTCGGTGGTGACGCCTACTACATCAACGGTTCGTCGCGCTGCTCCGTCGGCTTCGCCGTCACGCACCCCACCTACGGAAACGGGTTTGTGACAGCAGGCCACTGCGGCACCGTGGGCTCCTCCGTCCAAGGCGGCAACGGCGGCACCGGACAATTCCGCGGTTCCTCCTTCCCCGGTAACGACTACGCCTGGGTCGACGCCGCCTCCACGTGGACGAACACCGCCCTCGTGAACCGCTACAACGGCACCACCGTCAGCGTCACCAACGGCAACGAAGCCGCCGTGGGTGCCTCGATCTGCCGCTCGGGTTCCACCACCGGATGGAGGTGCGGCACCGTCCAGGCCAAGAACCAGAACGTGACGTACCCGCAGGGCACCGTCTACAACCTGACCCGCACCAACGCCTGCGCCGAGCCGGGCGACTCCGGAGGCTCCTTCATCTCCGGCAACAGCGCCCAGGGCATGACCAGCGGCGGAAGCGGAAACTGCTCCTGGGGTGGCACGACCTACTTCCAGCCCCTGCGGCCCGCGCTGAGCGCTTACAACCTGACCCTGGTCACGGTCTAAAACCCTTCTCGGATCGCCCTTTCCAACAGCCCTGCCCGACACGCCGGATCCGTGTCGGGCAGGGCTTCGGCGCGTTCGATCCCGTCCGGTCTCCAGCCGCCACATCGGTCGTTAGGGTTGATCACCATGACGACACGTTTGCAACCGGGCGACCAGGCCCCCGACTTCGATCTGCCCACCGCCGACGGCGGACGACTGACCCTCGGCGGGCTCAAAGGGCGCAAGGTGATCCTGTACGCCTACCCGGCCGCGATGACCCCCGGCTGCACGAAACAGGCGTGCGACTTCCGCGACAGCCTCGCGTCGCTGCAGGCATCGGGCTACGAGGTCGTGGGGATCTCCCCCGACAAGCCCGCCAAACTCGCCACGTTCGTCGAACGCGACGCCCTGACCTTCCCCCTCGTGTCCGACGAGGACAAGTCGGTACTGACCGCCTACGGCGCCTTCGGGGAGAAGAAGAACTACGGCAGGATCGTTCAAGGAGTGATCCGTTCGACCTTCGTCATCGACGAAGACGGCAAGATCGAATTGGCACAGTACAACGTCCGAGCCACCGGCCACGTCGCAAAACTGCGCCGTGATCTGGGGCTGGACAAGTAGAGTCGTCACCCGCTCGGCGCACCGCCGAGCGGGTTCTTCAGTTTCCCTCGGGGTTGGCCACACCGGCGATGGTGACCGGTGTGACGAGATCCTGGGTACGCAGTCGGCGCCGCGTGTTGCGGTTGGCGATACGACGCCGGGGTACGGAAATCGTGGGGCTGTTCACAAGTCCAAGAGCGTAGCCGGTTGCGCAGCGAAATCGTTCCACAGCGCCTTGTTCGGGATCGGATGACGAGGACCCGCTACCAGGCCCGAAGGAGCCCCGTCACGTTTCCCCGACGAGGCCTACGCGCCTTCGCTCACATGTCGGCGCCCAGCCCGTTGAACTCGACGCCGGTAAGTTCCCGGGAAACATCCCACAGCCGCCTCGCCGCCTCCGCGTCATGCGATGCCTTACTCGACGACACCCGGACCGCCCCGCCGCGGATCTGGCCGATACCCGCCGGACCGAAGTACTCGCCGCCCCGAACGTCCGGGTCGGTGGCGGCCCGCAACTGAGGCAAGGCGCCTTCCGGCGTGGGTTGATTGGCCACGGCGGCGAAAACCCGGTTGATCGGCCGCGCGGGCCGAGGCACGTTGCGGCCCAGGTTGCTGGCCGTCAAACCGGGGTGCGCGGCGACCGACACCGTAGCGGCCTGGGCCGCCTCACAACGCCTCTGCAGCTCATAGGCGAACAGCAGGTTCGCCAACTTCGACTGTGCATAGGCCCTCGAACGACCGTACCGACGCTTCGAGTGAAGATCGGCGAAGTCGATGCGCCCGCCCATGTGGGCCAGACTCGCGACCGTCACCACGCGCGACCCCGGGACGGTCAGCATCCGGTCCAGCAGCAGACCGGTGAACGCGAAATGGCCCAGATGGTTCGTCCCGAACTGAAGCTCGAAACCGTCGACGGTCTCCTGGTGCGGCGTCCACATGACGCCCGCGTTGTTGACGAGCAGGTCGATACGGTCGAAGCGCTCCACCAAACGCGCCGCGGCCGACCGCACCGACTCCAGCGACGCCAGGTCCAAGGTGACGATCTCCGCGCGGTCGAGGCTGCCGAGTTCGGCGACCGCCTTCCCGGCCCGATCCGTGTCGCGACAGGCCAGGACAACGGTGGCGCCCCGTTCCAGCAACGTCGCCGCCGTCTCGTAGCCGATGCCGGAGTTGGCGCCGGTCACGACCGCGACACGGCCGTCCTGTCGAGGGATGTCTTCGGGGACCCAGCGGTAACCGACGCTCACGGCGCCTCCTCGGTTGACGGTTCACGTGTGCCACGGTAGTACCCGTGACGTCACCGATTCAGTCGCCGAGCCGGACCACGCGTCAGCCGAAGGCGTCGATGCCGAAGTACGCCACAAACACCAGGGCCACAATCCACAGCAGCCACCCGGGCGCACGCCACTTGCCGCGGACCGCCTTCAAAAGCACGAAGGCGATCACGCCGGCACCGACCCCGGCGGTGACCGAGTACGTGAACGGGGTGATCGCCAGGATGAGAAACGCCGGCAGCGATATCTCCACATCGGTCCAGTCGATGTTGCGCATCTGTGCGCACATCAGACCACCGACCAGGACGAGGGCGGGGGCCGCGGCCTGTTGGGGCACGACCGCCGCCAACGGAACCAGGAACATCGTCAACCCGAAGAGGGAACCGGTCACGACGCTGGCCAGCCCGGTGCGCGCGCCGTCGCCGACACCGGCCGCCGACTCGACGAACACGGTGTTCGCGGAGCTGGACGTGATGCCGCCGAACGCGGCCGCGGCGCCGTCAATCGACAGCACCAGTCCCATACCGGGCATGCGGCCGTCCTTCTTCACCAGTCCAGCTTCGTCCGAGACGGCGATGATCGTGCCCATCGCGTCGAAGAAACCCGAAAGGACGAGTGTGAACAGGAAGACGATGACCGTGACGACGCCCAAATGTGTGAACGCGCCGAAGAGGTCGACCTGACCGAACAGGGAGAAATCGGGACTGGCGAATATCTGTTCGGGGAGCGTGGGAGTCACCAGGCCCCAGCCTTCCGGTGACGCGACCGCCTCGATCACGATCCCCAGGATGGTCGCGACCACGATGCCGATCATGACCGCTCCGGGCACTTTGCGTCCCCACAACGCGATGGTCAGCAATAGTCCGATCGCGAAGACGACGATGGGCCAGCCCTGCAGCTCTCCCCCGGTGCCCAGGACCACCGGGACGGTCGTCCCGTCGGCGTCGGGCCGCCGTGTCACGAAACCGGCGTTGACGAGCCCGATCAAGGCGATGAACAGGCCCAATCCCGCACCGATCGCGTACTTCAGGTCCCGTGGGATGGCGTTCATGATCGCGGTCCGGACCCCGCTGACGGCCAACACCACGATCAACAGGCCTTCGAGGACCACGAGGCCCATCGCCTGCGCCCACGTCACGGTGGGTGCGATCTGGTACGCCACCACGGCGTTGACCGTCAACGCCGCCGCCAGCGCGAGCGGGACACGGCCCACCGCTCCCATGACCACGGTCGCGATGAACGCGGAGAAGGCGGTCATCGTGGTCACTCCGACCAACGAAAGCCGTTCACCGGTCATGTCGGTGGCACCGGTGAGGATGAGCGGGTTCAATACGACGATGTAGGCCATCGCCATGAACGTGGTGAAGCCGCCGCGGACTTCGGCACCGATGGAACTGCCGCGTTCGGTGATCTTGAACCATCGGTCAAACACGTTGACCCTGTCGGTCTGTGTTTCAGTCATGGGCGAAATCTTCCATCAGTGGGTCACACGCGCGCGTATTCGCAGTGGACACGTCGTGTCGTAGCGGTCGAGTGGCCTTCGAACCGAGATGATCCTGCTCCGACGCCGTGCAGGCTTCGACCGGACCCGGCGCGAATGTGACCCGCGTCGGCGTCTTGGCGCCACATCACCGCAAAAACCAGACACGGGCTGTCCGGTATCGCTGTTAAACGTGGTGCCGACGATGTTTGTCACACCGAAAGGGAGCAGTCATGACCGATACACCGTTGGCCGGCAGGGTCGCCTTGGTCGCCGGGGCGACGCGTGGCGCGGGCAAGGCCACCGCGCTCGCGTTGGCGCAGGCCGGGGCGTTCGTGTACGCGACGGGACGCAGCAACCGAAATCGGCGGTCCGAGGTGGATCGTCCGGAGACCGTCGAGGATGTCGCCGACGAGATCGCCGCGGCGGGCGGGGACGGCGAGTCCGTGGTCGTCGACCATCTGGACGGCGACCGGGTTCGCGCGCTCGTCGACCGCATCCGTACCGAGAAGGGACGGCTCGACATCCTGGTCAACAACCTGTGGGGCGGTGATCACCTGGTCGGATGGAACACCACGCTGTGGGAGCACGACCTCGACGACGGCCTGCGAATTCTACGCCTGGGCGTCGAGTCACACCTGATCACGGCGCACGCGGCGCTGCCGTTGCTGACCGAACGACCGGGGGGACTCCACATCGAGGTCACCGACGGAACCGCAGAGCACAATCGGGCGCATTACCGCGATAACGCCTTCTACGATCTCGCCAAAGTGGCACCGCAGCGGCTCGTCTTCGGTTTGGCCCGTGAGCTGAAGCCGTTCGCGGCGACGGCCGTATGCGTGACGCCGGGCTGGATCCGGTCAGAGGCCATGTTGGACACTCATTTCGAGGTCACCGAGGAGCGCTGGCGTGACGGTGCCTCCAAGGACCCTCACTTCCTTATCAGCGAGACTCCACATTTTCTGGGCCGGGGTGTGGCTGCGCTGGCGGCCGACCCCGACGTGCGGCGTTTCAGCGGCTCGGTCCTGTCGAGTTTCGACCTGTCACATGAATACGGAACCACCGACGTCGACGGTTCAGTACCGGACGCGTGGGGATACATCCGCGACGTCGTGGAAGGCGGCGCCGATCGACCGGCCGACCACTATCGCCGGGCTCGGCGGTGAGGGGCGCCGGTTTCACCGGTCCGGCGCCTCCGGATCCGACGTCGCCACAGGATGGCCGCGCCCGCCCACGAGATCGCGACAACGGCCACGACGATCCACCGTACGAGAATCACCTGGTCGCCGGGGTAGACGACGTCGGTGATGTATTCGTCGATGAAACCGCTCGGCGCAAGACCTTCCTCGCCGGCCCTGTCGCGAAACAGGTTCTCCAGGTGCGTCAGCGGGCACACGACCGGGTAGACGATGTTGAGCAGCCCCCACAGGACCACGGCCAGGTGCGCGAACCACGTGCGGGGCCATCGCCACGCGAGGAACCCTCCGACGACCAGGTACACGAGGAAGGCGAAGTGCAGCACCATGGTCGCCTGCGCCAGAATGTGGAAAACCATCGGCTTCACCGTCCCGGGAACAATCGTGGTCGTCAATCCAGGTATACAGCCGCCATGCGAGCCACGAGCGACACCATCTGTTCCCGTGCCGACTTCGGCTCAAGTATCTCGACGTCGGCGCCCAACCGGATGAGTTCGGCGACGGCGACCTCCGTAGACTCCACCGGCAACCGCAGTGTGACCGGCGGCTCGGCGTCTACGACGTCGGCACGAACCATCTCCCATGCGTGGGGAGACACGACGTGCCGCAATCGCGCGGCACCGTCGTGAGTCAGCCGGATCGTGACGGTCTCCGTCAGGATCGATGCGCCGAACCGGTGGGAGGCGCTGCGCCACACCGACCCCAGGTCCACGTCCCGGATTCGGCGAAAAGTCTCGGTTTCCAGACGCCATCGGATGATCCGGTCGAGACGATAGGTGCGAAACGTTTCGTCCACACGCGCGACCAGATACCAGACCCCTGCTTTCAAGACCAGCCCGTACGGTTGCACGGTTCTGCTCACCACCGGGGGCGGCGCGGCGCCGGGGCGGTGGCCGCCGCGGTAATCGAGGGTGACGAGGTGGTCGTTCCAGACACCGCGAGCGAGGTCGGTCAGCGGCGGTGGCGTGTCGATCTCGCAGAACCAGCCCGGAGCGTCGAGATGGAACCGATGCTCCACTTTAGATGGGGCGCCTCGCAGTGCCGGCGCCAACGCGGTCCCCAGTTTCAGACGGGCCGCAGCCGACGCGCGGGACAAACCGAGTGCTCTCACCGCCTCGGGCACTCCCGACAGGAACAGCGCCTCGACCTCCTCGCGGGCCAGGCCCCCCAGGCGCAGACGCAGGTCCTGACTCAGGCGGTAACCACCCGTCCGACCTCGTACGGGTTCCACCCGGATACCGGCGTCGGCCAGCTCGACCATGTCACGCGCGATGGTTCGCGGTGTCACGTCCAGCTCTCGGGCCAGATACGCGGCGGTGACGACCTCCTGCCGTTGCAGCAACATCACCAGGTTGATCAATCGAGCGGCTCGCACGTGCTCCAGGCTACGCAGGTTGACGAGCACGGTCCGCAGACGTCGACGTGAACAACAACGGGCGACGGTTACCCGGATGCGGTAACCGTCGCCCAAGCGAGCCGGGCCCATGCGTGATCAACCGCAGTGCTGGTACGCGCTCTCCCAAGCGGTCCCGCCTGCCGAGCCGCCCCACTTGATGCAGGTGGCCGCCGCCGAAGCCTTAACCGGTCCCGCGTAGTAGGAGAAGTTGCCGGAATCGGTGATCTTGCTCGATCCCTGAACCTGCAACGTCGCCGACACCGCGCTCGGCGTACCGAGGTTGGTCTTCTTCATGGTCACGACGCAGTTGCTCTTGCTGGACGAGTTGTACAGGACGTAGATAGTGGCCGAAGACCCCAGGTTGTGCTGGTTGATGACACCGAACCCGGAACCACAGACCTGTTCGGGGGTGTAGGGGTTGCCGCTACCACCACAGGTGTTGGAGCTCTTGATGTTCTTCTTCGTTCCCAAAGGAACGGTCACACCCTCTACAACGGGCGTCACGACGGCACCGTTGACCTTTTGTTCATAGTGGAGATGCGGCGCACTGGAGTTTCCGGTGCTGCCGACCGTACCGATCTTCGTTCCCTGACTGACGCTCATCGTCTGACCGGGATTGCGAACCATGCTGCTGAGGTGGGCGTACAGCGTGGTCGCCCCTCCACCGTGATTGATGACGACGTACTGCCCATAGCTGGTGTTGCCCAGGTTGTAGAACGTGGCGGTACCGGCCGCGCTGGCGCGCACGTTCTTACCGTTGATGGCTTCACCGGCGTTCTGCCAGTCGATCGTGTTCGACGGACGGTGCCCGCCGGTCCAGTTGTTCGCCGCAAACGTCTTGTTGCAGTCGAACGGTGCCTTGTAGGCCGGCGCCGCCGCACTGAAGTCCTGGGGGGCGGGGGTCCCCTCGTCGGCGGAAGCAAACGCGACGGGCGTCAGCGCCATCGCGCCGATCATTGCGGCGGCCGCTACCGCAACCCGGCTCTTACGCGACATGTTCACCAGACGGTCACGAAGGCGCCGGCGAGTTGTTTCACTTGCCATTGTGGTTCTCCTTTTTCTTTGTGGCGGTCGGCGGTCGGCGACAATTCCGGTTTAACCGGAAGTTTTCGGACCTTCCACACAGTTCCCTTGGCGTTACACCGCAGGCGTCCGCACTCACAGACATACCGACGTGACATACAAGTCACCCACAACCAGGGCAAACGATCTGGGAGTCTTTCGGCGCCGGAAAGCGCTCTTTGCAGCTTCAACACCGGTGACTATCGGTTTCCATAATCGAGCCACCACGCTCTTTCATGGAGACAGAGGATTTATGCGTCGACACGCACCGCGGCATTGTCGAGACCGTCCGCTCCCGATCACCACGGCGACAGCCCTTTCCGCTAACGTCGAACAGGCCCGTCAACAGCCTCGAAAGGCTTGTTTCGTTGAGATACAGCGCCACGCTCCTTCTCACGGCCGCTCTCATGTTGGGAGCCTGCCAAACCGTCGACCCTCCGGCGAAGGCCGACACCGCGTCGTCGTCACCGCCTCTCCCGTTGGCCGACCGGGTCGTCGTCATCGACCCCGGACACAACGGCGGCAACATCGACGCACCCGATGAGATCAACGCGCCCGTGGACGTCGGCAACGGCGAAAAAGCCTGCGACACCACGGGAACCAACACCGATGACGGTTATTTCGAACACGAGTTCAACTTCGACGTCGCCACAAGGCTCGCGGCACTGCTCCAAGCGGAGGGCGCCACGGTGATGTTGACCCGACAGAACGACACGGGCGTGGGGCCTTGCATTACCGAGCGCACCGCCGTCGCGAACGACGCCGATGCCGACGTCTCGGTCTCCCTCCACGCCGACGGCGGTCCGCCGGACGGCTCGGGTTTCCACATCATGCAACCAGTCGAATTGGACGGCTATAACGACACGGTCGTGGATACCTCCCACAATCTGGCCGTCGAACTCGCCGAGGCGATGACCGAGGTGATCGCGCCCGCCGACTACATCGGTAACGACGGCCTGAACCCTCGCGCCGACATGGGCGGCCTCAATCTGACGACGGTGCCGAAGGTGATGATCGAGTGCGGCAACATGCGCAACGATCACGACGCCGCGCTGATGAAGGATGCAGGTTTCCGTCAGGACCTCGCCGAGGCCGTGGCCGTGGGGATTGCGCGCTTCCTGGACGACTGAGGACCATCGCCCCACGTCATGACAGCCGACGCCGCTTCGGCCCACTTTGCGCCACACCGAGCCCCTGACGGTCACACACCGCAATTGCGTGCATACAACCATGCCGATTGTTTCGTCACTCGCCGGCACCGGGTGATCTCATTTCAGGAGTATCCATATGGCCCGAAGGTTCCTGCTTACTGCGAGCGTCACCGGCATCGCAGCAGGACTAATTTTTGCCGCTACGCCGGCCTACGCCGACGAGTTGACCACATTCACCGCCGCGGCCGAACCGATCGCCGCAGAACCGGGGGACACGGTGACGATCACACTGAGCGTCACCAACGAGCACCACCGCAAGATCACCTACGACACGATCGTCGCTCCGGAGGAGTTCCCCGACTGTGCCCAGGATGTCGGGACCCTCGTGCCTCACCAGACAGAGCAGGTCCAATGCTCGGCCGTCGTCACGGACACGACGCCGGAGACGGTTACCTTCAGCATCGTCAACGCCGAATCCGAACACAACGACACCAGCGCCACGGCGACGGTGGACATCATCGTCCAGGACGAACCGGAGGAGCCGGAGGACCCGAAGACGCCCGAGACGCCCGTCTCGACACCGCCTTAAGAGGAGACGCCCGACCAGCCGACGCTGCCGACCACCGGGTGGTCGCTGTCGCCGCTACTGGCCACGGGCGCCGCGCTGCTCGTCGTCGGGCTGCTGTTCGCCTGGCGCCTCGCCGCCTCGCGCGACTGACAGGGGGGTTCGTCGCCGACACCAACGGGGATCGGCGACGAACGACAAAGATTCCACAATGGCTGATTTGTCACACCGTCGCCTACATTGAGAGCCACCCTCGACTCCGAGGAGGACACCATGCATCACCAACAGTCCACACTCAGCAGACGACGCATGCTGGCGTTGAGCACCGGCGTAATCCTCGCGGGCGGCCTCGGATCCACCGCGATCGCCGGTACCGCACGTGCCGACGTGCCCACCTCACCGCGCTTCGACCTCACAGTGGCCTCATCACGTCTGTTCTGGAAAAAGCCACTTCACGAAAAACCCATCATGCAGTGTTTCGCCTTCGACAACGTCAACGGCGAGGTCTACGTGATGCAACGCAGCGACCAACCCGACAGCAAACGACGCGGGCACCTGGCCATCAACCGCATGACCCTCGAGGGCGACTACATCAGTCGCATGTACCTCAACGGCTTCGGGCACGGCATCGCCTTCGGCGTCCAACCGACCCCCGACGGCGTCATCATGTGGACCGAGGCCGACGCCCAACCTTACGGCGACGACAACAGTCGCGCCCGCGTCGTATGCCGCTTCCCGTGGGCGGCGTCAACGACCCCCATCACCCGCGACGACGTCGAACTGTACGAACCGATCGACGGCATGCACCTGGCGTCGTGCTCGCTCGACATGGACCACAACACCATCGCCGTGCGCTACACAAAAGACGGCGTGGACGGCATGCGCGTCTCGCTGTACGACCTGGACGCGTTCGCCGAGCACGACTTCTCACAACGGCTGGCCGACATCAGCACCCGGCCCGTCCACACACCCGACGTCACGCCGCAGGGCTACCAACACTACGGACAGCACCTCTACCTACTACAGGGCAACCCGTACGACCAGCCGTGCGACCAACCCGGTGAACGCGGCAGGGGAAACACCGTAATCGGGCGCATCAACTTCAACGACGAGAGCGACCACGAAGCCCACCTCACCAACGCCGGTTACTCACTGAACTTCCGAGAGCCCGAAGGACTCGGCCTGATCAATCTCGCCGATGGGCGACCACGACTCGCGATGGGGTTCGCGTCAGGTTGCCCCGGAACACGACAGGCCAACATCTACTACAAACAGGACCCACCCGGATAAAAGCACTCTGGAGGCTCCGCCCGCAGTGAGCCGAACGGATCGCAAAGCGGCGAAGAGCCCGCGTATACGACACGGGTATGTGCAGGCTCTTCGGCACACCGGCAGCCACGCGTATACCGCGCAACCAACGATGACTTCTCAGGCGGTTACGGCTCGTCGACGACCATCGGCTCCGCCGCGCCGGCCAAGCCCGCGGCGAACCGTCCGTGGGAACCGATCACCGGCGCAACCATCGCCAATGCCCGCCATGCAGCGTCCTCATAACGATCGTCATCGGAGTGGTCCGCATAATCCGACAGCGCGGCGGCGGTCAACGCCCACCCCGACGGGGTCGGCCCATCCGTCGGGTCGGCAGGACGATTCACCAGTTGCTCGGCGTCGGAGGCGGTGTCCCAGAACCCGCCTTTACCGTCACCGAAGTGTTCCAACACGACGTTGAGCAGGGCACCGGCACGATCCAGCCACACCCGGTTCTCGGTGACCTCGAACCGGGACATGAACGCCGACGCCACCGCACCGTAGTCCTCGAGAACACCGACGGGCTCCCCCACTCGACCGTCACGTGACACTCGCCGGAGCCGCCCGTCGGCCATGTGCAACTCGGCCAGCAACCGTGCAGCACGTTCGGCTGCCTCGTCGGCCCAATCGTGACCGAGTTCGGCGGCATACTCGGTGAGCGCCGTGATCGCCATACCGTTCCACGCGGCAACGACCTTGTCGTCACGCGCCGGCTGCGGTCGCTGTGAACGCGCGTCCCTCAGCCGTCTTCTGATGTCTGCGTAACGCTCCGCATCTTCGGGGTCGACCGGAAGCTGAAGAACACTCGTGCCGTGCTCGAACGTGCCCGCGTCGGAGACGGCGAACACGTGGGCGGCGTAATCGGCGTCGGCTTGACCGAGCGCCTCACGCAACTGATCCGGTGTCCAGGCGTACGTCGCGCCCTCCACGCCACCGGTGTCGGCGTCCAACGCCGACGCGAACCCGCCCTCGGCAGTCGTGAGATCGTTGACCAGAAAACGGGCCGTCTCCTCGGCGACGCGGGCAAAGAACGGCCGTCGCGTCAACTCCCACACGTCGGTGTAGGTCTGCAACAACAGGGCGTTGTCGTACAGCATCTTCTCGAAATGCGGCACGACCCAGGATTCGTCCACACTGTAACGGGCGAAACCGCCGGCGAGCTGGTCGTAGATCCCGCCCCTGGCCATGCGTTCACAGGTGTGCCGGACAATGGCGAGACTCTCGTCGTCGCCGGTTCGCTCATGATGGTCCAAAAGGAACGCCAGCGCCGGTTGAGTCGGAAATTTCGGAGCCGTTCCCAGGCCACCGTTCCTGCGGTCGTAGGACGAGACGATCGACGCGGCGGCCGCGTCCAAGGTCGCCACCGGTACCGGCGACACGTCGGGGCACGGACCGTCGATCGGACAGGCACGGGTGACGTCGGCCAGTTCGGGGCCCGCGGAGGCGCACGCCTGGACGATGGCGGCGCCCTGTGACATGAGCTCCCCTCGCCGGTTCGTCCACGCGTCGTCCACCGCGTCCACCAGACGCAGGAAGTGCTCCTTGGGGAAGTAGGTTCCCGCGAAAAACGGGGTGCCGTCGGGCGCGGCGAACACCGTCATGGGCCAACCGCCCTGACCGGTCAACGCCAACAGCGCCTGCATGTACACCGCGTCGACGTCGGGCCGCTCCTCACGGTCGACCTTGATCGAGACGACCGCATCGTTGAGCCGGGCCGCGACCTCGTCATCGGCGAAGGACTCGTCGGCCATGACGTGGCACCAGTGACATGCGGCGTATCCGACGGAGATCAGCAGGGGTACGTCACGCCGTTTGGCTTCGGCGAGGGCGTCCTCCCCCCACGGCCACCAGTCCACCGGATTGTCGGCGTGCTGTTGGAGATAGGGCGACAGCGCGTCAGCAAGGCGGTTCATGGCTTCAGCGTGTCACACCGGTCGGCCCGGTTTGGGCGGTGGCAGACCGTGAACGAGATTTTCAAAAGATTCTCGGTCACGAGTAAGCAAAACCGGTGCCTCACCGCGTTATAGCGGTATAGGAGGTTCAACCTCAGGAGGGTAATGACCGATTTCGACGATTTCGTACGGGGCCGTGGTGGAGCACTCCTGCGGTTCGGGTATCTGCTGTGCGGAGATCGTCATCGCTCGCAGGACCTGGTGCAGGAGGCCTTGGTGAGGTGCCACCAACGCTGGCGTCGTATCGAAGGACTTGGAGGGCCTGAAGCCTACGTGCGCAAGGCGATACTGCGGCAATTCCTGTCATGGCGACGAAGACGGTCTTCGGCTGAGACGCCCTCCGACGAGCTTCCCGACCACGGCACCGGTGGCGACTTCGCCGCCCGTTTGGCCGAGCAGGACGCGATGCGGATGGCATTGACGTCGCTTCCGAAGCGGCAGCGTGCGGTGCTCGTACTCCGTTACTACGAGGACCTGCCGGACCAGGCGATAGCCGAACTGCTGGGTTGTTCCGCCTCGACGGTACGCGTGCACATGAGCCGTGCATTGGCCGCGCTCCGGGGTCGTCCGGAGTTCGCCGATGTCGTGGTGAGGAGATCGACATGACCGAGATAAAACGGGCGTTGGAGCTCCAGGCGCGGTTGGCCCCGGAGCCGGACGGTCTACTGGATCGAGTTCGTTCCGCCAGCGCGCGCCGACAGCGGATCAGGCGCGGTTCGTGGGCCGTAGGGGTGGTGGTTCTCGTCGTAGGTGCCGTCGGCATCTCAACGGTGCCGTGGCACTCCAACGCACCGTCGCCTGCGGCGGAGGGCATGGGGACCGGCGACGTCGCGGTGTGTATGGACGTCTCAGGCGGTGATCTGTCGTCGCTGACGATCACCGAGTGGGCCTGGGGCGACCGGATCGACACCCGCACAGAGGAGTTCACCGGGGAGCAACCGATAGCGGTCGACCAGCCGGTCGTCGGCGCCGACCACACCGTCACCGTGTCGGTGCGAGAGGGAGATATAGAACGCCTTTTGCCGTCTGGACGTCCGGTCGACGTATCGGGCCGATCCGGTATAGCCGACACCGCGGACGGAATCGCCGTCGTCGTCTTCGAATCCGGTGTAGACGACATGGTGATCCGTCTCAGCGGCACCGATACCGAGCTGACCGAAGAGCAGCTGATCGATTGGGCGTCGGCGGTCACCGTCCACACCGACACCTCCGCCTGTGCCCCCTGAAGCCGGGCATACCGAAAGGATTCCCATGCCGAATCGACGTGACGTCCTCCGCTACAGCACACTCGCCATTGCGCCGTGGCTGTTGACCGCCCTCACCGGGTGCAATTCCGTCACCGGTGATCCGGCGGTCGACGTGGAAGCATTCTTGTCCGATGAGCTCCCCGTGTCGGCCACCGTCTCGATAGCCCTGTGCGGACCCGACTCGCTTCTGTACTCAAGCGGGTTCGGCATGGCCGATCGCGAGAACAACGAGCCTGCAACACAACGGACCGTTTACGACATCGGCTCGGTCACCAAACAGTTCACCGCTGCCGCCGTCCTGACGTTGGAGGCGCGCGGCGCCCTTCGGGTCGCCGACCCCGTAAGCGTTCACCTTCCCGGTTGGAACGGCCCCGACATCACCGTGCACCAGTTGCTGACTCATACTTCGGGGCTCGGTGACCAGCCGGGCGGCGACTACGACGTGCTACATCGGGACGACCTGGAGGCGTGGGCGGCTTCGGCTCCCGTCTCGGCAAAACCGGGAACGCGGTACCGGTACTCGAACCTGGGCTACAGCCTCCTCGCCGCGGTCATCGAGGTCGTCTCCGGAGGAGGCTATGAGGAGTACCTTCACGAGCACCTTTTTCGTCCCGCAGGCATGCTCCACACCGGCTACGTCATACCGTCCTGGCCGTCTCGTACCGTCGCCGTCGAGTACGACGCCGAGGGCGCGCGGCACGGCCGTCCACACGAACGCACCTGGGCAGACGACGGTCCGTACTGGAACCTGCGTGGTAACGGAGGTGTTCTCTCCACCGTCACGGATATGGCGCGCTGGCACACCGCTCTACAAGGCGACGCCGTTCTGGACCGCGAGTCTCGTAAAAAACTGTTCACCGCTCACGTCCCCGAGGAGAACGAACCGACGTGGTACGGGTACGGCTGGGTGATCGGGGAGGAATCCGGCCACCGGATTGCATGGCACAACGGCGGAAACGACCGTTCCTACAGCGAAATGTGGCGTGATCTGGACGATCAGACCGCGATCGTCTGGTGCACGAACCAGGTCGCCTCCTCAAGCGACGGATGGAATCTTGAGGAAGTCGGTATCACCGATGCCGCCGTTTCATCGTTCCATGCGTTATCCGGTACTCACGCGGTCACGAACTTCACCACTTCGGCTTCGTACGCCGCCGGGTTCTCGTTCCACGAGGCGGTGTGCCCGGCGGTGGTCGTCACGAGTGTCAGAAGGTCGTCGGGCACGGCTTCGGCGAAGTCCAGGGTCGCGCCCACGTCGACCGTGTCGTCGGCGACATCGGCGAACAGCAGAACGGGGGTGACCATCCGCGAAGCGAAGTCACGTTGATCCAAATCGTCCAGGTCAAGGTCGACTCGCCACTCCACCAGCCACTTCGCAACCGTTGTCAGGGCCCTGGGCAGAGAACGTTGGTCTCCTTGTTTGTCGAGTGTCGACGCCCAGTCGAGAACCGGCGAGTCCAAGACGATACCGCTTACGCGTTCGGGGGACTCCATATTGCGTAGCGTCATCATGGTCACGGCCCCGCCCATCGACCAGCCGTACAGCACCACGTCGGAGGCTCCGTGCGCCATCGCATAGTCGACCGCGGCTGCCACGTCCCGCCATTCCGTGGCGCCCAGATGATGGAGACCGTCCGGTGACGCGGGAGCCCCCGGGTCGTTGCGGTGCGTCACCGACAGGACCGGCAGTCCTGCGGCGTGCAGAGCCGGAATGATCCGGAGGGCTTCGCGGGGTTCGGCGTTGCGTCCGTGCACGGCGATTACCCACGTGTCGTCTTCCGCGGGTACATACCAGGCGGGGGCGGGCCCGAGCTCGGTTTCAACGTCCACCGACTCGAACGGGATTCCGAACGCCGCCTGCGGGTCCTCCCCTACGGCCCAAGTGTCTACGCGGGTGTTTATGCCGGCTCGCAGGTCGCCGTACAGGACACGGTGAATGTTGCGGACCACCGTGTTGTCGTCCCCGCTGACGACTTCACCGAGTAGTGCCCGACCGTCGGGCCAGTGAAGGCCCCACACTCCGGGACGTTCGGTCTCGGGTGTCCTGGGAAGTGTGACCTCGGTGCCGTTGACCGCCTGAACGGTCACCGGATAGTCGTAATCGGCCCGCGTGACGTTCACGACCTCGCCGGAGAAATACCACCCGGCACCGCCGGTGACCGCCGCGACGAGCACGATCAGGGCGATACCGGTGAACATCATGCGGCGCACCCACCGGCGGCGCGGCGTCGTGGTCGGTGGCTGAGTCTGTTCTGGTGTCTCATCACGGTCACTCACCGGGTACTCCGTGGGCAAGGGGGGCAAGGTTTGACAGATTAGCGCCTCGGGCTCGGTGGCGGTATCGGGTTGTTGGTCGACCAACGGGATCCGTGGGCGTAACGTCGTGGGTTGTGGGCTCCGGGACGCGCCGGTGGACACGTCACCGGAACGGTGGCCGGGCAGACGGGGGCGGCCGTCCTGCGACGCGAGAGTGTGACCGAACACGATCTTCAAGGGTGTGCGACATGACGAATGCGACGACGGTGTGGGGCGCGATGCTCGATCCGCAGGCGGTTCTGCCGGAATATCCGCGGCCGCAGCTGGTTCGCGACGGTTATCTCAATCTCAACGGGTACTGGGACTACGCCGTCACAGCCGCCGAGGCGAATGCTCCACATCGCTATGACGGGCGAATCCTCGTGCCGTTCTCCCCGGAGGCGCCGCTGTCGGGTGTGAACCGACAGCTGCAACCCGACGAGCGACTGTGGTATCGCAGGACCTTCCGGTTGCCGGCCGGGTTCCATCGCGGCAGGGTCCTGCTGCATTTCGGTGCGGTCGACCAGTCCTGCGAGATCTACTGCAACGGCGCCGCCGTGGGGTCCCATGTAGGCGGTTATCTGGCGTTTACCCTCGATATCACCGATCACCTCATCGACGGGGACAACGTGTTGGTCGTCGCGGTGAGGGATGTAAGCGACACGGCGTTTCACTCCACCGGTAAGCAGCGCCTTCGGCGCGGTGGCATCTGGTATACCGCGCAATCGGGCATATGGCAGACCGTTTGGTTGGAAAGCGTCCCGCCCGTATACGTTCGCGATATCACCTACGTGCCGCGGCTCGATCGCGACAGTGTGGAGGTGACCGTCCACACCGACACTGCGGCGACGGCCGGCGTGACCGTTTACGACGGGGACGACATTGTTGCCTCCGTGCGGTTGGAAACCGATGTGGCCACCGAGGTTCCGCTTCCGAGCCCACGTTGGTGGACACCACAGGACCCTCACCTGTATCGGGTGACGGTCACGCTCACCGACGACGTCGTGCACGGTTATTTCGGTATGAGGTCGTTTGGCCTCGGGTTGGACGAATCGGGGCACCGACGTCTGCTGTTGAACGGTCGGCCGTTTTTTCACGCCGGTGTTCTCGATCAGGGATATTGGCCCGACGGGCTCTACACGGCGCCGTCGGACGAGGCGATGATTCACGACATTCAGACCATGAAGGACCTCGGTTTCACGATGCTGCGTAAGCACATCAAGATCGAGCCGTTGCGTTGGTACCACCACTGCGACCGGCTGGGAATGTTGGTGTGGCAGGACCTGGTCAACGGCGGCGCCCCGGCCGCGCCGGAGGTGGCGAAGCCTCCTGCTGCGGGTGAACATCTGGACGACACCGACGTGGAACGGTTCGGGCGTGGTGACGCCGCCGGTCGTGAGGAGTTCAAGGCGGAGCTTGAGCAGACGGTTTCCCTGTTGCGCAATGTCGTGAGTCTGGCCGTGTGGGTGCCGTTCAACGAGGGCTGGGGGCAGTTTCACGCCGACGACGCCGTCGACCGGTTGCGGGTGTTGGACCCGAGTCGACCGATCGATCAGGCCAGCGGATGGCACGATCAAGGCGGCGGTGACATCCACAGTATTCACGTTTACGTCGACGACTTCGTCATGCCCGCGGACCGTGACGATCGTGTATTGGCTCTCACGGAGTACGGCGGGTACAGCCTGAAGGTCGAGGGGCACCACGTCGGTGACGAGGTCTTCGGTTACCGAGGATACGAGTCGGCCGACGAGCTCGGCGCCGCCTTTGCAGACCTTCATCGGCGGCAGATTCTTCCGGCGATCGCCGAGGGGTTGAGCGCCACCGTGTACACACAACTATCTGATGTAGAGGATGAACTCAACGGGCTGCTCACCTACGACCGAAAGGTCGTCAAGCTGCCCTCCTCCCTGGTGACACCGCTGACTCGCCGACTACGCATCGAAGGCGCCCGTCACATCTGAACCGGCTTGCGTCACTGTGACACCATGTGTGCGCACGGAGATGGTGAGGGAATCGGGAAACATGGGAACGGCCGTCATGCTCGTTGCATTCGGCGCCGAAACACGACGTGGTCACGCAGGTGGTCACACGTCCGGCGCGGCCGGCCCCATCCCGACGGGTCGTACCCCGCTCGTATGGTCTCACCCGGCTTACCGCGACGCCAGGCGCGCAGTGATACGTCGGGTGTCGCCACCCTCGACACGGACGACAAGAAAGTGACTCAGCCCCCATGCACGACCCTTACGGACAGTCCCACGGTTTCCCCGGTGGATATCACCAGACCCCTCCCGGGCCGGAGCACGGAGGACCCCATACGCCCGCGCACGGGGCGGCACCCGGTCCCATGCCGGGACAACAGCCCGGGTACCCGCCGCACGGGCAGGCGTTTCACATGCCTCCGCAGCCGCCTCCGAAGCGTTTTACCGGCCCGATCATCGCGCTGGTCAGCCTGGCACTGGTCGCGGCCATCGGTATCGTGACGCTTCTTGTCGTCAACCTCACCGGCGACGACGAGCCGGACACCACCACGGCCTCCCCGTCGGAGTCGGTCGATCCCGAGCCCACGTCGGAGGAACCCTCGGAGCCGCCCACGACCGATACGGCGACCGAAAGCAGTCGCATCTCGGAGGCGGAGTTCGGGGACTGGGACTTCTCGTTCGGCGACGTGAGCCTCCAGGCTGCCAAAAAGGACGGCTGGAGCTATGAGGACTGTTCACCGCCGGACGTTCGTGAGACGTTGGTCGATCATGGATGCAGCTGGGCCACAGAGGTCATTTATGAAGCGGAGGACGGCAGCCTTCGTCTTTCGGCGCTGTACCTGGGTTTTCCCGACCCCGACACCGCCACCGATCTGGAGATCGCTCTCACCAAAGACGACTTCACGCCCCACGACGACGCTTTTGTCGACGGCTACGAGTTCGGGCGTTGGCGAAGCGAAGCAGCTAAATCCTATGTGGTCATAGTTTCCTGCACCGCCACTAACGCGGTCGACGAGGATTCGGCTCAGCAATACCTGGACAATCTTCATTGGGACCTTGTCGCCGCGTTGTCGTTTCGTATGTGATCGAGGCGAACACGACCCGGCCGCCGGACGACGGTCGGCGCCGACCTTACCGGTGACGGCGCCGACCCGCCCGCCACGGGGACCCGGCAGCGGGTGGGCGCCGCACGTGCCCGGCACCGCGTTCGCGCCGGCACACACGCATACCGACCCGAACCGGACTCGCCGCACCGGGGACACATCAGACCGGAGCCCCCACGACGAGGACACGCCAGCTCAAACGAAACGACCAATGGGCCGGTCTCACCCGGGATGGCGACGCTCGCAGACGCGTCGCGGCACATCGCCGAGGGGGCCGTCCGCGTCAACCGGCCCAGCCTGCACACATGCGCGGTCACCGACGAGCCACCGCAGTTTCAAACCTTCACGGCACGAAACGGGCCACATTGGCGAGTACCCGCTGGAAACGCCGATTCCCGCGCGGTGGGCGGCGCACGCCGCGACGACACGGGGCCGGGGACGCAACGATCGACGCCCCATGGTCGGCAAAGAAACCGGCCTGGTGGGGCGTCGATCCACGCCCCACCCCAAATCCGGGGGACATACCACCCTTAAGAGTGGTGTCCACTTTTTCATGACCTCGAAGACCCGGTCAAACGCATTTCAGTTCGACTTAAGGTGATGCGACGGTCACGACCGGCCCCGCGGCTTGAGACCGCGCTACGGCGCCCCGAGAGTCGCCGCACACACGAGCCTTACGCGGCGAACGAACCACCACTCGGGCGCGATCGGACCGCGCGCATCACAAGCGTTTCACCACCGCGCAAGCCTCGGATGCACTGCCGTGCAACATATCTACGACCGCACGGGGTCGCGGACACAACGGAGTCTTCCCACTCCGAACCGCGGGACGCGGACCGCGGACACGGGTGGGCATTCGGGTGACGGTCGTCTCATTCACTTGCCCGAGCTTCCACACCTCCGTTTAATGGCAATGGTTTTCATTCCCAAAACGAGGTTCCATGGGTGCTCACATTGCTCAGACACAACGCACACGTTCGACCGCGATCATCGGCACCGTGTCGGGCCTTCTCCTGTTGATTTCCATTCCGACGGCGATCGCACTGGGCGGCTCGCTCGTCTCCCTACCCACGACCGTCGACCATCTCCACACCGCCCTCACCGCAGGAACGGTTTCGGCCGAGGATCTCACGAGTTACCAGATCGTCTGGCAGGTCAGAACACCGCGTGTACTGCTGGCGGCGATCGTGGGGGCGGGACTGTCCACCGTCGGCGTCGCGATCCAGGCCATGGTGAGAAACGCGCTCGCAGACCCGTTCGTCCTCGGTGTCGCCTCCGGGGCCTCCGTCGGTGCGGTCACGGTGTCCGTCGCCGGGGGCCTGGCGCTGGGTGTTTACGCCACCTCGGTGGGGGCCTTCGTCGGCGCCCTGGTGGCTTCCGCGTTGGTCTACCTTGCGGCGACGTCGGCGGCCGGGGTGACCTCGCTGAGACTCGTCCTTACAGGAGTTGCCATGGCGTTCGGGTTTCAAGCGCTGATGAGCGTCATCGTCTACTTCGCCCCACACGGCGAAGCCACCGGTACCGTCCTGTTTTGGCTCATGGGCGGTTTCGGAGGCGCGACCTGGGACGAGGTCCCCCTCGTTGCGGCCACGGTTGTCTTCGGGGTGGTCGTCTGTGGTCTCAACAGTCGCGGCCTCGACGTGATCTCGCTGGGCGACGACACGTCGGCGGCGTTGGGCGTCAACGGTAGGCGGCTACGTGGCCTCCTGTTCGCCGTGGTCGCCGTGACCACCGGAGCGATGGTCGCCGTCAGCGGAGCCATCGGGTTTGTGGGCCTCGTCATGCCGCATGTCGTCCGCATCCTTGTGGGCGCCTCACACGCGCGTGTGTTGACGGTGGCACCGTTGGCGGGGGCACTGTTCATGGTCTGGGTCGACGTTGCCGCTCGTACCGTGGTCGCTCCCAGAGAACTTCCGCTGGGCGCCATCACGGCCCTCGTGGGAGTTCCCGTTTTTCTGCTCCTGCTACGTCGCCGTGGCTATCTGTTCGGGAGCCGATAGTGGGTCTGGAGATCAAGGATCTGAGCGTCGAGATCGGCGGCTCGCAACCGCTTCGACGGTTGTCGCTCACGCTGGAGCCCGGCAACATCGTGGGACTTGTCGGCCCGAACGGATCCGGTAAGTCGACCGCGTTGCGGTGCGTGTATCGGTCGCTGCAACCGACCGGCGGCGCGGTTCACGTCGACGGCATCGACATCACCACGTTGACGTACCGCGACAGTGCGCGTCGGGTGGCGGCACTACCTCAGGACCCGGTCACCGACCTCGACTTCACCGTGGCCGAAGCCGTCGCGATGGGACGCACACCGCATCGTGGTCGAGGTCGTCCCATGACCGCACGGGATCGCCGCATCTGCGTCGACTCCATGAGACACATGGATGTCCTGCACCTGGCCGACCGCGGAATTTTGAGCCTGTCCGGCGGTGAACGTCAACGTGTCCTCATCGCGCGGGCCCTGGCCCAGACGCCACGTGTCCTGGTGCTGGACGAGCCCACCAATCATCTGGATCTTCACCATCGGCTCGCCCTCCTGCGGCTATTGCGCCGCACCGGTCTCAGCGTGCTCGTGGTCCTGCACGATCTCAATCTCGCCGCAGCGGTGTGCGACACGGTCGCGGTCATGAGCGACGGCCTTCTCGTGGCGGCGGGAACACCGTCGCGTGTCCTCACGACGTCTCTGCTGCGGGACGTTTTCGAGGTCGAGGCCACGATCGTGCGGCATCCCGTCACCGACGTTCCCCAAATACTTTTCGACTTGAGTGAGGAATCGTGAAACGTACCGTTACCGCCACCTGTGCTGTCCTGTTTTTCGCCACCGGATGTGGCGCGACAATCGACGAGGGCCCCGCCGACACCGTGGTCGTGCAGCGCTGTGGCGAGGACGTCGAATATCGGGTGCCGCAGCGGGCCGTCGCCTATGAGGGAGGCAGCGC
Organism: Candidatus Stackebrandtia excrementipullorum; assembly: GCA_019113825.1. Classification (GTDB taxonomy): domain Bacteria; phylum Actinomycetota; class Actinomycetes; order Mycobacteriales; family Micromonosporaceae; genus Stackebrandtia; species Stackebrandtia excrementipullorum. The sequence continues at coordinate 5,349 of DXGR01000098.1, read as the reverse complement.
CGACAAGCTTTTCGTCTTGGGGCTCACCGACCACGTTCACGGATACGTGATGCCACCGGCAAACCCGCCGGTCTCGGAGTCACCGTGGGCCGACGATTACGCGGCCGTCGAGTTTCTCGGTGACGATCTACTCAACCGTGAACTCGTGGTCGACGCCGGGGCCGATCTGGTCGTGGCGGGATGGAACTCCGGATTCTCGGAGCAACGCGGTATCACCCCCGAGCTGCTCGACCGGCTCGGCATCATGAGCTTCATGCACACCGAGTCCTGCTACAACTATCCCGGGTTCCCTGAGGTTGTGGCCCCCTTGGAGGGCCTGTACACGGATCTGGAACGGTTGGGCGCGATCTTCGACGTCGAGGACAGGGCCGCGGCCGTCGTCGACGACCTCAAGGACCGGGTCGATGCGGTGACGGCGACCGTACCCACGGAGTCGGAGGTGTCGGTTTTTCTGTACGACTCTGGTGTCGATCAGGCCTTTACCGCCGGCAATCAGGTGCCTCCCAACGACATCATCGATCTGGCGGGGGGTCGCAACATTTTCGCCGACCTGACACAACGGTGGACGCAGGTCGGTTGGGAGAGTGTGGTCGAAGCCGAGCCCGAGGTGATCGTCATTCTCGACTACGGCGACCGCTCGGCTCAGGACAAGATCGATTTCCTCACGAGTTTCCCTGCCACCGCGAACCTGCCCGCAGTGGTCGACGAGGCCTTCTTCGTGCTGGATTACAACGAGGGCATCAGCGGGCCCCGCAATGTGGACGGACTCGAACGGTTCGCGGAGTTTCTCGCGCAACGGCGTTGAGCCGTGCACTGGCGCATTACCCACCGGCGCACTACTGTCAACACGCCGGGCGGCACCATGCCCTCATCGCCCGGACAAACCTATGCCCCTTTGAGGAAACCTCATGAACCTACAAAGAAACATCCGTCTGGTCACCGGTGCCGTCGTGGCGAGTCTGGTCGCGGCGCTGGTGCTGCTGATTCCCGGCAGCGCCGCCGCGCACGCATCCGGCCACACGGTCAACGTGTACTCCCCGATCGTCGGCGCCTCCACGTGGGACCGCTTCGGCTATTCCCCGCCGGCCACCCACCATCGTGTGTTCTCCAACTGGGGGTACCTCAACGACTGGTCGGTCGACATCTACCGCAGCCCCGGTGCCACCGTCGTGTCCCCGTTCGGTTCCACCACGTCGGCAGGCAACGCCGTGCGAGTCACCGTTGTAACGGTGCAGGCCGGCTGCGCCACCGGAAACCTCGCCGACGGCGGCTGGCGCATCGGTCTGGAGGCGGTGGACACCTCCACCGGCGACGTGCTGGCTCGTGCCGATGTCATGCACGTCGACAACAAACCGGCGAACATCGTCGTGGGCGCCACAGTGGGCCCGTGGACGTCGCTGGGTGAAACGGGACGGTTCCGGTATTCGTCCTGTTACCAGGTCAACGGCGACTCCGGTGTGCACCTCCACCTTGAGGTGATCAATCAACACCGGTACTCCTGCTACGTTTCGCGCAGCCCCGGTACGGAGATGAACGACCTGACGGTCATCGGCTTGGGCGGCCCGCACTACAGCGGCCCACGACAGGCCTGCTGAGGTGTTGATCCGGCTCGTCGTGGACGGTCGCGCGCGATGACGACGCGTGACCGTGGTTGGCCCCGGGTCGGGCCCGGGGCCTTCCGACGATGAGGTCGATGCCGACGAACAAATACCGAGATAACGGGGTCAAGGACACCGCGAAGTGTCGGGAGTCGGCAAAAGCCCGGTAGGCGTCCAGTCCCTGTGGTCGGTTCTGGACACGTGAGTCCCGGCCCTCGGCGTCTTCGGATTCGAAGTAGACCACCGCCTTCAGCCGGGGAAAATGCGCCATTTGAGAGACTGCGTCGCGGTACACCTGCGCCTGGTGCAGCGGGTTGTCCGGCGAATACCACACTCCCCATTCGGCGACCATCAACGGTTTGTCGGGAGCGACGTGGCGGCCCAGTTGTAGAAACCCGGCCAGTCCGGGTCGAGGCCGGACACCCGATTCACCAGCTCGGCGAAGTCTCCGTGGCCGTATCCGGGGTCGGAGTAGCCGTAGGCGTCCCAACCGACCCAGTCCACGACATCGTCGCCCGGGTACAGGTCTTCGTGCCACGGCATAGCCGTCCACTTCAGATAGGCCATGTAGACCATGACGCTGACCAGATTGTCGGCACCGCCGGATCGGAGCCGCTCGACCACGTACCGGTACATGGCGGCATAGTCGTCGGCGGTGTAGCCCGAGCCGTCCTCGGGACGCACGTCGTTCTCGGGTTCGTGGTGGACGGTGAAGAACATGGGCCGACCGAACGTCGAGCCGATGTGATCGGCCAGCTCGTCCAGGTAGTCGTCGGTTTCGGGATCCCCGGCGGCGATGTCGGCCCAACTGGCCTGAGACGGCTTCCAGTTGATGAACAGAATCCGCCCGTTCTCCGGGTCGGAGGCCACGTCCGTTTCGTCCGGTGTGGGAAAGAGTTTTCCCACGCCGCGGTGGTAGGAGTGATAGACGTGTTGGCGTTTCCCCGTCAGTTCCTCGAACCGCAACAGCGCCTCGGTTTTGGAGCCGGGCATGTGCGCCCCGGGTGCCACTCCCAGCAGCGAGCCACAGGTGGGAACCAACAGTTCGCCGACCTCGCACCTTTCGGCTCCCACCGGAGCCGCTTCCGGACCGTGCGCCACGTGGGCGTCCGGGTCGGACGGGTTCAGTTGCAGGATCGGACCGTCACCGTCGCTCTCGCGGGAGTTCATGCGCCACAGTCGGTCGGTGGCCGGGGTCGAAACGGCGAAGGCGACGACCTCGCCGGGCACGATCGCGGCACTCGCATCGAATTCGACGGCTTCGTCGTCCGGTGACACGGCGACGGTGTCGAGAACCGTTCCCGAGGGCGGCACTTCCGCCGCCACGAGACCACTTTCCGACCACATGGGATCAACGAGGGTCACCTCAAGAAGGCCCTGTGTCGCCGCCGGCTCGGTCAGTGTCATGCGCAGGGTGGCGGGCGCCGCTTGCCATTTTGACGGGACGGTGAAACGCATGTAGGTCACCAGGACCCCCTGATCAACGGTGGAACCGACGAGCAGTTCGGTGTGCGCACCCGTGTTGACCTCGGGTTGGGCGCTCATGGTGTAGGTGTCGCCGTCGGGGCCCGTCACGCCCTCCTCGGCTCCGGCGACGGGGCCGAAACCGAACAGGCCCATGGCGTGTCCGGCCGTCAGTCCGGCGATCCCGACGATGACCACGACCGCCCAGATCAGAATCCGTCGTCTCCGTACCTTAACCATGATCGCCTCCTGGTGTCGGTGTGGTCGCCGACTTCATTACCCCATCAGCGCGCCCGAAGGCGGCGACGACACGCCGACGCCAGCGGTGAAAGAACCTTGTCCCGGTAGGCCGGCCACGTGTAACCGTGTCCTAACGGTTAACGGGTCGTTCTTTTCGGTGAGAACTTCACGACACGAAAGGCCCCGGGTCTTGCCTGCCCCTGCCTCCGTACGCACGCTCCACGATCACCTCGACATCGCCAGACGACACCGCTGGACGCTGACGGTCATCACCGTGCTCGGTCTCGTCGGCGGCGTCGGCTACGCCACGCTGACGCCCAAACAGTACGTCTCTCAGACGGCGGTCCTGGTCCAGCCGACCGGTGCGGAGGAGGTCGCGGTGGCACAGGGCCGAAGCCGGACCGAGATCAATCTCGACACCGAGGCGCAGCTGGTCACCTCCACCGAAGTCGCCTCGATGGCCGCGGAGTGGCTGGGCGAGCCGACGGAGACGCCTGCGGAACTCGCGCGACGGGTGTCGGTGACGGTGCCGCCCAACACGTCGATACTCACGATCGGTTTCACCGACGAAGGTCCACAGCGGGCGCAGGCGGGCGCAGAGGCGTTCGCCACGGCTTACCTGAATCACCGCGCCGGGTCCGCCCAGTCGCGTCTCACCGGTCAGATCGAAGCCGTCGAAGGAGAGTTGGAAACTCTGAGACAGGAAAGGAATCGACTGTCCGACCAGATGGACATGCTGAACTCGAGCTCTTCACGATATGCGGCCCTACGCAACGACAGGGACCTCGTCGACAACGAGATCACGGAGCTGACGACCGGGCACAGCCAACTGCGCACCGCTGCCGATTCGGTCGGATCGGGGAGGGTGACCAGCGACGCCACCACCCCCGACGGCCGCCGCATCACCACATCAGCTGGTCAGTACGACCGGCGGCCTTTTGGTGGGGTTTCTCGTCGCATGGTGCGTCGTGGCCGTGCGTACCCGGTTCGGAGTCCGGATATGGCATCCGGGGGACATCGTCCGGCGTTGCCGTATCGAGGTTCTCGCCACGCTTCCGGAGCACACCGAGAGCAGCGCTCACGACGTGTTCGGGGCCTTCGGCCCCGGGGGCCGTGTCTTCGGCAGCTGCGCAACGAGGTGGTGGTCTCGTTGGGGCGACCTCCCCGAGTCATCGTGGTCGCGGGTGTGGCGGCGGGCTCGGCCTCAAGCATCGTGACGGCCAACCTCGCGGCGGCTCTGGCGCGGTCGGGCGAGTCCACCGCCGCGGTGGCGACCCATCCCGGTGGCGGCACCATCAGCGTCGTCTCGCTGCTGGGAACGCGCCCGGTCCCAGGACTGTCCGATGTGTTCGCCGACCGCGTCGGACTGAACAAGGCCGTGCAGCGGGCTGCACGTCATCCCTCGTTGACCGTGGTTGGTCCCGGTGGCTCCGCCACCGCGGGCGGCCCGCCCAGGGACGTGGTGGACGGTGTGTACGAGCAGCTGCAAAGCCGTTGCTCCTACATCGTCGTCGATGCCGCTCCGATGGCCGTATCGGCCGACGCGCAACGGCTCGCGGCGACCTCGGACGCGGTCCTGCTGGCGATCGAATGCGGCCGTGACCGTATCGACGAGACCGCCGACGCCGTCGAGGCGTTGGCACGCATCGACGCCCCGCTGCTGGGCGCCGTGGTGCTGCCCCGCAACACGATTCCGACGGCCCCGGTGGAGGTCACACAGGTGGCGCCTCCACGAAAAGCGGCGTCGCGACCGGCTCCGCGTCCGCGGAGGCGAGAGTCGCCTGTGGGCCGGCCGTCGGCGGATGACACTCCGACCGAGACCATGCCCCGTGTCGACGAACCCGAGACCGAGCGGCCGCAGACGTCATGGCGGTGATGTCGTCCGTCCGGGGGCGAACGAATCCACTCACGAGCGAGTCACGCCTGTTTCGGGGGCCCGGGTCGCTCCTGACCTGGCTACTGCTGTTCTACCCACTGTGGTGGGCCCTCGGGTTGGCCGGTCCGATCTTCTTTCTCATCGCCGTCCCGATGGCGGTGTCCCTGGCAC
>DXGR01000097.1 GCA_019113825.1 Candidatus Stackebrandtia excrementipullorum | reverse complement strand
GTGGAGCCGCCTATCGGAATTGAACCGATGACCTATTCATTACGAGTGAATCGCTCTGCCGACTGAGCTAAGGCGGCCAGTGGTGCGGCCTAGAGTCTAACGGTCGCCGGTTGAGGGCGTACAGCGGGTTTGGCCTTACCGGCTTCTCGTATTCTCGTGGCCATGACTCGTCGACATCTCGTGCTCGTTCCAGGAGCCGATTTCGGTCCTTACCATCCACTGTTGTTCCTGGCCGTGATGGCCGCGCGTGACCGGGGCATGGATATCAACGCCATGGCCTGGGACGATGACCCGCCCGCCGAGGGGGAGGACGAGGAACGGTCGGATTGGGTCAACGAACGGGTCGAGTCGGTTCTCATCGACGATGTCGACACGGAGCCGATGTTGGTCGGCAGATCGTTGGGAAGCTATGCAGCGGTGGTGGCGGCGACCCGTGAGCTCCCCGCCATATGGTTCACGCCGCTTTTGGACCAACCGTCCGTTGTCAACGCTCTGGAGTCGGCGACCGCGCCCGTGCTTCTGGTCGGTGGTACAGGCGATCCGGCGTGGGACGGCGACCTGGCCAGGCGGGTGACGAAGTACGTTGTGGAGATACCGCACGCCAACCACGGGTTTCGTGTCCCCGGTCAGCCTTTGACCGCCTTTGCCAACGATATGGGAACGGCGGCCACGGCTGTGGAGAACTTCATGGACGCCTCCTGGTAGAGGCACGTCCAAGGGAATCGAGCCGTCGGGTGTAAGGCCCGACGGCTCGATTTTTCAAGAGTGTCTTACCGGTCGTCCTGCTTCAACGCGGTGTCGACGGTCAAAGCCGAAGCCACGACCATGGACAGGAACGGGTCCTGCAACGGCCGGTGGATGTGCAGAACGTAATTGTCGGCCGTGGTGAAGACGGCTTTGGCGATACCTTCGAACGTCTTGGTGATGCGGGCGACCTCTGCACCGGTGTGGTCGACGATCGCGAAGTTCCAGGCGCGCCAGTTTTCGGCCTTGATCTGGCCGTACTCCTGGCCGTTCACGGTCATCGAGAAGTTGATCTTGCCGAACACGTTTTGTTGCGCGATTTCCCCGATGGGTGAACCGTCACCGCGTTCGACGATGACTCGCGATTTCATGAATTTGCGGGGGCGGGTGACACGCAGAAGGACCTGTCCGTGACCGTCACGGATTTCCAACTTGTGAGTGAAGAACTGGTCGTAGTTGCCGAGAAACCGCACGACCTTTTTGACGGCGCTTTGGCCGACCTGTACCACGGCGGCCAGTTGTTGGCCGTGCTGGTTGTACACGGCGTACTCGTTGTTGATTTCGATCAACTTGGCTTTTTGGTTGACCACGAGCACCGGTTCGGTGAACAGTGTTCCACCGCCTTGGGCTGCGGGGCCCTGCGCGCCCGAGCGTTGGATCTGTTCGTGTATCCGTTCCGGGGTGTCGACGCCGGAGACGTCCAGTTCCGCGATGCGTTCGAGATCGGAACGCTGTTCGGGGGCGTGGGTTTGGTGCGGGTAACCCTGCGGAGGACCTTGGTGCCCGGGGCCGCCCTGACCATACGTCTGTGGGGCTTGAGCCTGCGCGGGCGGCACGGCCTGAGCCTGGTGCGCGTGTTGTCCTTGGGCCTGGGGTGGAACCTGTGCCTGGCCCTGGGGTGGTTGCGGAGCCGCCTGGGCCTGCGGAGCCTGGCCGTGGGCTTGACCAGCGGCCTGCGCCTGCTGGGGCGCACCGGGGTTCACATGTTGCGTCCACTGGGTGCCGTCGAAGTACCGTTGTTGCGCCGAGTTGGAGGGGTCCGGGTACCAGCCTGCCGGGGTTTGGGTCATTCCGCGACGATACCTGAGGGAAACCAGCCCAATGCGCGTCGACCACCAGGTGGACCGGTGAATACCATCCGCTCGGGTACTCACCGGTCCACGTGCGGCTAAGGCAGTTTGACCGCTCGGATGATCTCCTGCGACACGGTGTTTCCGTCGGTGTCGGTCGCGGCCGCCCGGATCGACATGTAGCCGGTGTCCTGCCACAGCGATCCGCCGGCGAGGACCAGGTAACGTCCGCCGAGCAACGGCACCGTCAAGGCGCGTTGCCAGCGTTGCCCGTCGTCGAACGAGACCTCCAACGCCAGTGATCGCACCCTTGTGTTCAGGTCTCCGGGATGGTCGACGGCGACGGTGAACAGGTTGGCCAATAGCGAACCGTGTCCCAGTGTGTTCCTTTCGTCGAGGTCGAGGCCGTATCCGATCGTCATCAACGGCACGACCTGTTCCTCGTCGTTCGTGTTGGAGTGGAACGTCCATTCGGTGTTGGTTTGGGTGGACAGCTCTGCCCATGTCGACGTGTTGTCGACCTGGTATTCGAGGTGGTAGGTGCCCGGACCCGACGGCATCAGGATGGTTCCGCTCGCCGATGCCTTGGTTTCGGCGAGGATCTCGTCCCCGTCACGCAGCACAAAATGCGAGTCGATGCCGAGTTCGGCACGGTCGGTGGGGGTCTCGGCGAAACCGCCGACCGCGTCGACCAGTCCCGTGAACGGAACGGTGAGTATGTCGCCGTTGCGGGTGACCGGGTAGCTGGGCGCGAAGCCCGGCGCGAGTGGGCCGCGGTACCACTGGTGCTGCAGCACCTGGCCGGCCCGGTACGTCTGCCAGGGAGTCAGCAATGTGAGAGACCCGGTGGGGTCCACCGGCCACATGTTGTTGTAACGGTATTCGGGTGTCGTCAGCTGATGGCGCCAGCTGATCGACGAGTCTGCGGTGAAAAATTCGACCCGTGTGCGGGGTGCTCCGATGACCGGTTCCTGACGTGTCAACACGAACGCGGCGCCGTCTTGAAGGGGAGCGCTGGACTCGGTGAACGTCTCGTGCTCGCCCAGGGCGGTGAATTCACGGTGGACCGTGCCCAGTTTGTCGGGCGTCGCGACGTGGTTCATCTCGGTGGGGATGCCGTCACGTTCGATGTAGAGGAGGTTGTATCGGTACGGGCTCAGCTGGGTGCCGGCGGCCGTTACGGTCACGGAGCCGTCGTCGGTGAGTCGCTCCAGCAGGGCGTGTCCCTCCTCCTGGGAGAGTCGTACGGTCGGCACCTCGAGTCCCTGCCCGAAGCCGTTGCGTTCGTTGCTGGCCCCGGGCTGGTCGTTGTAGACGGCGACGAACGCGGCCCCGGCCGCGGCCGCGGCGTTGGACTGGTCGGCGACCGAGTAGTCGTTGCTGCGTTCCACCAAAGCCAACGCACCGTCCAGGTCGAGACCGGCGAGGGCGTCGTCGCCCGCGTCGCCCGCGTCGACGACGGCCAAATCTCGTGTGCCTTCCAAGTGCGGATACTGCCAGGAGTTGTCGCTGTAGGCGTCCATGCGGTAGTACGCCGGATCGAGCTCCAACCCGTCGACGGTGAGGGTGATGGCGGGCGCCTCCAGCGTCCAGTGTGTCGTGGCGGCGAAGGAACCGGTCGTGACCGGTGCGGTCGGGGTCATGAAGAACCGCTCTTCCAGTTGGCTTCCCGGGAAGTTCAGCAGCGTGTCTTCGACCCGAGTGCCGTCGGCGGTCGTCCGTGACCAGTTGAGAGCTTGGGCACCGGCATTGTTGGCCGTGGTGTCGTGCTCAGGCGTCTCAACCGTTACCTCGACGGCGTCTCGGGCGTCGAAGACCAGCTCGACGTCGCGGTCCACGGTGAGTTCGGGGTATCCGGACAACGTCGTGTGGAGGATCCCCTCGGTGGGGCGTCCCGGGCCGTCGGCCCACGGGGCGAGAGTGGAGACGAACGCCATCACGGAGTATTCCCCTTCGGGGACGTAGGCGCAGAACGAGCCGCAGTAGTCGAACGTGGATTCTCCGGTCTCCAGATTCACCAGCTGAGGCAACCACGGTGTGGACTCGCGGCCGTCTCGGGCGATCCCGGACATCCTGACCTCGTAATGGGCTGCTTCCAGTTCGAACCCGACAGCCGTGTGCAGTGTCTCGGCGCCGTGAGCGGCGGTGAACTCGCCGATGAACCGGCCCGGTTCGGTTGCCGCCGCCGCATCGAGGGTGACGACGACCTCGCCGGTCTCGCCCGGTTCGATCGACAGGGACGTCGGTTCGACGGTGAGGAAGTCGGCTTCGGTCCCACGGTCGTTGGCGGCGGTGACGGACATGACCATGTCGATCGCTTCGACACCGTTGTTGCGGTAGGTCACGATCTGTTCGACGGGTTCCACATCGTGGTGCGGATAGGAGAGGAAACCGAAGTCGAGGGCGCCCAACGACGGCATGAGCGATGTTTCCAGTGCCGCCTCGACGTTCACCCGGCCGCTGCCCTGCCCGAAGAGGTCACCGGCGGGGTTGGCCGAGGTCATGGCCAGCGCTTTCAGCTCGGGCCCCGACAGTTGCGGGTATGCCTGCGCGAGTAGCGCCACGCTTCCCGCGACATGCGGCGCGGCCATCGATGTGCCCGACATGGGCGTGTGGGGGCCGTCACCTTCACCGGTCCCGGTGGCTCGTGGAGCGACGATGTCGACGCCGGGGGCGGTGACGTCGGGCTTCAACCCGAATGCGTCGAACGTCGGCCCTTGGCTGGAGAAGTCGGCGAGCTCGTCGTTGCGGTCGACGGCGCCGACGGTGAGCGCCGCCTTCGCGTCACCTGGGCTGCCGATGCACGCGGTGCATGCGTTGTTGCCGGCGGACACCACGAACAGGGCGTCGGATCCGAGTCGGTTCACCGCGTCGGTGAGCAGCGTCGACTCCGGGTGGCCCGCCGGTACGCCGAGGCTCATGTTGACGATGTCGGCGCCCTGCTCGACGGCCCATTCCATGCCCTGGATGGCCCAGGAGACCATGCCTCCACCGTCGGAGCGCAGAACTTTTCCGTTGAGGAGCGTTGCGCCGGGGGCGACCCCTCTGTGTCGGCCGTCGGTCGCGCTGCCGTCACCGGCGATGGTGCCTGCGACGTGTGTTCCGTGGCCGTTGGCGTCGACGGGGTCGTCCTCCGTCGTGAAGTCGTGGGCGGCCGCCACCGAGCCGGACAGGTCGGAGTGACCGTCGTCGATTCCGGTGTCGAGGACGGCGACGCGCACACCGTCGCCGTCGAACCCGAGGTCCCATGCCGCGGGTGCCCCGATCTGGCCCGTGCTGTCGGCGAGGGTGGCTTCGATACGTCGGTCGAGCCAGACCTTGTGTACCGGTGACGATGACGCCGCCCGGGCGACGGCAAGGCCCGTGGTGTCGGTTTTTGCCAGCGGGACGGCGGTGGCGTTTACGCTGTCGAGCCGAAGTCCCTCGGCGGCCGGTAGGAGACTGTCGATCGAGGCGCCGTCGGTGTGCTGAACGATGAGCGGCAGCGTCGGGCTGGATGCGTCGTCGAGGCCTTCGGCCAGCAGGGTGGACACGTTGAACAGATGCGGATCGAACAGTTCTCCGATGAGCGGCTCCACGTCACCGGGGTGCACGAGGATGTCCTCGCCGTCGGTCGTCAACCGGAACTGTGGGGATGATCCGTCCGGCCGTAGGGCGGGGCTGACGGTGATGTGCGGTGGTCCACCCGGATTGGCGGTGACGTGGACGACGTCGCCGGTGATCAGGGTGATGTCGGTGGATGCGTCGGTGCCGGGAGCGTGTGGTGCGATCCCGACGGGTGTGGAGGGGGCGGCGGCGGAGTGGCCGGGCACGGCGGCGGCCAGGCCGGCGGTGACGAAGATGGACGTGCCGACTGCCAACGCAGAACGGACCACCCAACCGGGTCGTCGTCTCACAGGAGCTCCTTGGAAACGTGTTCGGTGGGCCACACCCGTCCGGTTCAGTCCTTATCGGTCTGTTGCCGGGCCGGGCCGGGAAGCGGCCACCGCCTTATGGGACGGCCTCGTGTGGGAGCCGTTTTCGGCCGCCGCGCAACCGGACGGCGGACTCACAGACGGCTCTTTAGGCAGATGCGGGTACGGGCCACCTGCTGTAAGGGGCGCACCGAGGCCTCGGTCCATTCTTTTCCGGCCGCTACCTCAGGGTCTACATCTATGGCTGGCGAAGCCCGGCCATGGCACAATCTCGCCATGTTGCAGGCTCTGGGAGTTACCGAATCCGAGGAGAGGACTTACCGCGCGTTGCTGCGAGCGCCGGGCGGGACGGCGCTGGAGGTCGCGGCGGCCCTTGACCGGCCGGTTGCCGACGCCAAGCCGGATCTGCGGCGACTGGAGGACCTGGGAATGGTGACCCGGTTGACCGGCACACCGGTCAGGTTCACACCGACCAGGCCCGATATCGCGGTGGAGGTGCTCGTGGCGGAGCGGCAACGCGAGCTTGTCGCGGCTCAGGCCGCCGCGCAGTCCCTCATGCAGGAGATGGCGCCTCGGGACCGTCGTGCTCCAGAGGAGCTTGTCGAGATCGTCCACGGGAAACAGGCGGTCGGGCATCGATACAGCCAGATGGAAAGCACCGTCATCAAGGAACTGTTGGTGCTTGACCGTCCGCCGTACAACCGGTTGCCCAGCGGCCCGAACGAACCCGAGCTGGCGATGTTGGCGCGAGGCATCACGGTTCGAGGGATCTATGCGCCGGAAGGGCTTGAACTGCCCGGTCGCATGGCCGAACTGGCGGAGCTTGCCGAAGCCGGAGAGGAGTCGCGTGTGTCCCCTCTGGTGCCGATGAAGCTCGCGATCGCCGATCGGTCCACGGCCCTGTTGCCGCTCAGTACCGAGCAGGTCACCGACCAGGCGTTGGTGGTTCGGGGCCCGACTCTGATCGACGCGCTGGTCGCGTTGTTCGACGTGTTGTGGCAGCTGGCCATTCCGTTGGCCGACGTCGACTTGGACAACCCCGACGCGCCGCTTGTCGGTCCGGCGTTGAACGACACCCAACAACGCCTGCTGTCGTTGTTGGCCGTCGGGTTGAGCGATCGTGCCATCGCGCGTGAGCTGGCCGTGAGTCCACGGACGCTGAGCAGGCAGCTTGCACTGCTTACCGAGTCGTTGGGGGTGAAAAGCCGTTTCCAGGCCGGTATGCAGGCTGTGAAGCGGGGATTGCTGTAAACGCGGGTGCGCGTGGAGCCCACGCGCACTGTCGCGTTTCGAAAAGCCGACTGTGTCCGACACCGGTGGCCGTGCAGAGTCGACGAGCGGACCTAGTGTTCGTCGGGCTCCTCGGCGGCCTTGCGTTCCACCTCACGTTGGACGGAACGGTCTATCTCCTCTTCGGCCGCGGTGCGGCCGACCCACTTCGCCCCCTCGACGCTCTTACCGGGTTCAAGGTCCTTGTACACGGTGAAGAAGTGTTCGATCTCCATGCGGTCGAACTCCGGCACGTGATGTATGTCGCGCAGGTGCTCCTGTCTCGGGTCCTCTGCGGGTACACACAGCACCTTGTCGTCGCCGCCCTTTTCGTCCCGCATCCGGAACATGCCGATGGCACGCGCGCGGATCAGGCAACCTGGAAAGGTCGGCTCGGGAACCAGAACGAGAGCGTCGAGCGGGTCGCCGTCCTCGCCGAGAGTGTTCTCGATAAACCCGTAATCGGCCGGGTACTGGGTCGCGGTGAACAGGGTACGGTCCAACCGGATACGCCCGGTGTCATGGTCGACCTCGTACTTGTTGCGGTTGCCCTTGGGTATTTCGATGGTGACGTCGAACTCCACGCCCGTCTCCCCTGACTGTGCGTTTGGTGGTGCTGCCCTCTGTTGCGGTAACGGTACGTCAGCCTTTCGCCCCCGACGGAGGCTCTCGGTCGTACTGTCCGCTGGCGGCAGTTGTGGACAGGCTTTAGTCTCACTTAGTGGCCTCAGGCGTAGACAGCAGACCCGTTGAACAGAGCGATGCACCACAACCGAGTGAGCGTCGGCGGCGGTGGCCGGCGGTGGTGGCGGTGTTGATGCTGGTCGCGGGCGTGGGGATCGGTGCGACACCCTTCGTGACGGACGTGTCGCAGCCGCCGCAGAGCGGACTTGTTCATTGGCCGTACCTCACACAGATCGAGGAATTCGAGGCTTTGCCCGGGCCGTCCGCGGACGCGCCGATGCCCACTGCGGAAAGCCTGGCTCCGCTGCTGGACGACGCCTTCTCCTCGGTGAAGGGGACCGTCGCGATCTCGGTCCGCGACGGGATGTCGGGCGAGGAGTTGTACGCCCAGGACGGCACGGAACTGCTTAAACCGGCTTCGTCGTTGAAAACCGTGACCGCCGTGGCGGCCCTGGCCACGTGGGGGCCGGGCTATCGCATCCCCACGAGGGTGGTGGCCGGTCACGGTGACGGTGAGGTTGTGTTGGTGGCCGGTGGCGATGTGACGTTGACCCGTGACGGCTCGGGCTACTACGACGAGGCGGCACAGTTGACCGATCTGGCCGCTCAGGTTCGCGACGCCGTCGGCGGCGACGTGACCACCTTGACGGTCGACACCTCGATCTTCGTGGACGATCCCGTCGCCGTTGGTGTGAAGCCCGCCGAGATCGCGGCCGGGTACACGGCGAAGTTGACGCCGTTCATGGTCGACGGCGGCCGGTTGGACCCCACGGCGCCGCATTATTCGCAACGGGCCGACGACCCGACCGGGTATGCGGCCGAACAGTTGGCGGACCTGTTGGGTGCCTCTCAGGTCGTCGACGGTTCGGCTCCCGAGGGCGCTGAGGAGCTCGGCGTGGTTCATTCGCCGAACATGCAGCGCATGGCCGAGATGGCGATGACCAGTTCCGACAATCTGTTGACCGACGTCCTTGCGCGGCACGTGGCGATCGCCACGGGGGAAGAGGCGTCGTTCGCCGGTGCGGCGTCGGCGACGTTGGCGACCTTGGAGTCGCTGGGGATGACGACCGACGGGGTGGTGTTGCACGACGGCAGTGGCCTGTCGCAGGACAATCTGCTCACCGCGAGCATGTTGTCGGAGCTGGTGGCGTACAGCGTGGCCGGTGACGCCGATGTGACGGGGATATCGGCGTCGATGCCGGTGGCCGGTTACAGCGGATCTTTGAACGACCGGTTCGAGGGGGAGTCGGACGCCCACGGTGAAGTGCGAGCGAAGACCGGCACTTTGAACGAGGTGGGCTCGTTGACGGGCTTTGTCGTGACCGCCGATGGGCGTTGGTTGACGTTTTCGTTCATCCTCAACGGTCATCGTGACGGTTACGGTGCCGAACAGGCGTTGGATCGTGCGGCGGCGGTGCTCGCCGCGTGTGGGTGCGCGTGAGCGAGGCGACCGCGGCCGCCGCCGCTCTGCTGACGCGGTGCACCGCGTGGGCGGAGGACCGGTTGGCGACGTTGGCGTGGTGGACCGATGCGGAGCTGTTGCGCGCGTTGGGGCCGGGGTTGGCCGCGTTGTTTCCTTCGGCACGGCCCACGTTGATCGCCGGTGTCCAGTCGAGTGGCTATCTGCTTGCGCCGCTGGTGGCGATGCAGCGGGGCGTGGGCATGTTGGCGGTGCAGAAGCAGCCGCAGCCGGACGGGTCGATACTACTGGCCACACTGGATGATGTCGGAGGTGTGGCGGGGCGACCTCGAACGGGTGACAGGGTTTTGCTGGTCGACGACGTCGTCGAGACGGGGGCACAGGTCGCGGCTGTGAAGGATCTGGTCGTGGACAGTGGGGCCGAGTGGCTCGGCGCGGCGGTCATGGTGGCTTATCAACCGCGTCCCGATCTTGGCGTCGAGTCGTTGACCACGGTGGCGTGTTTGCGGTCGGCGGCGGGGTAATACGTGTTCCGGGCGTCTGGCCTCTTGCTTTCTTCGTAGAGAAGCTGCAAAACTGTGGCCTTCCATTGACGTTTTTCTACATATACAGAAGAGGAGCGCCAGATGCCAGATATTCGACCCGCCTGGCTGACTCGACGCACGGTGCTGGGCGCCGCGGGTGCGGTTGCCGCCGGTGGTGCAGCGCTGTGGTCCACCGGTGTGGCGACGGCCGACCCGACCGACCCGGGAGAAGACGAACCGTCGCCCGAGTGCGACGCCGACGCGGCCCGCCCCAAGGAGGAGTTCCGCGCCTCGTGGATCGCCGGTGTCGTGAACATCGACTGGCCGTCGACCACGGGACAGGACGCCGAAACGCAGAAGGCCGAGTACCGGCGGTGGCTCGACGACGCCGCCGAATACGGTCTCAACGCGGTCATCACACAGGTTCGTCCGACAGCCGACGCCTTCTGGCCGTCGCCCCACGAACCGTGGTCGCGGTGGCTCACCGGGGAACAAGGCGGTGACCCCGGATACGACCCGCTCGAGTTCGCGGTCAAGGCCACTCACGACGCCGGACTCGACTTCCACGCGTGGTTCAACCCGTACCGGGTTTCGATGCCCACGTCGTCGGGAGACGCGGGTGGGGACCCGGCGAAGCTCCACGAGACGCACCCCGCCCGGCAGAACCCCGACTGGGTCGTTGCCTACCCCAAGTCCGGCGCCGCCTCACGGCTGTACTACAACCCGGGATTGCCCGAGGTCCGGGAATTCGTCATCGAGGCCATGCTTCACGCGGTCGAGAACTACGACATCGACGCGGTTCATTTCGACGACTACTTCTACCCGTACCCGGCCGGCGACGAGGACTTCGACGACGACGCCGCCTACGCCGAACACGGCGGGGACTTCGACAACAAGGCGGATTGGCGACGCGCCAACACGGACCAACTCATCGAGGAGTTCAACCGGCGCGTCAAGGAGATCAAGCCCTGGGTCCGCTTCGGAGTCAGCCCGTTCGGGGTGTGGCGCAACATTGCCGACGACCCGGAAGGCTCCGACACCGTCGCGGGCGCGCCGACGTACGACGTCTTGTACGCCGACACCCGGAAATGGGTGCGAGAAGGCTGGATCGACTACATCGCGCCGCAGATCTACTGGGCGATGTCTCTGGAGATCGCCTCGTACACGGTTTTGGCTCAGTGGTGGAACGACGTGTGCGAAGGCACCGACTGCCAGCTGATCATCGGCGAGGCCACGTACAAGGTCAACGTCGACGAGGCGTCACCGGAGTGGAAGAACGATCCGCGTGAACTGCTGAACCACGTCACACTGTGCCGTGAGCACCCGAACGTGCACGGAAACGCGTACTTCTCGGCCACGTCGGTGCGCGAGGATCAGCTCAACGCGATGACGCTGTTGCGCGACGAGCACTACAGCCGACCGGCGTTGGTTCCCGCGTCACCGCACCTGGGCGGGACGGTACCGCTGGAGCCGCAAGTGTCGTCCGTGGAGTGGAGTGACGGCGAGTACGTCGTCGAATGGCGTCCGGCGGAGGCCGGAGAAGGCATCGACGAAGTCACCCGGTACGCCGTTTACACACTCGAGGACGAGTCGGGCGAATGCGACTTCACCGACGCCACTCACCTGGTCGCGGTCGTCCCACACGACTCGGAGGCGACGGTTCAGTCCTTCACCTGGGAGGGCGAACAGTCCGAGAACCGCGTGTTCGCGGTGTCGTCGCTGAACCGTGTCTGGCAGGAAAGTCCGCCTGCGATCGGATAGGTATTTTCGGCGTATGCGGAGGACGGTGGCCGGGTTTGGCAGGACCGGCCACCGTCTCTACTTCGTCGGCGCGCCCGTCCAGCTCAACCGCGGTGGCGGCATGTGCGTGGCCATCGATGAGCAGCGTGCCGTCTGCGGAGGTTGATCACCTGCCTGTTGTCGTTGGAGGTTGGCGTACCACCGGACCGGGGCCGGCAGCCGGTAGACGGCCTCTCCGTCGGTGCGATGGATGTCCACCAACGACATGTCGACGAGGTTGATGAGGGCGTCCAGTGCGGCTCCGGCTCCGCCGCAGAGTTGTTCGACGTCGTCCACACCCACGGCCACGGGCCGATCGGACAGGGCACGAAGCAGGAACGCCGCCCGGGGCGACAGCTGCTCGTAGACGTCGTCCAATATGGCTGAGAGCTCTCCTCTGGCGTCCAACAGCGTGAGTTTTTCGGTATGAAGCTTATGGAGCAGTCGGTCGCCGTTCATGAACGGGAGCAACGACGCAAGGATCGTCACCGCCGGCGGGAACCCATCCACATAGGTGGCAAGTTCGATGCAGTCGCCCGGGTCGACCCCGCCTGATGCGGCCATGGCACGCCGCCGCATCAACGCCGCTGCGTCGGGCACCGACATCGTCGGCAGCGCCCATTTGACCTCACCCACCAGCCCCAATGGTTGATGCGATGTCGACAGCACACGTACCCCGGGGCACTCCGCCAAGAGGCGGGTGATCGGGAGGGTGTGGTGACCTTGCGTGTCGTCGAGCACGATGAGGCATTCCTGGTGGCGCAGTCGTTCGATTACACAGTCCAATAGAGGGCGAAACGGGTCGTCGCGAAACCCGAATGCCGTGGTCAGTGCCGAACCGAGGTCGTCGTGGGTCGAAAGGTCCGCATACCAGGCGCCGTCGCGGTAGGTGTCGGCCAGTCTGAGCGCCAGGTTCTTGACCAAACGGGATTTACCCGTGCCCGTCAACGCGGTGACGCTGATGAGCCGGTGTCCGTTGAGAAGTCGTATCAGGTCGCCTTGTTCGTCCTTTCGCCCGATGAACAGATCGGGCTCGGCGGGCAGGTTGTGTTGGCGTCGTTGGGCGCTGGGAGGTGGGAACCGTTGCGGCAGAGGGCCACTGGACAACTGATGCAGTTGCTCCGAGTCGTCGAAGCCACGCAGTCGGAACAGCCCCAGATTGACCGCGTGCGTGCCCTCGGGTAGGTGTCCACAGGCTTCCAGTGTGGTTCTGCTGCACAGAATCTGGTCGCCGTGGGCTGCTGCGCACACCCGCGCGGCCCGGTGCACCAGCGACGTCGCGTAGCCCTGGTTGTCGGGCACTGCGTAACCGGTGTGCAACCCCATGCGTACCTTGGGGCGAGCCGGGCCACGCCAACGCGCAGCCGTCGGCCACGGGTGCCCCCACAGGGTTTCCTGGGCCGTAATGGCTGCGTCGACGGCGTTGTGGGCGTCATCGAAGACGATGAAAAAAGAATCGCCTTCGGTGAGCAGCTCGCTCCCGTCTCGGCAAGAGAACACTTTGCGAAGAAGGCGCCGGTGTTCGTGAAGCACCTCCCGGTACTTCTCACCGAGCTCGCAGGCCAATCGTGTGGAGCCTTCGATGTCGGTGAACAGAAAAGTGACCATTCCGCTGGGAAGCTCGCCTCCCGGCGCTGTCAAGCTGCCCACTAGAACCTCCTTTTCCCCCGTGGGCAATGCGCAATTGTTCGTTGTGGAACGCAATTGCGCGCGATTTGGCGACGATCGGCCGCTGTTTACGGCCATCAAACGATACGAGGGCGATGAAGGCGACCCTTCTGCCGCATCGGAGGTTGCCTTGCGACACAAAAGATTGCCGTGACGGAAAGGAAAAGTTGTGGTCGTAGGCGGTAGCGGCGCTTGGATGCCGCCGGCGCCGCCGACTGTTCCCATGTTTTTCGCCGCCCTCGTACGCCCGCCCGCTTACCGGGCACCCTTGAAACGATCCCACGCCCATTCGGTTGCGATCTGATCACAAGCCGAGGACGTTTGTTTGGACAACACGCCCGCGTCCGTAATGGTGAGACGGCACCGCCTACCTCCGTCCTTCCCGCTGTCACCGGTTGCTTACCGGATCGTTTGTCTACATGCGGTGACACACACCAAAGGTGGGGACGTGACCGGCGGGGTGGCACGACCGGCTTCGATGGGGGATACTCACGAATGTGGCGGCGTTGACAACGATCCCGAAACGGGTCAAGGTCGGTGCTGGGCGTGCCCAAAAAGCACTGCGCCGACATGGCGGTCGACTATGGGCGGCGTCTCGACGTCCCGGCGGAAGAATGCTCGCGCAGGCGGCGTTGACCGTCGGAGCCATAGTTGCGCTTCTCGGTCTTGCCGCCTTCGCCGTCCCGCATTCGGGACCCGATTGGGCTTACGGAGAGGTCGCATCCGACACCGAGGAACGGCCCGTCGATCTTCCCCTCGCGCTCCCTCCGGGCGTCGACGGCGTCCCGGGTGCACCCGGTATACCCGGGCCCGCCTACGACGACGACTCGGGCTCGTCCGACGTAGCCGATGACCAGCGACTGCGAGACTGGGCAGACTCCCTGGACCATCTGGGCATACCCACCCGCGCCCTTCAGGCGTACGGCAACGCCGAAATGGTGCTGTCCCGGGCACGCCCTTCATGCAACCTGGCGTGGACGACTCTTGCCGGAATCGGCAGCGTCGAAACAAACCACGGAACGACCGGCGGGACCTCGTTGGGCGCCGACGGCAAACCGGTTGATCAGATTTTGGGCCCGCCGTTGGACGGCACGAACGGCAACGCGTTGATCGAGGACACCGACAACGGCCGGTTCGACAACGACACCGAGCTTGATCGCGCGGTGGGGCCCATGCAGTTCATCCCGGAAACGTGGAAACGGTGGGGTACCGACGGCGACGGTGACGGGGTTGCCGATCCCAATGACATCGACGACGCCGCCGTGTCCGCAGGCCATTACCTGTGTGCCGGCAACCGTGACCTGTCTCGAGCCACGGACTGGTATACCGCGGTCTTCAGCTACAACCACCTCGATTCCTACGTCCGTGACGTCTACGAACGTGCGGACGAATACGGCAAAAACAGTAAAGTGGCCGACTGATTCGCCAACGGCCGTGCGCCGGTGACCGACAGCGGCGACCCTGGGCCAAGGAGGAAGTTAGGTCATGCAGATCACCGAAATCACGCCCGCGGAGGCCAGCGTCACCGACCTCGAACAATGGCGTGAGGTGCTCAACGCGATGACGGCCGAGGACATGCCCGACGAACCCCGATGGGTTGACGACAGGTTGCGTGAGTACCTGTCGATCACCTTGCCCGGGGAGCGACGCCTGGCGTTCGTCGCGCGCGACGGCGACCAGATCGTCGGGCACGCCAACCTGTTGCTGTTCGGTGGCGAATTCGACCACACCGGGGTCTTTGAGATCTTCGTCCGACCGGGTCAACGTGGCTCGGGCGTTGGACGGCGCCTACTGCGTGCACTCGCCGAGCGGGCCTCCGAGGAAGGCCGCCACACGATCGGCGTCGAGGTCATCGCCACCACGCCGGCGGTCGGGTTCTACGACCGTCTCGGGTTTGAACGAGCCGTGGTCGAGAACCGAAACGTTCTTAAAATGAACAAGGTCGATTGGCCCTGGGTGGAGGACATGGCCGGCCGGATCGCGGCCGGGTACCGCCTGGAGTACTACACGGGCGAACTACCCGATCACCTCATGGAGCGGTACGCCGCGACAAAGGTCCACCTGAAGGCCGAACCCGCGTACAACGTCGGCTCGTGGCGCGGGTCGGCCGACGCACTGCGTCTACGGAACAGCCTCGAAACACTCGCGGCACGTGGCCTGCGGACACATATCGTCGTGGCCATTTCCGAGGCCATGGAAATGGTGGTGGGCCTGACCGAACTCGTCGTCGCGGCGCAGCGGCCCACACGGGGCGATCAGTACGACACGGTCGTGGCGCCCCAACACCGCTCCTACGGCCTGGGCATGGCGATGAAGGCGCGCATGCTGTGCGAGTTGCGCGAGGCCGAGGCTCAACTGCGCGACGTTCAAACCTGGACCGCCCTGGAAGGCGACCCGATGTCGCACATCGACTCCGCGCTCGGCTTCCGAAACGATGTCCAGTGGTACGAATACGAGACCGAGGTTGCGGCGCTCTTGGACCGGCTCGGGGACTGACCGCCGACGGCTGGAAACACCGTTCGGGCCCTCACCCGAGGACCCGAACGGACCACGCGGTCAATGCTCTGGCGGCTGTTGTTCCTGCATCAGTTGTTCCATGTCGGCGTCCAGTTGTCGTCGAGCGACGCGCAGCTGTTCTTCGGCCGCGTTGATGGCGTTGAGAAACGCACGGGTGCGCGCCAACTGCCGCTCCGTGTCCTCCTGTTGGGAGTCGCGGTCGTCGCCGACCCGACGCCGGTAGTCGCTGACGGCACGTTCGGCCTCCACTTCGGCCTGTTCACGAGCCAGCTGAAGCACCTCGCGGGCCTGGCCGCGGGCTTGACCGATGATCTGACGGCAGTAGTCCTGAGCCTGGGTCACATACCCTTCGGCCTGTTGCTGCGCCTGTGACAACAGGTTGACGGCGTCGGAGTCGATGTTGCGCATCGTCTCGGCCTGCCGCTGATCGCTCGCGCGGCTCTGCCAGTCGCGCAGGGCCCGTTTGAAGTTGTCGGCCTCGGCTCGCAGCGATGTCTCCATCTCGAAACGGCGGGCCAGTTCACGCGCGACGTCGGCGATGAAGGCGTCGACCTCGGCGGTGTCGTAACCGCGACGTCCCAGCGCGGTGCGATTGAACCGTGTCCGGCTCACCTGCGTGGCGGTCATCCGGTTGTCGGTGTGCGCGTGCGCAATCCGCTGCGACATCGTCATGTCTTCTCCTCATCCCATTGGTCGAAGTAGATTGACGCCGGGTTGGCCCCGGCCCGTGCCAGCGCCGAGCGCGCGAAGCCGACCATGCCCACGGGGCCACAGATGTAGACGTCGCCGGCGGCGACGTCGCCGTGTCGCATCGCCAGATCGACCGGATTGCCGACGTGGATTCCCGGGGCCGGACGGCCCTCGGCGACACACGCGGTCAGGTCGAACCAGTCGTGGGCGGATGCCAGACGCTGCAACGCGGCCAGGTCGTACAGGTCGCCCGCGTGCTCGGCGCCCCAATACAACCGAACGCGGCGACGGAACGGCGTCGCCGTCAGTTGATCGATCAGGGCTTTGAGCGGCGCCAGACCGCTGCCCCCGGCCACCATGACGACCGGGCGTTCCGACTCACGCAACACAAGGCCGTCCCCAATGGGTGGACCGAGCTTCAACACGTCGCCGTTGCGGGTCAGGTCGACCAGCGCGGTCGATACCAGGCCACCGTCGACGAGCTTGACGTGCAGGTCGATCGTCCCGTCGGGACGCGGTGCGTTGGCCGGTGAGTAGTACCGCCACACCTTCGGGCGCCAGGGAGAGGACACCGTCACGGACTGCCCCGGCAGGTACTCCAACCTCGCGTGCGGTGCGACGGTCAGGATCGCGGCGTTGGTACCGATCCGCCGGTGTTCCACAACGGTCCCGTCCCACCAGGCCGGGGTGACGTGTGCGGCGTCGTCGGCGGCGTCGGCCATGACCTTGGCGACCAGGTCGTAGGCCTGTCGCCAATCCGTGGCCAGCTCCGGGCCCCAGGAGGGACCGCTGAAGTGTTCCAACGTGGCCAGAAGGGCGTTCCCCACCGCCGGATAGTGTTCGCGAAGCGCACCGAACTTGCGGTGGTCCCGGCCGAGTGCCTGTAGATACGGGATGACCGGATCCAGGTTGTCGACGTTGCTGATGACCGAACCCAACGCCTTGACCAATTTGTCCCGCTGTGCCGCCATCGCTATGGGGAACAGTTCACGCACCTCGGGATGCGCGAGGAACAGATGTGAGTAGAAGTACAGAGCGACCTGCTCGCCGTGAGCGGCGACCAGGCCCCAACTGGATTTCAACCGATCGGCATCGACCATGGGGTTTACTGGCCCGATTCGATCACGTCGCCCGCAACCGACTTCAGGACCTCGGCCACCGAATCGCAGATGTCTCCGGGAGCGCCCATGTCGGCCAAAACTGCGAGAAGGTGCGCGCCGACGGCCTCGTAGTGCGGGCCGGTGATGCCCATGCCGTGATGAGCCGTGGCCAGTTCACGTCCTTCGTACTCCTTGGGGCCGCCCAGGACCTGTGACAACATCGCGACCTGGTGGCGCTTCAGGCGAGGCAGTTCGACGTCGGTGAAGTAACCCGCCAGCCGGGGGTCGTCGATCAACCGAACATAGAAGCGGTCGACGGCCTCGGTGATGGTCGGGGCGCCGCCGAGTCGCTCGTACGGGGAGAGGGTTGCGGAATCGGAGGTTGGCACAGGGGCTCACTTTCCTAGCGTGATGATGGGGCCTAAACCCGGCAATCCGGGATGAGCGGGGTGTACGGCGAGTTTGAGGCCGTGACCGGACTACCGGGGACGGACACGCCATACCGTACCCAAGCCGACGAGTGCTTCATTGAGTTTCGTGACGCGGTCGGATCGGCCGCTGCCAGGCCTCCTGAACGTTGGGTAAGCTCGGTTCGGCCGACAACGCGGTCGGACGTGACACCCGAAAGGACCTTTGAATGGAATCGCGGATCCGTGTAGTGGTGGCCAAACCGGGATTGGACGGTCATGACCGCGGCGCCAAGGTCGTGGCTCGCGCCCTGCGTGACGCCGGTATGGAGGTCATCTACACCGGACTGCACCAGACGCCCGAGCAGATCGTGGCGGCCTCTATCGCCGAAGACGCCGACGTAGTGGGTTTGAGTGTGTTGTCGGGGGCGCACCTGACCCTCTTCAAGAAGGTCACCGAACTGCTTGCCGAGAAGGGCGCCGACGACATCGTCGTGTTCGGTGGCGGCATCATCCCCGACGAGGACGTCCCTCAGTTGGAGGCGATGGGAGTCGCCAAGATCTTCACTCCCGGCGCGACCACTCAATCCATCGTTGAGTGGGTTCGCGGCAACGTGGTGACCAAGACGGGCTGAACGGCCCCGACGTCTGAAAAGGCGCCTGTGAGGTGACGATCCCGCAGGCGCCTTTCGCCGTCCCGGCAAGGGTTCGAAAAAGAATTTGGATAAGGGCGTAACCCTTGTGGGCGGGTCGTCGTTTTATTAGACGTCGGGCCACAACGGCAAGCGGCAAAGAAGCCGAGGCCGGTATCGCAGAAGCGATACCAGGGGGGTACCCGATGAAAGCGGCCGATGCCCTGTCGGTCGAGGGGTGGCGACGGGGCATCGTGCATATAAGGGGGCCGAACTTCTGAGGGGTGAGTTCGGCCCCCATCCCTTTGTGGACTATCTCGTCCAAGTGCGACATCGGATTTAGTGAGATTTAGGGTTCCGTTAAGGAACGTATCGACTTCTCGCTCGTTAAGGGCCCCTTGGGATCCCCAGCCGTCTACTCTTCCGGTATGGGGTCGAGGAGCGGGCCGCGTGCTCGAGTTATCTCGTCGATGGCGGTCGACACCGCCGCGACGGCCGGGTACTCCCGGCTTCCCCGTCTTGTGACCGTGAGGAAGTGTCTAAACGGTTGGTGGGGACCCTCGATGGGGATGCGGCGCAGCGGCAGATGGGGCGGCAGTTCGGCCAGGCGGGGGATGATCGCGATACCGAGCCGGAAGGCGATCAGTGTCGCCACGACCGACCATTCGCTCGCCTCGTGGGCTACCGACGGGCTGAAGCCCGCGTTGCTGCAGGCGGCGAGAACGTGTTGACGCGAAGTGCTGCCGGGCAGCCCGAGAATCCACGGCTCCCGGGCGGTATCGGCCAGGGTCACCGTCTCCTTCTCAGCCAGTCCGTGGTCGGCGGAGACGACGACGTCGAAGGGGTCGTCGAAGAGCGGCTGCTGGTCAAATCGCATGTCGTCGAGCGCAGGTGAATCCAACGTCGCCTCGACGATTGCCAAGTCCGCATCGCCGGCGAACAGCAAATCGAAACATTCTGTGGCCTGCGCCTCACGGAGACTGACTGTGATCGTTGGGTGACGGACTTGCAATAGTTCAGCAGTGGGGGCCAATAGTGTCGCGATTGCGGTGCCAAACCCACACAATCGGACCTCCCCTCCGGGTTCGGCGCCGGTGGCGTGTAGTTCGGCTTCGGCGCGGCGCCATCGTGCCTCGATCGCGTCGGCGTGCGACATCAGAAGATGCGCCGCGGCGGACAGTCGGATGTTGCGACCCTGTGGCTCGAGCAGTGTGACGTTCAACTCTTTTGCAAGCTGTCTGATCTGCTGTGAAGCAGCTGAAGGGCTCATGTGAAGAGCCTTAGCGGCCCCGGTCACAGTGCCGTAGTGCGACACGGCGCGCAGCACGTGGAGTCGTCGCAGGTCAATCACGGTAGGCTCCCATGTGGTACCTGAAAGTAGTGTCCCGGCTCATACGAATGTAGGGTATCCGTCGCGATATTGAAGGTGGGGCTTCATGGTTCTCTTCAAGAATTCGTGTTAGACCTTTACCATTTTTAGATGCATCCTTGCGAGTAGGTGGCGCGTGTTCATTGCAGTTCGGCACGTGTTCGGTATGTGATCGCAACGGTTTTGTGACACAACGGCCACCCGAAACTCCAGCAAACGTCAGGACCCATCTCTTTAAAGGACAAGCTCATGCAATCTCTCTGCCCGCACTGCGGTTGGCCGGACGCCGAGGCCTACCAGGTCGTCTCGCGTCGCCTGACTCGTGACAGTGCCCTGTTGTCGTGGACTCGCTGCGCGTGCGGTTCGCTTCAAATGCGACGACAGCCGCGTGGCAAGGAGACGGTGATCGTGACCCGCGGTCGGCCCACCGCCGACATGTCGGGCCTTCCCAACCACGGACGCCCGGAGCTGCCGTCGGCGTAACCGACGAGGCTTAACGAGGCATACCGAACCGGCCGGCGCATCCCATGCGGGGTGCGCCGGCGTCGTCTTCCCGCCGCCTTCGGCAGCCCGACCGGGTGTCCGCGGTGAAACAACAGTGGACAAGATCGAATATCGTCTTAGGTCATGGAACTACTCGCCGATCCACAGATTTGGATCTCGTTCTTCACTCTGTTGCTGCTGGAACTGGTTCTCGGCATCGACAACGTCGTCTTCATTTCGATCCTTACCGGGCGTCTGCCCGAGAAGCAGCGGCCCAAGGCCCGCTTCATCGGGCTGTCACTGGCGCTTATCTGTCGATTGGCGCTGTTGGCCACCTTGTCTTGGTTGATCGGTTTGACTGCGCCGTTGTTCGAACTGTTTTCGCAACCGTTCTCCGGTAGAGACCTGATTCTGATCCTTGGTGGCGCGTTCCTGCTCGTCAAGGCCACCCACGAGATTCACAACCGACTTGAAGGGCCGGAAGAGGGCAAACACTCCGGTTCCGCCAAACAGGTCGTGTTCACGTCGGTCATCATGCAGATCGCACTTCTGGACATCGTCTTCTCTCTCGACTCGGTCATCACCGCCATCGGCATGGTCGAGCACATCGAGGTCATGGTTGCGGCCATCGTCGTGGCCATCGCCATCACCCTGTACTTCGCCGGTGCCATCGCCAGGTTCATCGATGCGCATCCGTCGATCAAGATGCTGGCGTTGGCGTTCCTGGTGTTGATCGGGGCGAGCCTTGTGGGCGAGGGTTTCGGTGCGCACGTTCCCAAGGGGTACGTGTACGGCCCGATCGCGTTCTCCTTGTTGGTGGAGTTCCTCAACATCCGGGCGAAGAAGGTCGCCAAAAAGAAAGACAGGCCGGTCAAACTTCGCGACAACTATCACAGCACGGACGACGAGGTACCTGCGGCTTCGTAAACGTTCGACAACGGTTTTGCGGTGTGTCGGGGTGTTTCGAATCACCCGTACCCCAGAAAGTCCCGGCACGCTTTAAAATCTCCTGATGGATACGAGCCCAACCGATCCTGACGGATGTAGTACCCAGCCGGGCGCAACGGCCCGGCAAACCCTCCCGGCATGTGCTGGAAGCGCGGCGGTGAACGTCGCGTGTTGATCTTGGCCGGTCTGGCCATCATTGTTGTCGTAACCGTGGCGACCGCGTTCTTCGTAGCGCAGGAATTCGCCTATGTCGCCGTCGACCGTTCCCGGTTGGCGCAACTCGCCGAACAGGGTGACAAGGCGTCCGATCGGGCCTTGAAGGTCACCGCGCGCCTGTCTTTCATGCTCTCGGGTGCCCAGCTGGGCATTACGGTCACCACGTTGTTCGTCGGTTTCTTCGCCGAACCGTACCTGGGACAAGGCCTGCGTGAGCTTTTCGGTGGCACCGGACTCCCCACGCCGCTGAACATCGCGTTGTCCGTGATCTTGACGTTCACCGTCGCAAACGTCGTGCAGATGGTGCTCGGCGAGCTGGGGCCGAAGAACCTCGCGATCGCCGAGACCGTCAAACTCTCCCGCTGGCTTGCCGCCCCGACGTTGGTGTACCTGGCCGTGGCGGGTCCCCTCATCCGCTTCTTTGACTCGACGTCGAACCGGCTGCTGCGGATGATCGGGATCGAGCCGGTCGAGGAGCTGCCCCACGGTGCCTCGACCGACGACCTCCACCACATCATCGACGAGTCACGCGACAGCGGACACATCGACGCGGAGCTGTCGCAGATACTCGACAACGGACTCGACTTCCGTGAACTGACAGCCGGGCAGGTGATGACCCCACGCGTCGACGTGGAGACGATCGACGCGAACGTCCCGGTGTCGGAGTTGGTTGCCAAGCTGGCGACCGGTCGATCCCGGTTCCCGGTCATCGGCGACGACGTCGACGATGTGCTCGGTGTCGTCGGTATCGCCGAAGTCGTGAAGGTGCCCCGAGCGGATCGGGACAGCACCCCGGTTGTCCAGATCGCGGAGGCACCGCTGCTGATCCCCGAAAGCCTTCCCCTCCCCGAGGTGTTGGAGCGGTTGCGTAGCGAACATCGCCAGCAGGCCTGTGTCCTCGACGAATACGGCGGCCTGGCCGGTCTTGTTTCGTTCGAGGACCTGGCCGAGGAACTGGTCGGCGACATTCGCGACGAGGACGACCGGCCGGCCGAGCAGGTGATCCGACGCGCCGACGGCAGCTGGTTGGTGCCGGCCCGGTTGCGCGTCGACGAGGTCGCCGACGCCACCGGTGTCGAGCTTCCCGAAGACGACGATTACGAGACTCTCGGAGGACTCGTCATGGACGCGCTCGGACGCATCCCGAAGTCGGGTGACACCGTCGAGGTCGGCCCGGTCGACTGGGACGCCCCCGACAACGGGAACGACGAGGACCCGCCACTTCGTATGGCGAGGCTGCGAGTGGTGTCCGTGCGACGTCACGTGCCCAAGCTGGTGAACCTGGCTCTCGTGGAACACAGCAACGACCAGGAGGTGACGGCGTGAGCACCACCTGGGCACTTCTGTTTTCGCTGGTCCTGTTGATCGTGAACGCGTTCTTCGTGGCCGCCGAGTTCGCGTTGCTGGCCAGCAAACGTCACCGGCTCGAGGCGAAGGCTTCGGAGGGAAGCAGAGCGGCGAAGGCGGCCGTGCAGGGAACACGTGAGCTGACGGTCATGCTTGCGGGCGCCCAACTGGGCATCACCGTGTGCACCATCGGGTTGGGTGCGTTGGCCGAACCCGCCTTGGCACACGCGATGAAACCGTGGTTCACCTCGCTTGGGGTTCCGGCTCAAGCCAGCTACGCCGTCGCGTTCCTCATCGCCCTGATGATCGTGGTCTTTCTGCACATGGTTTTGGGAGAGATGGCGCCCAAGTCGTGGGCCATTTCGCACCCGGAGACGTCGGCGATCCTGCTGGCGCTCCCGTTCCGGGCCTACGCGCGCCTACTTCGGCCGATCCTTTTGACGCTCAACGGCATGGCGAACGTGTTGGTGAGGATGGTCGGAGTGACTCCTCAGGACACCGCTGCACAGGCGCACGGCCCCGACGAGTTGCGGATTCTGTTGAGGGAATCCCGTGAGCAGGGTTACCTGCCCGAACAGCAGCACCAGATGCTGTCGGGTGCGTTGAAGGTGCAGTCGACGACCGTTGCCGACGTCATGGTGTCGCGCGCCGACATCGTGACCGTTGCCGACGACGCCGACGTTGTGGAGATCGAGCGGGTCAGCCACGGTTCCGGTCGTTCGCGGCTTGTCGTCGTCTCCGAGGACCACCCGGTCGGCATGGTGCACATCCGCGACGTCGTGCGTGCCGCCGACGAGGCCGTCGCCCGCGAACTGATGTGGTCGCCGGTGAAACTTCCCGTCGACCACACGGTGGCCGCAGCTGTGACGGCGATGCGTCAGCAGCGCGCCCAGTTGGCCCTGGTGACCGATGGGGATTCGGTCGTCGTCGGGTTGGTGGCGCTGGAGGATCTTCTCGAGGAGATCATCGGCGAGTTCGACGATGAGACCGACCGACGTCCGCGCAGTGACGCCGTGGGTAGGTAAAACACCGTGATGTGCGGTGTGGTCACCCATGTGATCACACCGCACATCAGCTCGATTCCCCGGTCAGACCGCCAAAGCGACGGGGCGTCGGGCTATGCCGGGTTGCCGGAGCAGGTGCGCCGACACGACGATCAACGTCGCCAACAGGGATGCGCACAGAATCCGTTCATACAGCCCGATGTACTCGCGGGAGCCCCAGAACATGGAGCCGATCACGGCGAGGCCGCTCAAGGCCGAAACCCACGTCGTGGCGCGTAGCGCGACCGTGATCTCCGCCCAACCTTCACGATCGGCAAGTCGGGTCAGCCATAGTGCCGCCACCAGAAGCGCGGTACAACCGACGATCGACGCGTACCGGTGAATCCAGCCGCCCGTCGTCATCGGTGCGTCTACCTCGACGGTGGGGATCATGGCCGCGAGGAGGAAGCCGCCACCGCCGACGATCAGCGCCGTCGACAGGATCTTGCCGACGTGAATCCGAGCCGCCATCATCGCGCCCCACAGGCTGAGGCAGGCCACCCCGGACACGTAGATTCCGACCTCGACGGGCCCGAGCGGGTCCATGGCGGCGTAGACGGAAATGGTGTTGCCGAACGGCGAAAGCATCGTGTCGGCGTTGAAATGTCCCAGGAGGACCATGACCACGGCCGCAGACAGGCCGTAGAGCGTGAAGCGGCAAAGCCATCGGGCGATCATCGCGGGCAACAACGAGGAAGGTCCTTTCGTCTCGGCCGGGGCTATGACGGCAGGTGCCTCGCCGTGACCGTGTACCTCCTCCTCATCGATCGTCGCAGGGCACCGGGTCTCCGCGCGTGGTAGCGCGGAGGAGCCGTATCGAGTGTTGCCCGGGAAGGCTGAGACAGACCTGAGTCTGCTGCGTCGAGTGGTGTGTGCGGTACGAAACGGGTCAGGAGTCGAGGAGTCGCGCCAATGCCGGTGTCACGTTCCACTCGGCCACAAGCCGTTCATAGTCGGAACCGGCCCGCCCGGTGTCGGCATGGTCGGTTCGGGTCGCCCTGATGAGTGTGTTACGAGGAGTGTGTGCCGAGTCGATGAACTCCACGACGTCGACGCGGTAGTCGTTCATCCGCAATAGTTGAGCCCGCAGTGTGTCGGTGAGAACGTCCGCGAACCGTTCCCGCAGGATCCCGTCGCCGACCAGCGGACGATAACCCGCGGGGGCCGTCCCGCCACGCAGTTGTGCGGCGATGTCGTGGTGACAGCACGGCGCGGCGAAGATGTGGCGAGCACCCAGGCGTACGCCCCGGGCAAGAGCATCGTCGGTGGCGGTGTCTCAGGCGTGCAGTGCGAGCACGATGTCCGCCGACGGCAATTCCACGTCGGCGATCGATCCGGCGACGAACCGCATGTCGTCGCTCCACCCCAACTGCCCGGCCAACCGCGTGTTGCGGTCGCGTTGATCCTCTCTCACGTCCACGCCGATCGTTCGGCTCTCGTACCCGGACTGCACGAGGTGCCGGTGCATGGCGAAGGTCAGATAGGCATTGCCGCATCCCAGGTCGACGACCGTCGCGGTCTCGGCCAGATCACGTGTTGCACCTTCGACGGCACGCAGGAACGCGTCGACCTGACGCCGCTTCGCTGCCGACGCACCCAGCACACCGAACAACGTGTCGTCGGCGGCGATGAGGTGGGGTGCCACCCTGTCGTGTTCGAGGCGTTGGGTTCGTGAAGCGGGAGCGGTGTGCAGTTGTGTTTTGCCGCGTTTGGTGAACCGCAGTTGCAGTGTCGCGTCGACGGTTTCGACCAGCCAGTGGCGATACGGTTCGGCCAACAGCTCCGACAGTTCATCGGTCGCCGGGAAGTCCACGTTGCTTACCGTCGGGCGGTGTTCATCGTGCCGGGTGATCTGCAGCCGGACGTCGTTTTTGATGCGCACCGGCCGCAGTTCCACTTTACGAAACCGTGGCGTGGCGCCTTGGCGGCTGCCCGACCCGATCGCCCGAACCAGAGTCTCCGGCGCCGACATGGCCGTGGCCACCGCATCAAGATCGTTCATCGACTGCCCTCCAGGGCCTCTGTCAGCTTGCTGATGGTGAGTTCGGCGGTCTCGTACAACAACGTGGACGGTTGTACGCTCTGCCCGGCGATCGCCGAAATGAGGCTTGGCAGGCCCGGCAGGCAGAAACCGTCCTCCTCCAAGGCGGCTTTGCCGACCAGGCCGCGTTGGCCGATGAGAACACGAACACGGTCCCAGGTGCGTGCGACCTCGTCCTCACTGGGGACCCCGAACCCGTGGCCGACCGGTGCCGCATGCCGCAATCTGACCAGGGCGCTCTCCTCGAACGCGATCGCCACCGCCGCGCGTTCGGCGATGTGGCTGCGGGTCGGTTCTTCGACACGTGTCACCGTGCTGCACTGGTCGCGGCATTCGGCGGCGCAAACACCGATGGCATGCGCGACGTGGCTGTGCTGACGATCGAGGTAGGCCCGCCAGCCCTCCGCCGGCGCCTGGTGGATACGCAGGACACGAGTGGCCGCTTTCCGGTCGAGGCGGCGATGTGCGCAGGGCCTGTCGTTTTTACCGAATCTGCTGTCCCGACCGGCGACGTCGCGGCCGATGCGTCTCGGGTCGGCCGCGTGGCCCCACACCGGTTCCCACACCAGGATCGGCAGATACTCGCCGATCATGTGGGCGGTGGCCACCAGCCCGGCCATGTCGTGACGTCTGTGCTGGGCCGCCATCACCTCGAGCAGCAGTTCGTATGCGGGCCGCATGCTGTCCAACGCCCCACGGTTCGGTTCGCGCGGGTCCTGCGGGATGCGGCACAGTCGGGCTCGCTCGACCAACTGTTCGTACGCCGGGCCGCCCGCGTCGACGTCCGACATGTCGAAATCCTCGGCATCGAGCTCCAGCAGCCGTTGACCGAACAGACATAGGCGACGCAGCCGTTTCCAGTCCGCCTCGGGCAGGTCGAACCCCGACAACAGTGCCCGAACATCGCCGAAGGCGTAGCGACGGCACAGGGCCTTCAAGACGTCAACTCCGCTCAGCACACCGGCCAGTCTTCCACTCTTCGGCAAACGGCATAATCGAGGAGACGTAGAGCAACATCGTGGAGGACGACCGTGAGGCACGACGAGGACCGTGAAGTGGTGCTGACCGACGATCTGGAGATCTTGCCCGACCAGACACGCGACGACACCGACGCCGGGTGGGGAGAACACCGGACGTCCCGGGCAGCCGACGAGGCTCGGTACCACGAGGACCGGCCGCCTCACTGGGAGTGAAACGAGCGCCTCGGGCTGTTGCGAAGTGCGCGTTTCAAGCCTGAGAATGCGGGTAACGTCACGTTATGTCTGAACCCGTGTACGGCGCCGGTCGGGCACGCCCGACACCGCCCACCCAACGCATACCGTCTCAAGACTTCGAGCAGCCGTCACCGCGGCGCACCGTCAACGTCAACGGTGGTCGTTTGTGGGCCGGTGGTGTGGGGACCGCGATCGTGGTCGCTCTGGTCATCGTCGTCGGGGTCATGTTGGTCCGCGGGATTTTTCAGATACCGGTTCTTGCCGCCGAAGGGGCGGGTGCTTACGGCACGGCCACGACCACAACGTATGCGTTGGCAGGCGCGGTCATCACCATCGCGGCCACCGCGTTGCTGCACTTGTTTTTGTTGTTCATGCCCCGGCCGATGCAGTTTTTCTATTGGATCTGCGTTCTGGTGACGGCGGTGGCGGTGCTGTTGCCGTTCACCTTCGCCGCCGAACTCGACGCCCAGGTCGCCACAGCGGCGATCAACCTTGTGGCCGGCGCGGCGCTCATGTCGATTCTCGGACCGGTCGGCGGGTCGGCCGTGGTGTACAACAGCCGAGGTGACGTGGTCGCCGGTTATTACCCGCCGAACGCCATGTGACGCACCGCACGTTTGGTGTAAGGATAGATCGACAACCGTTAGGGAGTCGATCATGTTGAATCTTGCCGTACTACTAGAGGGTTCGGCCCGCAGCGTTCCCGACCGCACGGCCGTCGTGGCAGGCGAGACACGCCTTACGTATGCCCGTCTTGAGGCGATGGCCTCGGCGGTGGCCGCGAGCTTGGCCGGACGTGGCATCGGACGTGGCGATCGGGTGGCTCTGACCTGTCCGAACGTTCCTTTTTTCCCCGTTGTCTACTACGGCGTCCTGAAGACCGGCGCCACGGTCGTCCCTTTGAACGTCTTGTCGACGGCACGCGAAATCGCGTACTACCTCAAGGATTCGAAGGCGACCGCGTACTTCTGTTTCGAAGGCACCCCTGAACTTCCGATGGGTGCCTGGGCTGCCGAGGCTTTCAAGGAGGCACCCGACTGCGGGCTTCTGGTCACGATGACCGTTGATCCGGCCGCCGAGGTGGAAACCGGTACGACGTTGACCGCCTTCACCGAGGGCGCCGCCACATCGTTTGACTCGGTGGCCACGAGCGAGACCGATACCGCGGTTGTCTTGTACACGTCCGGGACGACGGGGCAGCCCAAGGGCGCGCAACTCAGCCACTCGAACATGGTCCAGAACGTCCAGGTCTGTCACCGGCTGTTCGGCGTCGAAAGCCACGACGTTCACCTGTTGGCGTTGCCGCTGTTCCACTCGTTTGGTCAGACCGTGCAGATGAATGCGGGTTTCGGGGCCGAAGCCACCCTGGTGATGATGCCCCGGTTCGAGCCTGGAGCGGCTTTGGAACTCATGAAAAGCCAGCGGGTCACGATTTTCGCTGGCGTGCCCACCATGTACTGGGCGTTGTTGAATCAGGAGAACGCCGAGGGCGCCGACCTGGGCACGGCGGCCGAATCTCTACGGCTGGCCGCGTGCGGTGGCTCGAGCCTCCCGATGGCCGTTCTTACCGGTTTCGAGGAACGTTTCGGCGTGCCGATCCTCGAAGGTTACGGCCTGTCGGAGTCGAGCCCGGTGGCGACGTTCAACCGCACCGACCGGCCCCGCCGTCCCGGTTCCGTCGGGTTCCCCGTGTGGGGAACGCAGGCCAAGGTCACGCGTCCCGACGGCTCCGAGGCCGACGTGGACGAACCCGGCGAGATCGCTCTGCGAGGGCACCACATCATGACCGGCTATCTCGACCGCCCGGCCGAAACGTCGGAGGTCCTCGACGAAGAGGGCTGGTTCCGCACCGGAGACATCGGTAAACGGGACGCCGACGGTTACCTCTATATCGTGGACCGGCTCAAGGAGATGGTGATTCGGGGTGGCATGAACGTCTACCCGCGTGAAGTCGAAGAGACACTGATGACGCACCCCGACGTGAGCTTCGTGGCCGTGATCGGTGTGCCAGACGAGGCACTGGGCGAGGAGGTCAAGGCGTACGTGATCCGGACGCCCGAGGGTACGGTCACTCCCGAGGGGCTCGTCGCCTGGTCGAAGAGTCGGATGGCCGCCTACAAGTACCCGAGGGTCGTGGAGTTCGTCGACGAACTCCCGATGACGGCGACGGGCAAGATCTTGAAGCGTGAATTGACCGCGTGACCGTCACGCGCGCGAGATCGGTGACCCCGGTCCCGCGCGCGTTTCCCAGAGCATTCGTGTGCCGTTGAAAAGTCGCCGTATGTGATGTTACGGATACTTCCGAAATCGAGGCGATCGGAGATCGTGACATGCGTCGATGACGACTATCATCCGGAGTGTGTTTCCCGCCGGTACCCCGCCCGGGAGGCCCCCGACGACCGAGACCACCCCGTCCCCGTGAGGCACCCACGCCATGGCAAAAAAGAAGTCGAAACAGCGGTCCGGCAAGCCCGCAGCGCCCAAGCAGGCTAAGACCGCCACCCCCGATGAGCCCGATACAGCCGCCGAGTCGACGCCCAACGATGAGGCCACCTCCTCCACGGACACCGACACCACGGCCAAGGGGGACGTCGCCGAACCCAAGAGCGACAAGTCCACGAGCGGTTCGGGAGCGAAGAAGGCCGACAAGTCACGTTCGGGCCCGAAGGGCCGAAGCGGCAAAAACGATTCCGTGTTCGGTCAGGGTTCGCAGAAGTCGCGCCCCGGTGGTAAAACACGCCCCGGCGGAAAATCGGGAGGTAAAGGCAAGAAGAAGGGCCGCAAAACCTCCGCCCCGAAACAGCCGTTGCCCTGGGGAATGATCACGTTGGTGAGTGGTCTGGTGATTCTGGTCGCCGGCTTGATCGCCGTGCCGTTCCTGTTCCTGCCCGATATTGATCCGGATGAACCCATCGACGGCGTCATCGACTACTACGTCGATGAGGCGCCGTGGGTCGAGGAGTCCGCGCACCTTGAGGGAAAGCTCGATTACGAGCTGTCGCCGCCCGCCGGTGGGAACCACAACTCGGTGTGGACGACGTGCAACGGCAAGATCTATCAGACGCCGGTCCCCAACGAGCACGCCGTTCACAGCCTCGAACACGGCGCCATCTGGTTCACCTACAACCCGGACGCGGTCACCGCGGACCAGATCAAAAAGCTGGAGGCCAAGGTCAACGGCATCGACTACACGTTCATGAGCCCTTACCCGGGGCAGACCTCGCCGATCATGTTGACGACGTGGGGTTACCAACTGGAGCTCACCTCGGCCGACGACGAACGCATTTCGGCGTTCACGGGCAAGTACCGGTTGACCTCTTCACGCGAACCCGGGGCGTCCTGCTCGGGCGGCACGAGCATCACGGGGGACACACCGATCACGGCGGAAGGGATGGAAAGGTAACGACATGCGTAAGTCGGTGAGCACATGGCCGATCCTGTCGGTGGTCATGTCTGCGATGGTGGCCTTGGCCGTGGGGTTGACGGTGGGCATCATGACCACCAGGGCTTCCCCCGACCCGGCCGTGGACTCGGCCGAAGCGGGGTTCGCCTGGGACATGTCGCTGCACCACGGTCAGGCGGTCGCCATGTCGATGCACCTGCACCGTCACGGCGGCGACGAAATGTTGCGAACGTTGGCCTACGACATCGCATTGACTCAACAGGGGCAGATCGGCATCATGTCGACCTGGCTCACCGAATGGGGTCTGCCCGCAACCTCCACGGCCGAGCCGATGGAGTGGATGGACATGTCGATGGACATGGGCTCGTGGGCCGAGGAAGGCCGCCTCATGCCGGGCATGGTGACTCATGACGAACTGGACGAGTTGTTCTCGCTGTCGGGTAACGAGGCCGACCTGGTGTTCATCGACCTGATGGTGGCTCACCACATCGGCGGCGTCCACATGGCGAGGGGGATCGTGAAGCTCACCGAAGACCCGGAGGTTCTGCGCGTGGCCGAGGCGATGGTGCGCGGTCAGCGGACCGAGATCGATGCGTTGAACGCGATCGCCGAGCGTCTGAACGGTACAGCCCAGGAGACGACCGACTGACGTCGTTCATGTAAGAAGGGGCGTACACCCGGTCACCGGATGTACGCCCCTTCTTACGTCGTTGTAAAGATCAGTCGGTGCCCGACTCCATGGCTGCGTTGTCCAGTAGCAGCGCTGCTTCGTCGTCGGAACCGCCACGAGCGGCAATGGCTTCGGCTCCACCGGCGGGCATGGCGCCGATGAGTCCGGTCGAGGCCGCCTGGGCGGCGCCGATCGCCGTCGGGTGCGGGCTGCCGATCATCCCGACCGCGGAGTACTGTTCCAGCTTCGCGCGGGAATCGGCGATGTCGAGGTTGCGCATGGTGAGCTGCCCGATGCGGTCGACGGGGCCGAAAGCCGCGTCTTCGACACGTTCCATGGACAGCTTGTCGGGGTGATAGCTGAGCGTCGGCCCCGACGTGTCGAGGAGCGAGTAGTCCTCGCCCCGGCGCAGCCGCAGTGTGACTTCGCCGGTGACGGCCGTGCCGACCCACCGCTGGAGCGACTCGCGCAACATCAACGCCTGCGGGTCGAGCCAGCGTCCCTCGTAGAGCAACCGGCCGAGTTTGCGTCCCTCGTCGTAGTACGAGGCGAGTGTGTCCTCGTTGTGGATGGCGTTGGCCAGTCGTTCGTAGGCGATGTGCAACAGCGCCATGCCGGGTGCTTCGTATATGCCGCGGCTTTTCGCCTCGATGACCCGGTTCTCAATCTGGTCGGACATTCCCAGGCCGTGGCGTCCGCCGATCGTGTTCGCCTCCAGGACGAGGTCCACGGAGTTGGCGAACTCCTTGCCGTTGATCGTGACGGGGCGGCCCTGTTCGAAACCGATCGTGACGTCTTCGGTGTCGATGTGCACCGAAGGGTCCCAGAACCGGACGCCCATGATGGGGTCGACGGTTTCCAGTCCGGCGTCGAGGTGTTCCAACGACTTGGCCTCATGGGTGGCGCCCCAGATGTTGGCGTCGGTGGAGTAGGCCTTTTCCTGGCTGTCCCGGTACGGCAGGTCCCGGGCCAGGAGCCACTCGGACATCTCGTGCCGACCACCGAGTTCGTGGACGAAATCGGCGTCCAGCCACGGCTTGTAGATGCGCAGCCCGGGGTTGGCGAGCAGCCCGTAGCGGTAGAACCGCTCGATGTCGTTTCCCTTGAAGGTGGAACCGTCGCCCCAGATCTGAACGTTGTCCTCCAGCATCGCCCGGACGAGCAGGGTGCCGGCGACGGCGCGGCCCAGCGGGGTCGTATTGAAGTACGCGCGGCCGCCGGAACGGATGTGGAAGGCACCGCAGGCCAGGGCGGCGAGGCCCTCCTCCACCAGCGCCTCTCGGCCGTCGATCAGCCTGGCGACTTCGGCGCCGTAGGTGGTGGCGCGGTCGGGGACCGAGGCGATGTCGGATTCGTCGTACTGGCCGATGTCGGCGGTGTACGCGCACGGCACGGCGCCCTTGTCGCGCATCCACGCGACCGCTACCGAGGTGTCGAGTCCGCCGGAGAAGGCGATACCGACGCGTTCACCGACGGGTAGTGAAGTGAGGACCTTGGACATGGTGGAAGTATATACACACCAGCGTATGATTATTCAGGCGATGGGGTTGTGATGCCGGTCTCGTTCCGGTCCTGTGGCACCGTGAACCCATGGCCACATCAGCTCTCGTCGACCGCCTGCAGCTTGCACCGCACCCGGAGGGCGGTTGGTACCGCGAAACCTGGACGGCGCCTCACACGTTCCACCCCCACGGGTACTCCGGCCCGCGAGCCGCCGCCACGGCCATCTACTTCCTGTTGCACCCCGGCGAGGTTTCGCGGTGGCACACCGTCACATCCGACGAACTGTGGCTTTGGCACCGCGGCGGCCCCCTCACGCTGAAATTCGGCGGTACCGGCGACCAACCGGTACCGGCCGTCGAAGCGGTTCTCGGGCCCGACGTCGAACGTGGTCAACGACCGCAACAACTCGTCCCGGGACGGACATGGCAGTCCGCGGTTCCCCTGTCCGACGAACCCGTTCTGGTTTCGTGCATCGTCGCTCCCGGGTTCGACTTCGACGACTTCCGCATGGTGTGACGCTCGAGAGTCTTCACCTCCCGACCGGTCGTTGTCGCCTCCGTTCGTTGTGGGCCGCCGCGGATGCGGCGCAACACGACCGAGTCGTCCACCATGGCATCCCGGGTGGCTCCTGGGACGTCTGAGCAAAATGTGCGTCGTGTGCTGCCCGGTCGGCACCCGACCATGCGCCGTGCTGAATGCGTCTGCGGCGTACGGCGGAGCGGCTCCGTCGCGGAAATGGTCCAGCCGGATTGGGATGCCGAAGACCTGGGGCCCGCTCAGCGGTTCGCCAGCCGAGTACACAGAGGATCCTGTGGTTCGTCTGTCGGCATCATGGTGATGAGCGTGGTCACGACGACGATGTACACGGGTGTGGCGGTAACCGCCGACATCGACAATGGCGTGTTCGTTCGTTTCAGGGCACCGCCGGTGTGGCGGCTCGCGCCACGGTCGGTTTATCTGTCGGGTGACGTTTTCCGGTACCCGCGCGTTGGACCGGGTACCCGGTTTCCGTCCCGAAGGAGATCTGTTCGGGGTGCCGGCGTCGGTGTGCTCCACGTCTTCCCGTTTGCGTTCTCACGGGTGTGGACGATGTTCGGTTTACCGTTGCGGCCGGAGAAGTCGATCATGGACGTGAGCATGATGGCGTTGTTTCCCGCGACCTTCCCGTCGAACATTCTCGTGAGGCCGAAACGATGCCGGGCCGGTTGCGGCGTTTGCCGAGGTCCGGTCACGCACGTTGCCGCCTCCACCCGAGGCTTTATGTCGGCGGTCTCGACCCGATGCCGTCGCTTTGGACGGCTGTCGTGTCGGTGATGTTCATCGTGCTCTTCGCGACGTTGACGATGCGGCCGTATAACCGGAAACGACCGAAGTGCAGCGGTGTGTCCGGACGTTCCGGTGAGATTATCGCCTCACGTGAGCCGTGTCACCGGCTCTGTTCGGCGGCCAGTCGAGCCTCGCGCACCATCGGGATCTGCAGGTTGTAGCAGCGGTCCTTCAAAAACATGATTTCGCGTCGATAGTGCGTCAGCAGCGATTGGATCGCCGTCTCCGTTTCGGTGACGAACTGTGATTCCTCCAGCGCGGCGATCGTTCCGGGCCGGATGCGACACCGCCAATCCCTCATGCCGACGCACCGAATCCGGACCAGTCCGTCGGTGGTCGCACCCGTCACGACCAGCTCCGGGACGGCCTCCAGATATCGCCGCTGTGCGTCACTGTTGGCATCCGCCGGATCGGTGATCGAAATCAGATCCACTTCAGACATGATGTGCCCGTGGCCCCGGCGATACCCGGTCGCCGTCAATGTGAAAAGCCTGGACAACTGGTGCTCCAAAAGCTCTTCCCCGTACTGATGATAAGTGCCCGGGCGGAACCGAATGCGCATGTCCCGGCCGTTCAGCAGTCCCTGAATGTTGCCGTCCGGTGAGGTGACTCGGACGGTAAGAGCCTTCAAACGATCTGCGACTATTCCCATGTGGGCGATGCTAACGCTCACACCGATAAATCGACAGCCATTTTAGACTTCGTTCGTTACCATGCGGTACTGCCGTGGGGGGCGTTCTTCACGGTGACGTGAGCGGAGGTACACAATGGCCGAAGCAGTCGGCTTTGACGACGTATGGGAACTGTGGAGGGCCGGGGCGGTCCACATGCAGAATTTGGCCGCACAGTATGGGGAGTCTGCGACGGCGCTTCACCGGACCGCGCTGTCACAGGATCAGGCCTTTGAAGGAGCGGCCACGGAGCTGCCCGCCGCGTTCGCGAACCTGCGTAACACGCTGCAGGACCAGATCCTGGTGGTCAGTCGGGAGAACCTGACGAAGTCGGGCAACGCGCTTGCCGGCATCGCGACGGCGTTCGCCGAGCGTGACGGCATGAACGGACGGTTGATCGAGAAGATCGACGGTTTGGACGACGCGGGCACCAATCCGGACGATCGTCCGCCCGCGTACGTGCCCGAAGCACCGTCTTCGGACGACCCACACCCCGAGCATCAACCCAACCCGGCCGGCGGCTACTAAGTGGAAAGAACCACTCCATGAACGACATTGCCAACATCAATCTGCCGGGAGACGTCGTCTCCCAGGTGGATGCCATCGAATCCCCCAACGACAGCGAGATCGAAGAGGCCCTTCGGCGACTGGTCGAAGCCGCCGAAGAGGCACGTAAGAATGAGGGCCCCGGCGTCGACGGTCAACAGGAGGGACAGTCTCTCTCGTCCTGGGTAGACAGCGTCGACGGCGCCTACGACTGGATTCCCGAACGATTCGAAAAATTCTACGACCGCTGGCCGGCGTTCACACGCGGTATGGCGATGAACCTGGACGACGCGAAGGAGCCGCTGAAGTCCGGTCCGATGTCGGACCTGAACCCGGTGGATACGGCCGTGGCCCGGTGGTCCGGTGACTCACAGCGGGCGTTCTACGAGAACTTCCTGTCGCCGTTTCCTGGGGCGGTTACCAACCATCAGGCATTGTTCGCCGAGCTTCAGGCCGGTCTATACGCCTATGAGGCCGTGGTCAGGTCGATGCGGGCGGCGGCCAAGCAGATCGCCGAGGAAACCATCAAGGTCTTGGACGGTATGAACTCCGGCTTCTTCGGTTCGTCCGACGAAGAGGTGAAGTTCGGGCTCGCGGTCGTGGCGGCGGCCGCCGGCGTCATCGCGGCAGCCGGCACCGGCGGCGTCGCCATCGGGCTCGCGATCGTCGCCGGTGGCGGAAGCGTCGCGACCTACGGAATCGACTGGGCCAACGCCGAGGACGAGACCACCAAACACCACATCCACGGTGGCACTGTGCAGGACATCCTGGAAAGCATGCAGACGGCCTTGAACACCCTGTGGGACGATGTACAGAAGGCCGAACGCGGGATCGCCGCACTGTTCGAAGCCTCATTGGACGAGGTGAACGGTCATCTCACCAGTTCCAGCTCGCGTAACAAGCGGACGTTGTTGCCTCACGAACCCGACGACGGCGTTCCGAACCTCACCGATGGCGACGACATTTCCATCGCTCCTCAGGACGACGAATTCCGGGTACGCGACTGACGACCGTCTTCGATCGACAAGGACATCTACGGAGTACACATGGTCAAACGTATGGTCGCCGTCGCGCTGTTGTCGATGGTGGTCCTGTCCGGTTGCGGTGGGGAAAACGCCCCGGAGCCGGACCCCACGGAGTCGTCGGCTCTCGAACCGGAGGCACACCTCGACGCCTCCGAGTTTTTGACGGTCGGCGAATCCGGCTTCACGACGCGGCCGGGTGAGGACGGGACCGTGCTGGTCTCGTACGCGATCCTGCTGACGAACGAGAACCCCGACTATGCCGCATACCAGGTCGGTGTCGACGTCGGCTGGGTCGATGTGAGCGGTGAACCGGTCGAGGTTCTTCCACCGGCGGGCGGTCCGGTGCGCGAGCACGATCCGTTGTGGATACCGCCGGGCGCGATGTGGGTCCTGGCGGACGTCGTGGAGGTTTCCGCCGAACCGGTCGACTTCGAGCTGACCTTCACCGAAGAGGACACCTTCAACCGTTGGTTCGCCTACGAGCGGCTTTCGGGCGTCGGCGAGGTGACCGTGTCGGAGGCGACGATGCGGGACGGTTCGGACCGTGAGTCGGCCGAGTCGTGGGAGGCGGTGTTGACAGTGGATTCAACATTCGACACGTCGCTCAACGCCGTCGACCCGGTGGCCGTCTTCCGTGACGTGGACGGAACCGTCGTCGGTGGTAGCCGGACGTACGGTGCGCCGGACGCGTCGATCGACCACGGTGCCAACGAGGTC
This sequence comes from Candidatus Stackebrandtia excrementipullorum, assembly GCA_019113825.1. Taxonomy (GTDB): domain Bacteria; phylum Actinomycetota; class Actinomycetes; order Mycobacteriales; family Micromonosporaceae; genus Stackebrandtia; species Stackebrandtia excrementipullorum. The sequence continues at coordinate 1,920 of DXGR01000097.1, read as the reverse complement.
GTTCTGGCCACGCCTGAGGCCACCGTGCCGGACGACGTCGACCCGGGCCAAACGGAATTCTTCATGTTGTTGACATGGAGCACGGTTTGGGAGCCCACGCTCGAATTATCGTCGAATCGTGTGGTCGGTACCACGATCGGCGTACCGACCACACGAGACTGACACGGGGCTCATGCCCTGACGTAGCGTCGGCCGACGGTAGATACCGTCCGATCACCCGGCGGCGTCGCCGAATCTGGAGGCGTTCGCCTGCAGAACGCCCTGGTCGCCACCGGGCCGCACCATGAACGGCAATCGGGGCACGCTTGAAAGCGCGCGGCTGCCACGCCCCCGGCTCCCCGCCCCGCTTGACGGCCGATACGTCGATCCGGTGCCGCCGCCGGTTGTGGGTGACAGGTTCACGACGGTCATGCGTCATACCTCCGGTCTGTTGGCGCCCGGGCCGGTTGAATGCGGCACTCGTTCGTGGGCGGATGTGTGCACCCGCCCATACGATCGACGTATGGCACGTCATCATCGGATACCGCTTCTGGCCGTCGTCGTCGGTGTGATGTTGACCGGCTGCGGGCCGATCACGTCCGGTGGGCGGCTTGAGGCGAAGGCAACCGCTACGGCGGCTTACGAACTGACCGGTGACGTCGACCGACTGATCGAGGAGCTCGATGTCGACGTGGAACAACTGTCGCGGCGCGTCAACCGGTGTGAGCAGGACGGCGACGACGTCTATTACATCTGGATCGGTATGCGTGCCGTTCACATGGAACCGGACGCGGCGATCGAACGTCAACATTCACGATGGGACGCCGCCGACTGGGCCATCACCCGGTATCGCCATCTCGACGACGGCGGCGTCAATCTGGCCGGGACCGACCCCGCGACCGGGCACGCCTACGCGCTCGACTCCGGGTTCGAGGCCGGCGACGAGTACATCGTCGGAACGTTCGGCACCCCGTGCTTCCGGGACCCGTCCGGGTCGGTCGACTTCGGGCCGTTGAACTGACCGCGATCGCCGTTGTCGATGTGTTGCGAGCTTTGACGTCGGCGTAGGTATTGGCAGCTGGGAATGGGTGATTGCATGCGTAAGGCAGGAGAGGCCGGCGGCCGCGTCAGCGCGGGACGCGTGGCCGGTAGAGCCCTGTTCGGTGCCGGTGTCATGGCTTTCGCGCTCGGCGTGGGTACCGCATTGGGTTCGTGGGCGGCGGAGATCGCCGGACTCGACGGGTTTGTCGGCAATGTGATTCCGGCGCTGCTGGTCACCCTTCTCGTCGTCCCGGTGGCGCTCGTCGCCTGGCGCCGTCAGTACGGGAGTTTCGCCGGTCTCGGTGTGGCGAGCCCGGGGCGGGCCGTCGTCGGCTTCGTGACGGGTGTGGCGGTGACCGGTTTGGCCGCCGTGGTCACGATGGCCGCCGGAGTGGCGATCGGATGGATCGAGTGGGCGGATCTCGACGTCGCGACACTGGGGGCCTTCCTGGTGACGAATACCGTGCTGGCGCTGTTGCTCGAAGCCGTACCCGAAGAGCTGACCCTGCGCGGCTACGTGTGGGGCAACCTGCGTAAACGGTATCGGCCCCTGCTGTCGGCGTTCTTTGTCACCGTTCTGTTCCTACTCGTCCCGGGCTTGTCCACCGTGTTCGGCGGGTTGACACGGCTCGTGCTCGGGCAGGGACTCGGGTACGTGGGTTTTGTGCCCGAAGGCCAGGATGCATTCGTGTATCCGTTGCTGCTGTTGATGTTCAGCGCGCTGCTCATCACGGCTCGGGTCGCCCTCGGCACAGTGTGGACGAGCGTGGGCGCGCACCTGGTCTTTCTCACGGTCAACCGACTGATGCTGGAGGGCGACGCACGTGAGACCGGTTGGACCGTCCAAGCGGTGTCGCTGGACGCCCTGTTGCTGATCCCGGCGTACATCGTCCTGGGTAC
>DXGR01000096.1 GCA_019113825.1 Candidatus Stackebrandtia excrementipullorum | reverse complement strand
GCCGAAGAGGCTTCGGCGTATGCCGAACGCGCGACGGTCGACCTTACCGACGGGACCACGATGGCCGGCCGACCGTACTCGGACCTGTTCGATCCCGCCGAAGCCGTCGTCGACGGGGCGGTCGCCTCCTGGGAGACCGAAACCGATATGGCGATGACGATCTTCACGACGTGGAATCAGGGCGACATCCCGGGCATGGTCAGGACATGTGCCGGGCTGCCACCGCAGCGATACGCCCAGGTAGAGGATCGCTGCTGAGCGAGGGTGATCCTCTCCTCTCTGAGGCGACGATCGGGGCCTATAGGCGGTCACGCGCGGGTGACGCCCGAGCTGCGGCGTTTGCGGGTTCGGTGCTGTGCCACGCGAGCCCGCGTGGCACACGTTGGTGAGCAGTAGCGTCTGGCGGATCCGGGGCCGGTGTCCAGGTAGTACCGTCGGCATCCGTCTGAAGAGCAGACACCCCAGGCGATCCGTCCTCGTCGGCTCATGAGCTGCGCCAACGCCAGTGCACCTGATCCGGCCAGCCAATCGCCCCATCCGGCGTCGCGGTCTTCGGTGTGCAGGTGCCAGACGTGGCCGTCGTGGTTGGACAGGTGCGGTCGTGTGGCGAACTCGCTCAGCAGAGCGTTGATGGTTTCGGCTGCCTGGTCGGCGTCGGGAGCGGCAAGAACGGCTGTGAGGCGGTTGCATGCCCGGCGGAGGGCGGCGACGTCGTCTTCGGTGACCGTTGACAATTCGTCGGCGCTTTCGCCGTGTGCGGAAAGGACGGCCGTGACCGCCTCGGTGGGCGCCGATTCGTGCGAGGTGAACAGGTTGACGAGGTCGACCAGGCGTCGTGCGGGGTCGAATCCGTGTGGCGGTTCCATGGCTTACCCCTCAACTACAGGACGATAATAGGTAACGTCTTTATTGGTTAAGACGTTACCTTAACGTGGTGACTGTTTCCTCACGCCTGCCGCTTCGTTATCTGGCCGGTTCCTACCTTGCGCGTTTGGCCGAAGAGGGCGTGGCTGTGGCCGTTGCGCTTCTGGCCGTGCAGCGGACCGGTGAGGTCGATGTCGCCGCGGTGTTGATGGCCGCCTGGTTGATGCCGCACATCGTCGCCGCGCCCCTGGTGGGAGCGATGGCGGCTCGGTTCGTGCACCCCGTCCGCTTCTACGCGACGGCTCTTATCGTGTTCGCCACGGCTGTGGCCGGGCTGACGGCCGCCGTCGGCAATATTCCATTGTGGGCAAATGTCGTGGTGGCGTCGGTCGGTGGTGCATGCGGCCCCATCGTGGCCGGAGGCTTGTCGAGTCTCGTCGCCGAGCTGGTCCGGGAGGATGGGCGCGACCGAGGTTATGCACTGGATGCGGCGGTCTACAACGCCGCGGCCGTGACAGGGCCGGCCGTGGCTGCGGGCGTCGCCGTGGTCTTCCCGGCGCAGGCGGCCGGGTACCTGCTGGCGGTCTCGGCGGCGTTGGGAGGTGCGTTGCTGGCCGGTCTTCCAGCCGAGTCGAAGTCTCCTTCCGGTGGTCCACTTCTGTCGGCGTTGTCGGTGGGGTTTACCGCGATGTGGCGTCGCCGCGTGCTGAGGGCTGTAACCGTGGCGACCGGTGTCGCCTATCTCGGTGTGGGAGGTCTGACTCTTGTGGCCGTCACCATGGCCGATCGCTGGGATGATCCGGCCCTAGGGGGTGCGCTGGCGACCTGTTTCGCGGCCGGAGCTGTTACCGGGGCTCTCGTGGTGGCTCGGCTCAGGCCGCCGTGGTCGGCAGAACGATTGGCAATGGTGAGTCTTGCCGTCACCGGGATCGGCCTGCTCCTGGCGGCGTGGACACCGTGGTTTTGGTTCACGGCGATGATGTTCGTCATGGCCGGTTTCGGTGACGGTCCGCTGTTGAGCGCGACCTTTCACGTCAGGGCGGCGCAGACTACGCGCGAGGACCGGGCCCAGGTTTTCACAACGGGAGCGGCGGTGAAGATCTCGGCTGCGGCCCTGGGGGCGGCCCTGGTCGGTGCCGTACCGGTGTCCGCCGGGATTTTTCTGACGTGGATCGCGGTCCTTCAGTTCGGGGCGGCGGGACTGCTGTGGCTCATGATGCCTCGGTGGTCACGGCGGGGGATCGCGGCCGACCCGGCGTTTGCCCAGGGGGCGCCCGACGCGGGGTGTGAAACATAGCTGTATCATTTGAAACATCAATGTCTCACGGCTGGGGGAGCAATGGGTGCCAAGGAACTTGGGTCTGCTGCGTTGCGGCTGCTCAACGCCGACCCGACCGCGTCCATGGCACAGATCGCGGCGGCCGCGGGAGTCAGTCGGGCCACTCTGCATCGGACGTTCGCATCTCGCGACGAACTGGTCCGGTTTCTCGGACACCTGAGCATCGACTCGTGGCGAGAGGCCCTCGACGAGGCAGGCATCGACGAGGCCGCCGCTTCCGGGGACCCTGACACCGTGAGAGCCGCCATGAACGAGCTGTGTGTGCAGCTTGTGCGCGACGCCGACGAGTACGGTTTCACCCTGACCGAACCGGGCCTTCGCGTGGACGACGACGTGGCCGCGGCATCCGAGATTCAACAAGGACGTGAACGCCGCTTCTACGAGGCGGCACAACGCGCCGGTGTTCTGCGTAACGACGTGCCGGTCGCCTGGATAGCGCACGCGGTCTTCGGCCTGCTGGTCGGGCTGCGTGAGGCATTGAACCACGGAGACATCGCCGTTCGTGACGCCGAACGCCTCCTACGCCTCACCGTCCTGACCGGGGTGGTTGCCCCGGGGACCACCGTGAACACGGTGTGATCCCGGTTCCGTCCGAGGAATTCTTACATGAAAGAGATGAACGTGACCGCGATGTCCCCTGCGCCGTCAAGCGCGCAACCGGCGCCACATCCACGCCGGTGGGCGGGCCTGGCCGTGTTGTGCGCCAGCCTGTTGGTCGTCATCATGGACATGACGATTCTGAACGTCGCGTTGCCGGCGATCAGCGCCGACCTGTTGCCCACATCCGTCGAACTGCTGTGGATCGTCGATGTCTACGGTTTGGCCGTCGCAGGTTTGTTGGTAACCGCCAGCGGGCTGGCCGATCGGTTCGGCCGTCGGCGAATACTGCTGATCGGTTACGCGATCTTCGGCGTCGTACCCATGCTGGTGCTGGTGGTTGACTCGGCCCCGGGCCTGGTGGCGTTGCGTGCGCTTCTCGGAGTGGGCGGGGCGTTGATCATGCCGTCGACCATGTCCATGATCCGAGGGCTGTTCACCGACGCGAAGGAACGAGCGCTGGCGTTGGGTGCATGGGTGGCGATGGCCGCCATAGGTTCCGGCCTCGGTCCCATCGTCGGCGGTGTTCTCGTCGATGTTTTCAACTGGCACGCCGCGTTCCTGTTCAACATTCCCGTCATGGTCGTGGCCGCCGTCGCCGCGCTTGTACTGCTGCCGGAGTCTCGCGGCGCCGCGGTCCCATGGGATTTCGTCGGAATCGGTTCGTCCATCGTCGGCATGGTCTCGCTCATGTGGGCGATCAAGGAGATCGGTAAACACGGCCTGGGCGACACGTCCGCATGGGTAACGCTGGCCGTTGCGGTGGTGTCTTTGAGCGTCTTCGTCGTACGCAGCCTGCGTCGCAAGGTGCCGTTGTTGGACATTCGTCTGCTGCGGAAACCGCAGTTGTCGGCGGGATTGATTTACGCGTTGGTGTCCAGCATCGCCATGGCCGCGGTGATACTTCTTCTGGCTCAGTGGATGCAGCTGGTCAACAACTACAGTCCGATCGAGACGGGCATCCGCCTGTTGCCGATGGCCGTGGTCGCGGGTGTGTTGTCGCCGTTGGCGCCCCGTATCGCGGCCGTGGTCGGAGTGCGGAACGTCATGGTCTTCGGCCTCGTCATCGGTGGGCTCGGTTTCGCGGCGTTGTATCCCGGTGGTGACGCGCTCGACTTCCGCTTGGTCGTTGTCTGCCAGATCCTTATCGGAGCAAGTACGTCTGCGTTGGCCGTCGGGTCGGCACTCATCATGTCTGCGGTACCGCCGGAACGTACGGGGAACGCGGCCGCCCTGGAGGAGACCAGTTTTGAACTCGGTGCCGCCCTGGGGGTCGCGGTTTTGGGTAGTCTCGCGGCCGCGGTCTTTCGTTCGCTGCTGCCAATGGATCGGTTGGCCGAGTACGGAGTGACCGCCGACGCGGCCGGCGCCGCCCAGGAGTCGTTGGCCGGAGCATTGACCGTTGCCGAGCACATGGGGGCCGACGGCGCCGCGTTGGCGCTGCACGCGCAGTCTGCGTTCACGGACTCGCTTACGGTGGTCGGACTGGCAGGGGGAGTGCTGATGCTCCTGGCCGCGGTTGCGGTCTGGTTCATGACTCCGGCCAAGATCACACTCGACGACGTCGAACACTGAAACATTCGCCTGGATGTGCCGTTTCCCGGTCTTCGATCCGCACCTCGCGCGACGTCGAGGGCCGCACCGACACCGGCGCAGTCGTCGGAGTCCACCGAGGCGGTGTTCGGGTGGGCGGTGTGACGGCTTCGCAACCGGACCGACGACGGTCTTCAGATGGTATGCCCCGGTTGTTCCCCGTTTCGCGGACGGACATACCATTGCCAGGGCGCATCACCGCTGCTCAAGCGGTGACCCAACCGTGATGGCAGCGTGGCCATCGGCTGTCTCAATGAACCTGTATTCGCCAGGAGCGTCTTCTTCCATGACCACGCCCAACCGCCCCGTCGTCGTGATCGCCGACAAACTCGCCGATTCCGCTGTGGCCGTTCTGGCCGGTGACTTCGATGTGCGAACGATCGACGGAACAGACGTCCGGGTTCTTCACGCCGAGCTGGCCCGTGCCGACGCGGTGATCGTGCGCAGCGCCACCCGTATCGACGCAGACGCGTTGGCTGCGGCGCCGAAGCTCAAGGTCGTCGCCCGTGCGGGCGTCGGTCTCGACAACGTCGACGTCAATGCTGCCACCGGCCGTGGAGTCATGGTCGTCAACGCGCCCACCTCCAACATCGTGTCCGCCGCCGAACAGGCCGTCGCGTTGTTGTTGGCCTCCGCCCGGTTTACCGCTCAAGCCGACGCCTCGCTGCGGCGCGGCGAATGGAAGCGTTCGCACTTCACCGGTGTCGAGCTCGCCAACAAGACCGTGGGCGTCATCGGGCTGGGCAAGATAGGCCAGCTGTTCGCCGCCCGTATCGGGGCGTTCGACACGAAGATCATCGCCTACGACCCATATGTTCAGCCCGCCCGTGCGGCGCAGTTGGGCATCACTCTGGTCAGCCTCGACGACCTGCTTCTGCAATCGGATTTCATATCGATACACCTGCCCAAGACACCCGAAACCGTTGGGCTGATCGGTAAGAACGAGCTCGACAAGGTCAAGCCGGGCGTGCGCATCGTCAACGCGGCCCGTGGGGGGCTCATCGACGAGGCCGCGTTGGCGGAGGCGTTGGCCGACGGAAGGGTCGCCGGCGCCGGGATCGACGTGTACGCGACCGAACCGTGCACCGACTCGCCGCTGTTCGGCCTGGACAACGTGGTCGTCACGCCGCACCTGGGGGCGTCGACGCGAGAAGCGCAGGACAACGCGGGGCTGGCGGTGGCGCGCAGCGTGAAACTGGCGTTGGCCGGTGAGTTCGTCCCCGACGCCGTCAATGTGCAGGCCGGAGGGGTTGTTGCGGAGGACGTTCGTCCACTACTGCCGCTGGCCGAGCGCCTCGGACGGGTGTTCACCGCCGTCTCGGCGGGAGCTGCCCAGTCCATCACCGTCGAAGTTCGTGGCGACGTGGTTTCCGAGGACGTGACGGTGCTTCAGCTGGCCGCGACGAAGGGGCTTTTCGTCGACGTGGCCGAGCAGGTGACCTATGTCAACGCGCCGCTGCTGGCGGTTGAACGAGGCGTCGACGTCGGGTTGTTCACCGCTCCCGACAGCCCCGACTTCCACAACAAGGTGACGGTGCGCGGGGCGCTCGTCGACGGGCGTGCCCTGTCTGTCTCGGGGATCGTCGCCAACGGTGTCAAAGAGGTGCGCCGTCTGACGGAGATCGATGGATACGACGTCGAGATCGACGCCGAGGGGCCGTTGGTGATCCTGCGGTATGAGGACCGTCCGGGTGTCGTGGGGCTCATCGGCGGTGCTCTCGGGGACGCCGGCGTGAACATCGCGTCCATGCAGGTTGCCCGCAAGGAGGCCGGAGGCGAGGCGCTCATGGTCGTCGCCGCGGACGCCGAGGTGCCCAGCGACCTGTTGGGTCGCCTGGCCACCACCATCGGGGCAAGCGCGGCGACGGCGGTTACTCTGACCGACCAGCCCTGATCGACGGGTTTGGTCGTCGTGTCGTCGGACCGTACCCACGCCGGACGTGAAGACTTAGACTTTCGTAAGTCGGATGTCGTCTTCTACAACGGTGGTCCCATCATGGTCGAGAACAACCACAGCACCGATGCCTCCGGAGAGTTTCACCGGTCGCGTAGTCATTTCGATGACCGGATCCTGGCCGATGCGGATGCACGGTGGCCGGTGGAGCCGGGTCGGTACCGTCTTGTGGTCAGCCTGGCGTGCCCGTGGGCGAGCCGTATGCTCGTCGTGAGGCGGCTTCTCGGCTTGGAATCGGCCATCTCGTTGGGGGTGACCGATCCGATTCAGGACGAGCGCAGTTGGCGCTTCACTCTGGACCCCGGCGGTGTGGATCCGGTGCTGGGCATCGGGTTCATCGGTGACGCCTACTACGCACGTGAAGCCGACTACACGGGCGGCATCAGTGTGCCGGCGATTGTGGACATTCCCAGCGGGCGGTTGGTCACCAACGACTATCTTCAGATGACCCTCGACCTGTCCACGCAGTGGACGGCGTATCACCGTGAGGGTGCGCCGGATTTGTATCCCGAACACGCGCGCGCCGAGATCGACGAGATCGTCGAGGCGGTGTTCCAGGACGTCAACAACGGTGTGTATCGGGCGGGTTTCGCAGCGGCGCAAGACAAGTACGACCGGGCGTACACTGCCTTGTTCGAAAGATTGGACCGACTCGAGGAACGGCTGGCCACGCGACGCTACCTCGTCGGTGACACGATCACCGAAGCTGACATTCGCCTGTTCACCACCTTGGTTCGGTTCGACGCGGTCTACCACGGTCACTTCAAATGCAATCGGAACAAGCTCAGCGAGATGCCTGCACTGTGGGCGTATGCACGAGACCTGTATCAGACCCCGGGCTTCACCGACACGGTCGATTTCGATCACATCAAGCGTCACTACTACCAGGTGCACACAGACATCAACCCCACCCGGATCGTCCCGCTCGGTCCCGATCTGTCCGGGTGGAACACTCCACACGGTCGCGAGGAGCTGGGGGGTCGACCGTTCGGGGACGGCACCGCGCCGCCGCCCCCGCCGACCGGTGAGGACTTCAATGTGCTGCGGCCGGGACGGGCGTTATCGGTCGGTGAATCGGACCGCCCCGGGGTAGACGCCGTCGGTGGTGACCCAGGCCAGTTTCAGTGCGTTGTACATGGCGGCCAGGAATGTCCCGGTGGGCCTGCCCCAGCATTCGTGGACTCGGTAGGCCCGGTACTCCTTGACCAGGCCGGATTCGACAACGTCGATCTCGGCGATGTGCTGTCCGCACGCGACCTGGTCGCACCGGTAAACCAGGGTGTGCCGATGGATTTTTGACGGCGCCATCGGTTGGCCGCAGACGCTACTCCTGAGCTGGTCGGGTCGCGCCAAAAGTATTGCCGAATCGTAGATGCAATCGGTCATGGGAGCCGTCCTATCCTGCGCTGACGAAAGCCCGGCGGTGCGTTGGTCGCTTGTTTCGGGCCCGGGCAGGCGTGGCGGACGCCTGCCCGGTCACGTTCGAGCTTGACGGATGACCGAGCCCCGGCGTCGCACTGCGAGTGCGATATGCAGATGCAGTTTGAGCGTTGCGAGTGTGGAATCGGCCCCCGCCGCGCCATGTCCAACAGGCGGGACGCCTTTGCCGAAATGCGGGACGAGTTCGGTAGGGTGATACCGCTGTCGGCTCATGGCCGCCGGGACGTCACACGCCGGAGAACAGCTATAGGTCGGCTTTCCAGGCGGCGTCGGCCGTGAGCACAAGCAATCGAAAGGATTCCCGCATGGTTCGGGTCGCAACGATCCCCGGCGACGGTATCGGCACCGAAGTCGTCGCGCAGGCGCGAAAGGTGCTCGAGGTCGCTCTGCCGCACTTGGAGGTCAACGAATACGACCTCGGCGCCAGGCGCTATCACCACACCGGCGAGATTCTTCCCGAGTCCGTGCAGGAGGAACTCGACCAACACGATGCGATCCTGTTGGGAGCGGTAGGCGATCCGTCGGTTCCTCCGGGCGTTCTCGAACGTGGACTGCTGTTGAAGCTGCGATTCGATTTCGACCAGTATGTGAATCTCAGGCCGTCCCGTCTGTGGCCGGGGACCGTAGGCCCGTTGTCCGACGTCAAGCCCGGTGAGATCGACCTCGTGGTGGTCCGAGAGGGCACCGAAGGGTTGTATGCCGGAGCCGGGGGCGTTCTCCATAAAGGGTCATCTGCGGAGATCGCGACGGAGGAGAGCCTGAACACGCGTTACGGGACCGAACGCGTGATCCGTGACGCCTTCACCCGCGCCACGCGTCGCGACCGCAAACACGTCACATGTGTGCACAAGGCCAACGTACTTACCCACGCGGGGGACCTGTGGCGACGCACATTTACCGAGGTCGCCGCCGAATTTCCCGACGTCTCCACCGAGTATCAGCACGTCGACGCCGCCGCCATGTTCCTCGTTTCCAGGCCACAGGATTTCGATGTCATCGTCACCGACAACCTGTTCGGAGACATCCTCACCGACATCGCCGCCACCGTCACCGGTGGTATCGGCCTGGCCGCGTCGGGGTGCGTCAACCCCGACCACGCCCATCCGTCGATGTTCGAACCGGTGCACGGTTCCGCCCCCGACATCGCCGGCCGGGGGATTGCAGACCCGGTGGCGGCGATCCTCTCCGCCGTCATGCTCCTGGAGCAACTGGGTTATGGCGATGCGGCCGTGGCCGTGGGCCAGGCCGTTGCGGAGGAGCTAGCCGGCCGCGACGGTGGGCAGCTAGAAACCGTTGCCGTGGGTGACCGTGTGGCTGCCCGGGTCTCGGAGCTTATCGCCTGATTCAGGACGTACCCACCCTTTCCATGTCAAGCGCCCCGCCCGTACGGTGGGGCGCTTCGGTCTTGTCCGGTAGGGGTGCACCAGGGCGCCTGAACGAACGGTAAGTTCGAAGGCGAGGTTGACCTTGACCGCGGCGCCCGCCCGGTTGGACGCCACCGACAACGACGTCTTTCGGAAGGCTTTGAGATGACTGAAACCGATGTGTCACAGTTTGAGGTTCGAGCGCACCCCAAACCGAAGTCGGCCGGCGAACGTGCCGCGATCCTGGCCGATCCCGGTTTCGGGCGTGACTTCACCGACCACATGGTGACGATCAAATACACTGAGGGAAAAGGCTGGCACAGCGCCGAAGTGGGCCCGTACGGGCCGTTGTCGCTGTCCCCGGCCACGGCGGTACTGCATTATGCGCAGGAGATATTCGAGGGCATGAAGGCCTACCACCGCGCCGACGGGCGGGTGGGGTTGTTTCGTGCGGAGGAGAATGCGGTGAGGTTTCAGCGGTCCGCCGACCGGATGGCCATGCCGATGTTGCCCACGGACCTATATCTGGCCTCACTCCAGGCGCTGATCGACGTGGACCGTGCCTGGGTCCCCGAGGGCGAGGACACCAGCCTGTACCTGCGTCCGTTCATGTTCGCGTCCGAGGAGTTCCTCGGCGTCCGCCCGGCCTTGGAGTACACGTATTGCGTCATCGCTTCACCGGCGGGCGCGTACTTCAAGTCGGGACCGCATCCTGTCACCTTGTGGGTCTCACGCGACTACACACGTGCGGCACCCGGCGGAACCGGTACGGCCAAATGCGGTGGCAACTACGCGATGTCGCTCAAGCCGCAGGCGGAGGCGATCCAAAAGGGCTGTGAACAGGTCGTCTTCCTCGACGCCGTGCACCGGCGGTACGTCGACGAGCTCGGAGGCATGAACATGTTCTTCGTGTACGAGGCGGACAAGACCATCGTGACCCCGCCGTTGGGCACGATCCTGCCCGGAATCACCCGTGACGCGGTGTTCACGCTCGCCGAAGAGACCGGGTACCGCGTGGTGGAACGGCCGTACAGCATCGAGGAGTGGCGTGCCGACGCCGACTCCGGGGCCCTCACCGAGGCTTTCGCCTGCGGAACCGCTGCCGTGATCACTCCGGTGGGGGTCGTCCGGGACGGTGACGTCGAATTCAGTGCGTCGGGCGGTGTCGCCGGTCCCGTCACCATGGGTATACGGCAGCGTCTGTTGGACATTCAGCACGGCAAGGCGGCCGACCCGTACGGTTGGACAAGCATTGTGGGGTGATCGCCGACGTCGGTGAGGAGACGCCTCACCGACGTTGCTCGGCGATCATGTCGGAGTACCAGCCAAAGGACGCCTTCGGCACGCGGTCGCGGGTTTCCGGGTCGACGTGTACCAACCCGAAGCGCTGGTGATAGCCCTCCGCCCATTCGAAATTGTCCAGCAGGGACCACACGAGATATCCACGGACATCGGCACCGAGGTCGATCGCCGTGCGCAGGGCCCGAAGATGCCCGTCGATGTAGTCGATCCTGGCGGAGTCGTCGACGGTGCCGTCGACGCCCTGCTCGACATGGTGGGAACACCCGTTCTCGGTGATCCACAGCGGTGGCAGATGTGTGCCGTATTTGCCGGTGAGGTCGACCAGGGCCTGTGTCAGGCCGGACGGGATGACGGGCCAACCGAAGTCGGTTTTCGTCACGTCGTCGAAGTCGGCAACGTGGAAGGGCAGCGCAGCTCCCTGGTCAGGGGCGGTGAGCCGTGTGGGCGCGTAATAGTTGACGCCCAAACCGTCGATCGGTTGCGCGATCGTGGCCAGGTCACCGTCGCGAATGCACTCCAGCGTCGACACGTCGACGTTGAACGCGGCGAGGTCGGGATACCGGCCCAGGAGCACCGGGTCGGTGAACAGGGCATGGTGCAGGGTGTCGAACGCGGCTGCGGCGTTGGCGTCACCGGGGCCGTTTTCGGCCGACTGCGCGGGCGAGTAACTGTTGGCGAGCATGATGCGTTCCGCCCCGGTCTCTCGTAGAACCTCGGTGGCCAGACCGTGGGCCAGGAGTTGATGGTGCGCAGCCGGGAGAGCCGCCATACCCATCGTGTGTCCGGGAGCGTGTATACCGAGCCCGTAGCCCAGCGACATGTGCTCGAACGGTTCGTTGAGGGTGATCCAGTCGTGTACACGATCGCCCAGGCGTTCGACCACGGCGCGTGTGTAGTCGGCGAAGTGATGTGCCGTGCTGCGACTGAGCCATCCGCCGTGGTCTTCGAGTTCCTGGGGGAGGTCCCAGTGATAGAGCGTCGGCATTGGGCGTATGCCGGCGGCCAGCAGGGTGTCGACGAGGCGGTCGTAAAAGTCCAGGCCGCGTGCGTTGATCGGCCCCGAGCCGGCGGGGACGACGCGTGGCCAGGCGATGGAGAATCGATAGACGTCCACACCCAGGTTTTTCATCAGCGCGACGTCCTCGTCGGACCGGCGATAGTGGTCGCAGGCGGTGTCGGCGATGTGGTCGTCGCGGATCTTCCCGGGTGTGTCGACGAAAGCGTCCCAGATGGAACGCCCTCGACCGTCTTCGGTCAGGGCGCCTTCGATTTGGAATGCCGAGGTGGCGACTCCCCAGGAGAAATCGTTACCGAAACGGGGCATCGGGGTCATGGCGGGCTCCTTGCGTGCCGTGCGGTTGCGATTTTACCAGTTTTGTCGCTTTGGTGCATCGGTGGGAATATTGTGGTCCGTCCTCGATGAACCGTGCGGTTAGGCTGCCACACTGAGTGTTTGCGAAAACGCATGAACGGTGCATGAGGGGGATGAAGGTGATCGATGGTGCGGTTCGGCTGAATAGGGTTGGGCTGGAGCGCCACAGGAGTTGGTCGGCGGTGGCCCTTGCCGTAGCGGTCTTTTTGCCGGCCGTACTGTGGACACAATGGAACAATGCGGTTCCGGGGGAGGAGCAGCTGGCTCGGGGTGCCGTGATCAGCCTGAACGCGGTCGGTTCGCCCGAAACCGGTTCAACGGGGCAGGTGCGACTGGTCATCCCCGACGAAGGCGGCGACGGATGGCGCACCGCCACCGGGCAGAACCGACAAAGTTCGGCCGTGTTGGTTCACGGATCGGTGTGGGTCGAGGTGAGGGCGGTGGCCGGAGTGGGAGACCTCTCGGTCCTTTTCGAACGGCAGTCACGTGAACTGGGGAACGGCGACCCGGCGATGTTCACAACCGGGCGGGCACAGTACACCTCGCCTGCGGGTTTGACCGGCTACCGAGGCCCTCTGACGGGTGAACGCTACGGCGGAATGTTGTATGTGCTCGGCAACGGTGACGTGGCGGCGGTGGTGGTGGCGCGGGCCCCGCTCGGTCGGCTCGACGGCGAGGCGGCGAGCATTGAGCGGCTCCTGGCCTTGTTGGAGGTTTCATGACCGATCAGACGACTCGTGTGGTGGTGGAAGGGCAAGGCACGTTTGTTCGCGTTCGACGCCCCGCCTACTGGTTGTACGTCGGACTGGTCGGTTTCGGTCTCGTCCACATCGGTGAGACGTTGACCGGTGCCGTTCGCGAGTTGTCCACGGCACTGTGGATAGCGATCCTGCTCAACGGCGCTTTGGCCGCGGTCTTCATTTGGATCCTGGGGCGTATGGACCTGTTCGAGCGGGAACCCGCTGCCGTTCGTGCGGCGGCCTTCATCTGGGGCGGTCTCGTGGCCACCTCGGTGGCGATCATCGCCAACAACAATCTGCTGTCGCTGTTGACGAAGATGTACGGGGTTCCGTTCGCAACGAAATGGGGGCCTGCGATAGCCGGGCCGCTCAACGAGGAGTGGGTCAAGACGCTGGGGGTGGTGGTGCTTGTCCTGATCGTGCGCGAGCATTTCCACCGGTCCTTGGACGGGTTGATCTACGGTGCCTTCTGCGGGCTCGGGTTTCAGGTCGTCGAGAACCTCACGTACGCGATCAACTTCGCCGTAGCGAACCCCAACAGTGATCTGGCCGGGTCGTTGTCGATCACGATCACTCGCATTCTCGTCGGTGGGCCGTGGAGCCACCCGATCTACTCCGGAGTGGCGGGACTGGGCGTCGCGTTCGCCGTGACAAGCAAACGTTCCCCCTTGGTGAGGTACGGCGTCGCGTGCGGCCTGTTCCTGGCGGCGTGGTCCATGCATCTGTTGTGGAACCTGCCGATGCCCGATTGGCTACCCGACATCCTGGTCGTGTTCGCCGCGTACGGTAAAGGTGCTCTCATCCTGGTTTTCTTCCTTGTGCTGTACCGGTACGCGCTGCACCGCGATTGGCAGTGGTTCGGTGATGTCATGGACGGGCAGCCCGAAACGATCATCACTCCCGAGGAGATGTCGTCCATGCGCAATCTCCGTACGCGTAAGAGGGCACGAAAGCAAGCCGAGTTCGTGTACGGGACGACGGGGAAAAAGCTCGTCTCCCGCATGCAAAGGGCCCAAACCGATCTCGCCGACGCGTTGGCACGCACTCGTCGAGCCCGGCAAAACCCCGAGACCGCAATGGACGTGGTCGTGGCAAGTATGAACGTGAGGGCCGTTCGTAAGGAGATGGAGGCGTCCCGGCTACCGGGCGTACGGCAGAATGTGCCGAGTGAATGAGGCGCTTTCGGACTATGCCGAGGCGGTCCTGTCCGTGGTCGAACGGATACCGGCCGGGAAGGTCCTGACCTATGGCGACGTGGCCGACCGCATCGGAACAGGAGGGCCACGCCAGGTGGGTCGGATCATGGCCGTTTACGGAGCCGCGGTGGCCTGGTGGCGCGTCGTCCGAGCCGACGGTCGTCTTCTCGTCGGTCATGAGCAGCGCGCTGTGCGGCGATATCGGAGAGAGGGCACCCCGTTGAGGTGTGCGGTCGACGCGCAGGCCGTGCGGTTGGATATGACTCGGGCCCGTTGGCGACCCGATGAAGAACCCGTTGGCGAACGTCGTTCGTTGTGAGCGTCCGTTCGGGTGGATGGGGATCTGCGCATACCGCTGTATTCGGGTGCCCTTAGCAACGCCGCGAGACATCACCTAAGCACCGCGCAACAGATCGTTACACACGGCTTCACAACGTTTGCGATGGTCACAAGAGTTCGGTTACGTTCGCGTGCATGGGATTTGACGAACTTGTCGGGAAAGCTCAAGAGACCCGGTTCGACGGCTGGGACTTCGGTGTTTTCGGTGACCGTCTGAGTGAGACCGACCCGTCCTGGAGTTACCGCGACCTTGTGGTGGGCGCGGCGGCGTCGGCCACCCGGATCTTGGACATGGGCACCGGGGGTGGTGAGTTCCTGGCGAGCGTGTTGCCCGTGGCGGCTCGTGTGTACGCCACCGAGGGGTACGCGCCGAACGTGCCGGTGGCTCGGCGGCGATTGGAGCCTCTGGGGGTCGAGGTGTCGGAAACCTACACCGACGACAACGAGGAACTGCCCTACGAGGACGGCCGGTTCGATCTCGTTGTCAATCGTCACGAATCGTTCGACGCCGATGAACTGCGGAGGGTGACGGCCCCGGGCGGGCGTTTCCTCACCCAGCAGGTGGGAGGTTCGTACATGGCAGATCTCAACGATCTGTTGGGTGCCGCGCAGCCCCCGTACGCCGGTTGGGATCGTGACGCGGCGGTGGCCTCGTTGGAGGCGGGTGGGTTCGAGATCGTCGAATCCGGCGAGGAGTTCGGTGAGTGCGTTTTCGCCGACATCGGAGCGGTCGTGATGTACCTGCGGCTTGTGCCCTGGCAGGTGGAGGGTTTTTCGGTGGATGTCTATCGGGAGGCTTTGAAGGGGCTGCACGAGCGCATGGAACGTGATGATGGCATGACGTTGAGGAATCATTTTTTCTTTGTGAACGCCGTCCGCCCTCGTTAAGTCGCATGTGCGTAGGGCGTTTTACGGCGGTGTTCGTAAGAATGCGGATTCGGTGTGAAAAAAAGCGTGTGAGGTTGATTCTTCCGGATCGCCCGCTAAAGCCTTTTGGGGGTCTCTTGTGCCATATGCCGCGTTGTCGATATGCGTGGCGTGATCGAGCGATTCCGTAGCGAAATCGCTTGCCTGCCAAGCCAAGGAGAAAGGCTTCGCAATATTCCAATATCGATGAGTTTCTTGACGTTGCCCAGGTCTTTAGGGCATTCTGGGGTGCCGAATCGCCGCCCTGCGATTCGTGAAACCACTGGAGGATCCCCAGTAATGTCCAAGCACTCACGACGAGCGTTTCTTAGCACCGCCGTGGCCATTCCCGCCACCGCAGCCGTTGTCGGTCTCACATCCGGCACCGCCCAGGCTGCTTACAGTTGGTCGCGCACCCTGCGTGAAGGCATGAGCGGCAGTGACGTCACTCAATTGCAGATCCGAGTCGCCGGCTACCCCGGCTACAACTCGATCCTCGCCGTTGACGGTGCGTTCGGCCCTCACACCCGGGGAGCCGTCACACGCTTCCAGCAGGCCTACGGACTCGGTGCCGACGGTATCGCCGGTCCGCAGACCTTCAGCAAGATCTACTCCCTGCAGAGCAGCGACAACACCCCGATCCACTTCACCTACAGCGAAATGAACCGTTGCAACGGCAACTGGAGCGGAGGACGTGTCGGAGCGTCGACCGCCCGCGCCAACGCGCTGCGTTGTATGTGGAAACTTGAGGCACTCCGTCACGCACTCGGCGACCGCCCCATCAACATCTCCAGCGGTTTCCGCAGTGTGTCGTGTAACTCGGCGGTCGGTGGCGCCACCAACAGCCGTCACATGTACGGCGACGCGGCCGACCTGGTCGGAGTGCACTCCTTCTGCACGATGGCCAAGCAGGCGCGCTACCACGGTTTCGCCACGATCCTCGGCCCCGGATACCCGGGCCACAACGACCACATCCACCTCGACAGTGGCAGCCGTTACTGGTCGGCACCCAACTGCGGTATCTGACATAGCATCCGCGCTCAGCGGCCGCTCGAACTTCGCGTTCGAGTGGCCGTTTTTTTGCAAACCCGGCCGAGTCGGATGACACTCGCATGAAGATCGGGACATGCGGCAACACTGTGGATTAGAGTGACCGCGGGGTTCACATGACGGGTCGGTTCATTTCCACGTTTCGGTTGACGTTCGGGCTGCTCATGCTGGCCACGATCGCGTACCAGGCCGCATGGCTGTGGGGAAGCCCCGGCTTCAAACTTTTGAATCTGTTCTCCTACTTCTCTGTCCTGAGCAGTCTGCTCGGATGCGGCACGCTGCTGCTGACCTCCATCACGATGTGGCAGCCCGGAGGTGCACGCTGGGATTGGCTGCGCGGCGCAGCCACCGTCTACGTCGTGTACGGCGGCATAGTCCACGTGGCGTTTCAGGACGGACCTGCCGCGGCGGGGCACACGGCGCCCCCTGAGATCGCCGTCATCCTGCACGTGGTCATGCCCGTGACGATGCTGCTCGACTGGTTGCTCGACCCGCCGAATCCGCCGATGACCTGGAAACAGGTACTCGGGTGGATGTGTACACCGGCACCGTACGTCGTCTACACGCTCGTTCGCGGTGCTCTCGTGGACTGGTACCCGCACCCGCTCCTTGATCCGTCCTCCGGTACAGGACTGGCAGGCACGGCCATCGCATTGGGCGGTGGTGCTTCGATGGGGGCCATACTGGCGGTGGGGGTCGCGGTGTCGGGAAACGCGGTCTCCAACCGGCGGAAACACCGCCGACCCTCATCGGTGTCGTAGACAATTTGAGGTGGCGGGGCTCCGTTTGGGCCACGCGACGGAGGGATACGGGGTGCTTCGGCTGAGCAGGCAACAGCCGTGGCCGGGTGAGCCGGCGCCACGGTGGGCCCGTCTGTTGCCCATGGCCGTGTTGCTTGCGTTGATTCCCGCCGAACTGCTGACCACCGATCGCGTGCAGTTCACCTTCGCGGTCGTGGCGATGCCCCCGCTTGCCGCATTGCTCAACGGTCCGTTCGTCACCGGTGTGGTGTCGATGGGCAGTATCGGACTGTTCTCGATCTTTTATCTGTTCGGGCCGGGCGACTCTCCGATTTACGACACCGACACCGACGGGCTGTCGACGTTGATCGGTATTTGCCTGATGAGTGTGCTCATGGCGTGGGTGCGTGTCCGTTACAGCGCTCGACTGGTCCGGGTCAACACCGTCGCGGAGGCGGCGCAGTTGGCCATGCTTCCGCGCATCCCCGACGCGATCGGCTCGCTCCGGTGCGTCGCTTGGTATCGCCCGGCGGAACAGGACACGATGGTCGGCGGAGACCTTTTCGACGTTCAGGAGACCTCATACGGTGTACGCGTCATCGTCGGCGACGTCAAAGGCCACGGTCTGGACGCCGTGGCGACCGTGGCCGCGTTGCTGGGGAGTTTCAGAGAAGGCGTATTGGACGACCCTGATCTCGACCGGATGGGGGCTCGCCTCGAACGTCGTATGGTGTGGGACAACGCGACACGTGACGAGTGGGGGACCTCGTTCGCCACGGCCTTGTTGTTGGAGTTTCCGCCCGGGAACCGAGAGGTGCGAATGGCGACCTACGGGCACCCGATGCCGCTGTTGCTGAGGCGGGGAACGGTGCACGAGTTGACCGCGCCGCCGGGCCCGCCGCTGGGATTGACCGACCAGCTCTCCAGCGAAATGGCGACGGTGAGCATCCCGTTGGCTTTTGACGATATGCTCCTGGCCTACACCGACGGCCTCACCGAGGCCCGCAATCGTCACGGCGAGTTCTATCCCATGGTGCCGCGTCTGGCAGAACGGGTCCGGACCGCGACGCCGACGACTCCCGAGGACACGGTGGCGTTCATCGACGGGGACTTGGATGCGTTCGGCGCCCGGATCCGTGATGATCTGGCTCTTCTGGCGATCAGATTGAGCGACAGCCGGGTTAAAGCTCCTCCAGCGTGACACCGAGCATGTGAGCCTCCTGGCTGAGGTCGGACGTCAATTTGGCGATGGAGCCACGGCCCCGCACCGTCAACCGGGTACTGCGCGATCCCTCGATGGACCGTTCGGTGCTCACCTCGGTCACGGTGAACCCCTGCTGCGTGCACAATGCCAACGCCGCCGCCAACGCGGTGCCAGAGTCGTAGGTGAGCTGAAGTCGACCGGCACGTTTCGCGAAGCGAGCGATGAAACGTTCCATCGGGTTGAGCCCGACGACAACGAAAAGGTGCATGATCGTCACCCCGACGGCGATCAG
Source organism: Candidatus Stackebrandtia excrementipullorum (assembly GCA_019113825.1). Classification (GTDB taxonomy): domain Bacteria; phylum Actinomycetota; class Actinomycetes; order Mycobacteriales; family Micromonosporaceae; genus Stackebrandtia; species Stackebrandtia excrementipullorum. The sequence goes on along the minus strand of DXGR01000096.1, from coordinate 5,157 downwards.
CGGCAGGCCGGCTGCACTGGCCATCGCGATCGCCGTGGTCACCCAGATCGATGCCGCCGTCGTCATGCCGAACACGAGGTTACGTTGGAAGAAGATGACCCCGGCGCCCAAAAAACCGATACCCGACACCACTTGCGCGGCGATGCGGGCAGGGTCTGCGCCGGGGGAGTCGGACGCGATGTCGAACCCGTAGCGCCCGGCCATGACGAACAGGGCGGAGCCGACGGCGATGAGCGCGTGAGTGCGCATACCGGCGGCTTTGCCCTCGTATTCCCGTTCGGCGCCGATGACAAGTCCCAGCAGCAACGCCAATCCGAGTAGACCGAGTTGCTCCCAGAACTCCATGGTGGCGACCTCCTAACGGGTGGGGCTCATGGTAAGCCCTGTACCGGCGCCACTCCCCGAGGTCTGGGTCACCTCGAGACCAGGAGCGAGGAGCGGAGGTGCGTCACGTCGTGTGAATCGAGGCCCAGCCCTTCGGTGATGAACCCCTCCATGCCACCGAATTTCTCGTCGGCGGCCTCGAAGGCCGCCAACAGGTATTCGGGGGACTGGCGGAGCACCGGCATGAACAGCTCCGGGTCGATACCGTGGTCTTTCAGCGCCGACAGTTGTGACGTCACGTGCGGCAGGTAGTACCTGTTGGACGCCATGTAGTCGTCGATCACCGTGTCACGGTCCACCCCGAGAATCGTCAACAGGAGAGCAGCCATCCAGCCCGTGCGGTCTTTGCCCGCGGTGCAGTGAAACAGCATGGGCAGTTCGTTGTCGGCCACGTTTCGCAGCGTCGCGGCGAACTCCTCGCGCTCGGCGTTGTTGACGACGAACCCGCGGTTGATGTCCCTCATCATGGCCGCTGCTCCGCCGCCGCCCAGCACCGCGATGAGCTTGTCGAGGTTACCGGAGGCGGCCAGTCCGTAGAACTGCTGGACACTGCCGCCGCCGACGGGTCGATGCACCGACGGGATCGCGTCGGGGAGGCGATCGTCGCCGTCGATGCGGATCTCATCGGAGGTGCGGAAGTCCACGACCAGCCGAAGCCCCATGCCCGCGATCGTGTGCAGGTCGTCGTCGGTGAGACGAGCCAGCGAGTCGGACCGGTAGAGGCGGCCCGCGACGACGGTACGGCCGTCGGAAGTCTGATGCCCTCCGAGGTCACGCACGTTCACCGCGCCGTTCATCCGTACGGTCCCGTCGGACGTATCGTTCACGGTTTTGGTCTCCTTCGGCAGGTTGTTGAGCACCATATCGGATTCGCCTACTTGTCTCTGGTCATGGCGAATCCCCGCATGAACGGCCGTTGCAGCGCCAGGAACACAAGGATCGGCGGAATCGAGGCGATCAACGCGCCGAGCATCAGCGGACCGTACATCTGGCCCTCTCCCGACTGTTGCAAGGTCGCCAAACCGACCTGAACGACCTGGTTATCGCGGTTGCTGACGGTCAGCAGCGGCCACAGGTACATGTTCCACCCGTAGAGGAACTCGATGACGACCAATGCGCCGAGTACGTTCCACGACAGCGGGACGAGCACGCGACTCAAAAACTGAAGAGGGTTGGCCCCGTCCAGTTGTGCCGCCTCCGACAGGTTGGCCGGAAGGTTGGCGAAATGCTGCCTGAACAGGAAGGCGGCGGTCGCCGAGGCGAGGAACGGGATGGTCAGACCGGCCATGGACCCGGAGATGCCGAGGTCGTATGTCACTTCGAACAGCGCGAGGATGGAGATCTCGGTCGGCATCATCAAGGTGATGAGGACGAAGAAGAACACGATCCAGCGTCCTGGGAATCGAAAGTAGACGAAGGCCAGGCCGGCCAGAAGGCCGGTGATCGATTTGCCCACCGCAATGATGACGGCCATGATCGCGGAGTTGATCATGTAGTTGCCGAGGTTGCGGTCGTTCCACACGGTGCTGAGGTTGGCGAAGAAGGACTCGCCCAACGTCAGATCGAAGTTGATCATCTGAGCGTTGTTTTGTGTCGATACGAGAATCGCGTAGACCACGGGCGCGCACGAGATCGCGCAGATGATCGACAGCGCGATGTGGATGTGCCAGGTACGTCGCCGCTTGCGGCGTACGGTGGTCCGCTTCGGTTCGGGCGCGGTGTCCTCGCCGCGCGCCACCGATGCCATGTTGACGGCCATGCGCTCCTCAGTTTCCATAATGGATGCGGCTGCCGGTGGCCCGGAACTGCCAGGCCGTCACCGCCAGCACCATCGCGAACAACACCATCGAGCCGGCTGCCCCGTCACCGACGTTTCCTCGTGCCGCCTCGACGATCGCCGTCATGGCGTCCGTTGTGGCGCCCGCCGGCCCACCTCGCGTGAGATAGGCGATGGTGCCGAACACTTGGAAGAACGCGTAGGTCACGTTGGTCACGATCAAGAAGAAGGTGATCGGTGTGAGGCTGGGCAGAATGAAGTGCCGGAACCGCTGCCACGCGTTGGCTCCGTCCATCTGTGCGGCCTCGAGCATCTGCGTCGACACGTTCTGCAATCCGGCGATGTAGAAGAGGATGCTGAAACCGAGCGTCTTCCACACACTGGACAGAATCACCACCACACGCGCCAGCGTCGGATCGGTCCGGTAGTTGGGCATGTCCCACGGCGTGAAGGTCTCGTACAGGTGCCCGATGATTCCCGTCAACGGGTCGAACATCACGAAGAACAGGATGCCCGCGATGGGCGGACTGATCGCATACGGCCAGATGAGCAGTGTGCGGTAGATCGATCGACCACGCACCGGCTGCGAGACCAGCATCGCGATGGCCAATCCGACAGCCAGTCCGATGAGGACGACACCCGACGTCAAAATCAGGGTGGTCGTGAAGACGGGGCGGTAGTTCGGACCGAACACCGACGCCGTGGCCGCCAGGACCGTCAGGATGACCGCCATGCCGCGGACTCGACGCCACCGGGCGGGCCAGTCGCTCAAACCGTCGCGGTCGACGCGTTGCGCCGTTCGCGTCGCCACGGCCGACAACACGAGTGCGACCACGGGTGCAATCAGCCACCATTCGAGGCTGGGGCCCAGCAGCGCGGTGTAGTTGTCGACGCAGACGAACGGCTCCCTGGGGGCGCCTCGACGTACCAGGTGAGTGGACAGCCGCAGCGTCTCCACCAGCGGGTAGTACAGGAACACCGCGAGAATGGCCAAGCTGGGAAGCAGCAACACCCACGGGACGATCGGTCGGTTGCGGTAGGAGCCGGTGCGGTCACCGGAATCCAAATTGGCCCAGCCGCCCGGCATCGACAGAGCACGTCCGATCCAGGCGACCACAGCGACCGCCACGGCCGCGCCACCGACGAAGGCGACCACGCCGACGGCCATGTCCATGGCGGTCCTGTCGGGCTCGAACGTGCACGACTCCAACGGCACCATCGTCAACAGGGGACCGAGCAGGCCTGCCGTGCCGACCACGAGCGCGCCGGGACGGCCGGACAGTCCGGCGTTACGCCAGACCATCCGGCCGATAAGAGCTCCTGCCGCCGCCGTCACGAGGAACAGCGGCAGCATCAGGGGATAAAGGACCACGGTGTGTTATTCCGTATACAACAGGTTGTATTCGTCGAGCAGCGTCTGCGCGTTCTCTTGCGCCTGCGCGAACCTTTCCGCCGGGTCGGCTCCGGTGGTCAGGATGTCCTCGACGGCCTGTGTCACCTCGGCACGAATGGCCACGAAACTGCCCAGCAGGACGCCGGATGCGGCGGGTGAGCCGTCCGACAGGGCGAGCTGGTCGGTCGCCACCTTCTGGTACGGGTTCTCGTCGTACCAGCCCTCGTCCTCCAGCAGTTCGACCGCGGAGTTGGTGATCGGGATGTAGCCGGTGGTCTTGTGCCAGTCTGCGGCGTTTTCAGGGTTGTTGAGGAACTGCATGAACGCCAAGGCGCCATCCTGCGTGGTCTCGGGGAGCCCGTCGACGAGCCACAGGGTGGCGCCGCCGATGATGTTGCCCGCGTAGGGCGCGTCGGCGAAGAAGGGGTAGCGGCTGACCTCAACGTCGAATCCGGTGTCGGCGGCTTCGCCGACCACGGCGGTCGCGTCACCCGAGGACGTCAGCAGGAAGGCGACCTCTTGGCCACCGAAGGCGTTCTTCGGCCCGTCCCAGTCTTCCTGCACACCCGAGTAGTAGTAGTAACCGTCATCACTGAGTTGCTTCCAGTAGTCGATGAAGGCCAGCCACTCCGGTGAGGTCAGGTCGACGTTTTCGGCGCGTCCGTCACGACCGTTGTTCTGGTCGGCGAGAAGCCCGCCCTGCTCGGCGAGCACCTGCTCGGGGAACCACGCGTGGTTGGGCCAGCTGATGCAGTGCTTGGGGCCGTCGTCGAGCTCCATCACCTTTTCGCAGGCGGCGTTCAGGTCTTCCCACGTGGCGGGGGGCTCTTCGATGCCCGCGTCCTCCATGTACGTGGAGTTGGCGTAGAACACCGGGGTGGAGGTGTTCCACGGCATGGAGGAGAACTCGCCCTCGATGGTGTAGTAACCGCGTGCCGCATCGACGATGTCGTCGAGGACTACCGGTTCGCCGAGGATCTCGTCGCGGCCGTCGATGGCCTCTTCCAGCGGTACGAACAGGCGTTCGCCGTCGGCGTTGACGGCGTCGCGGGACTCCTGTGTGGCGGCTTCGAAGTTCTGCACGATGGTGGGCGGATCGCCCTGTTGAGATGCCGCGGTCAACGCGTCGAAAAGGACTTCGTAGCTGTCGTAGCCTTCGACGTTGACGGTGTATTCGGGGTGCTTTTCGACGAACTCGGCCGCGCGTTCCTTCGCCCAGTCGAGACGGTAGTCGGTGAAGCCGATCCAAACGTCGATGCGGTTCTCGTCGGCGGCGTCGGATCCGCCGCCGCAGGCGGCCAACCCGGCCACCAGTACCGCCGCGGTGGCGGCACTGAATATTGCGCGACCTCGTCGCATGCGTCCTCCATGGGGGGCGTGGATGGGCGTGACCTCGTGGGTCGCTGGGTCGACCGATGAGAGCCACTGTGGAATGCTCGGTGATCATGACACCGCTTTCCGAGCATGGACGATACCCACAAGCGGTAAAGGTTGGCAATAGACCGGGTGAACAACAGGGTTGAGGTCCGTGCGCCCGGTCTGCCGTGCGATGATGTCGGATTCCTGTCGGGCGGCCGAAGTCTCCATGCGATGGTGTGTCTAC
>DXGR01000095.1 GCA_019113825.1 Candidatus Stackebrandtia excrementipullorum | reverse complement strand
ACGGTCGTGGCGCGGGTGCCTTCGGGATCGGCTGCTTCTCGATGTACGCGACGAAGAACGTCACCAGCGGTGAAGGCGGCATGATCACCACAAGCGACCGTGATCTGGCGAATTGGCTGCGCATCGACCGCAACCAGGGTATGCGCCGTCGGTACGAGTACGTCCAGGTGGGGCACAATCGCCGGCTCACCGATCTGGCCGCCGCCGTCGCGTTGCCGCAGTTGGCGACCTACACGGCGACGGTCAAACAGCGGCGGCTCAACGCCGAATATCTCAGTGAAGGCCTGCGTGGCCTGCCGTTGACGTTGCCGCGTCAGCTACCCGACCGGGAGCACGTGTGGCATCAGTTCACGGTGTTGGTTGAGCAGCCGGGTTGCCGTGACGCCTTGGCGGATGCGTTGGCGCAGGCCGGGATCGCCACCGGTATCTATTACCCGCGGCTGGTACACGACTATGACTGTTACCGCGACCATCCACAGGTCGAGCCCTCCCACACCCCCGTAGCGGCTTCGGTGGCGGCGACGTGCTTGTCGTTGCCGGTGCATCAACACCTGACCAACGATGATCTGGCCTGGATCGTCCAGTCGGTCCGGACGGCCTTGAGGAGGGATGATGTTGCACGTCGCGTTGATCGGGGCGGGAACCATGGGGGCACATCACGCCCGCGTGATAAGTCAATCCGCCCACAGCGACCTCGTCGCGGTCGTCGACCCCGATGAGGTCGAGGGCCGACGATTGGCCGACCGGTACGGTGCATCCTGGCGTGCCGAGCCGGGAGATTGGGCGGGCATCGATGCGGTCGTCGTGGCCGCGCCGACGCACCTGCATCGGTGTTTGACCGAGGAGGCGTTGCACGCGGGGGTTCCCACACTGGTGGAGAAACCGGCGGCGGCGACGTTGGCGGAAAGTCAACACATCGTGGACACCGCCGCACGTCTGGAGGTGCCGTTGCTGTGCGGGTTCGTCGAACGGTTCAATCCCGCCGTGGTCACGGCGCGATCGATCGCGGTCGAACCTGTGCACGTGACCTCGGTGCGGCACGGGCCCTATGCGCCTCGCATTCGGACCGGTGTGGCCTGGGATCTGCTCATCCACGACGTCGACACGTGTCTGCGAATGGTCGACAGCGAACCGAAGAACGTGTGGGGGAGCACCGGTCGTTATCACCCGACATCGCTTCCGGGAGCCGAAGACGTCTCCGAGGCGATCATCGAGTTCACCGGTAGTGCCGTGGCGACGGCGTCGGCCAGCCGCATCAGCCACCGGAAGGTGCGGTTGATGACGATCACCGAACTGGACCGGGTCATCGAAGCCGATCTTCTGCGCCGCACGGTCACGATCTATCGCCATGTGGACCACGAGGCCGGCGACGACTCCGCCGGTTATCGACAGCAGACGATCATCGAGATACCCGAGCTGGTGGCGAACCAGGAACCGTTGGCGGCGCAGTGGGACCATTTTTGTCGGCTGGCCGCCGGTGAGGCCGACATGGTGGCCGAACGCGAGACGATCCTTCCGCCGCACAGAGTGATCGCGGGTCTGTGCGAGAACCACCCGGTGTGATTCGCCACTCGGATCGTGGTGCCGTGAATCATCGCAACGGTGGAGTCACCTGATGTCGCCGTCGATGCGAGGTCGTACCGTCTCCGTCGACGAGGGAGTGCCTGACCGAGGTGGTCGGCCCGGTCGGCTTGAGCCCGGGTCAGGTCAACGCCCGCAACAGGCCCTGTTCCACGCCGAACGTTCGTTCGCTCGCCGGGCAACGCCACCGATCGTTGCCGTCGTCCACCAGCGGCACACCGTCCGGCCCCACCCAGGTGTGGAAACGGGCCGGGTTTCCCATGACCAGCGCGTAATCGGGTACGTCGCGCGTGACGACGGCCCCGGCGGCCACGACGGACCAACGGCCAATGTGCGTGCCGGGCAGGCACACGGACCCCGCGCCGATCGAGGCGCCGTCGTCGACGTTCACTCCGGCCGGCTCCCAGTCGTCGGCGCGTTTCAGCCGCCCGTCTGCGGTGATCGCGCGCGGATACCGATCATTGGTCAGTATCGCGCCGGGGCCGACGAAGACCCCGTCGCCCAACCGTGCGGGTTCGTACACCAACGCGTGGTTTTGGATCTTGCAGCGATCGCCCAGCCACACTCCCGTTCCGATATAGGCACCACGCCCGACGACGCACTCGCGTCCGAGTACGGCGTGTTCGCGGATCTGCGCAAGATGCCAGACGGCGGTGCCTCGGCCAAGCCGGGCGCGGGCGTCGACGTCGGCGGTCTCGGCGACGGTCACGGTCATCAGGCCTCCCGTGGAACGGAAACGGTCGAGTGAACTGTTTGAGCGAGCAGCCGTCGCCGAAGGCGAATTTCGATAACATCACCAACTGTGAGCACACCGATCGTAAGCGTAATCATTCCGGTGTACAACGTGTTGCCCTGGCTGACCGAATGTGTTCAGTCGGCTGTCGACCAGTCGTTGGAGCCGATCGAGATCATCGCCGTCGACGACGCCTCGACCGACGGCAGCGGAGCCGAGCTGGAGCGACTGGCCGCCGAGCACGACAATCTGCACGTTATCCATCTGCCGTTCAACTCGGGCGGGCCGGGGAAGCCGTGCAATGTCGGTCTTGAGCACGCCCGTGGCGAATACGTGTTCTTCTTGGGCGCCGACGACTATCTCGGACCCGAGGCGTTGGAACGCATGGTCGACATGGCTCGACGGGCCGGATCCGACATTGTTTTGGGACGGACCGCGCCCGTACCCGGGTTCGGAAATCGGGGACACCAGCGCATCTGGACGAGGAACCAGACCAACGCGGACCTGTTCGGTTCGCGTATCTACGACTCGCTGGGACAGATCAAACTGTTCGATCGCAGGTTCCTCACGCGTCTGAACCGCCCGTTCGAGGAGGGGCGCCGCCTGGCCTCCGACCAACCCGTCGTCGCGTACGCGTATCTGCGTGCATCGGTCATCTCGATTGTCGCCGACTACGACTGCTACTTCATTCGCGACCGTGGTGACGGCACCAACGCGACCGCCAAACCGGACGACCCGGTCGAGTTCATCGCCCACATCGACAAGGTTGCGCGGATGGTGGCCGAGCACGTTCACGCCGGTGACGACCGCGACCATCTCATGGAGCGACACGTTCGCAACGAGGTGCTGCGATGGGCGTTGGGACGCAACTGGTTCGACGAGATGCCCGATCGGGAACGCGACGCGCTCGTCACCGCCGTCCTGGGCTTTTTGGACCGCTGGATGACTCCGGGAGTCTTCGATCGCCTCCCACCGGTGTACCGGTTGATGGCTCACTGCCTACGCATCGGCGACTGGACCGGCCTGTCCCGCACGATCCAGTATCAGCAGGAGGCGCAACCGCGTCGTGCCATCGTCGAGGACGGGCGTGTATACGCAGACCTTCCGCTGTTCCGGGACCCCGACTCGGGCGTGCCCGACGCGTATTTCGAGCTCACCAATCGACTCCCGGTGAGGCATCGGCTCGACGACGTCGAATGGGACGGCACAGCACTGCGATTGACCGGGTACGCGTTCATCTCGCAGGTCGACACCACCGACCAGTCCGTGGCCGTCGTGCTGCGTGACCGGTCCAGCGGCTTCGAGTACCGGTTCGGTAGCAGGTCGTTCCCCACATTCGAGTTGTCCGAGAAATTCAACAACGGCCTGTACGACTACGGTAACGCCGGTTTCGTCGCCGAGATCGACCTCGCTCACCTGGACCCGACCGCGCCGGAGGGCACCAGCTGGCTCACCGACGGGCGCTGGGACGTCAACGTGGAGGTCACGGCCTCCGGCGTCGTGCGGCAACGGCGACTCGGTTCCGTATCCGGCGAAGGCGTCGATCGGTCGACACGTCGGCAGCTATTGGACTTGCCGGGGCGTCTACCGGCCGTCGTGCGCACCTATTTCACCCGGTTCGGAAACTTGACGGTCGAGGTTGCGGCGCGCCCGAAACCGGACGTGTCGTTGGCGGTCTTGGAGTCCGTCGAGCGATCGGGTAAGTCGGTGCGGCTGAAAGTGGTCAGCGGCTTGACCACGTGGCCCAGCGGCATGCGTGTGCGACTGTGCCTCATGCGCGGGGGCGTGATTCGGGGTTCCGACCCCCGCGTCCAGCACACCGACGAGGGCCTGGAAGTGGACGGCCGGGTGGACGTGGCCCGGTGGTCTCCGAAACCGGGACGCTGGGCGGTTGTGCTGCGGCTGTCCTGGCCGTCGGGGCGCTGCGACGTGCCGGTCGCCGACCCTGCCGGCGGTTTGGCCACCCGCTTCGGGCGCGGCTCGGTACGCCAGGCCACCCGCCGTTTCGGTCGACGAGTCAAGCGACTGTTCGCGTTGCCCGCGGTCCCGGCGGCGCCGCCTGTCGGCGAGATACTCGTCGGTCCGCATCGGGGACATGTGGTCATGTTGGTCGACAACTCGGTGTCCGCCGATTCACGGGTGCAGAAGGCGGCGAGATCGGCGGCTGCGGCCGGTTGGCGCGTCACCCTGTTGGGGCGTTCTCCCGACAAAATGCCGCATTCGTGGTGGATCGGGGACGCCCATGTGAAGCTCCTGCGCATGAAGTCGCCCCTGCGGTTGCGTCCCGCGCAGTTCCGAAAGAACTGGTGGTATCACCCGTTGGCCTACCCGGTGGGACGCACTCGCGGGTGGCGGGTGCAGAAGGTCAAGGCGCGCCGGGTCGCGTTGAACGATCAACTGGCGCGACTGCAGTTGCAGGCCGGGGCCACCCCGTCGGTGTTCAACCGGCTGGCGGTCGGTTTCTGGCAGGTCAAGAGTGCCGCGGCCAAACTCCGACGCCGTTGGGTGGCACTGCGTGAACGGGAAACGAAGGCGGCGGCTCGCGACGCGAAGCATCCGAACCGGCCGGGGCAGCGCCTGTACGCGCGCATGTGGGGCCGTTTGGGCGGCCGCCTGGCGTGGCGTCGCCTCGACCCGTCCCTGTGGGACTACGAACTCGCGTTCGGTGAAGCCGTCGACCGGCTGCAGCCCGACATCGTCCACGCCAACGACTTCCGCATGCTCGGTGTCGGTGCCCGCGCGACCCGGCGGGCTCAAGCGGCCGGTCGCTCGACGCGCCTGGTGTGGGACGCGCACGAATACCTGCCGGGGATCAAACCGTGGCGTGACGATCCACGGTGGAAACCGGCCATGGTGTCTCATGAGGCGGAGTTCGCCGGAAGTGCCGACGCGGTCGTGACGGTGTCGGACGAGCTTGCCGGGCTGTTGAAGAAGCGGCACGGACTGGATCGCCTACCGACCGTCGTCTTGAACGCACCCGATGTGGACGGTGACTTCGACGACACAGACATGCCCACCCTGCGCGAAGCCTGCGGCATCGCCAAGAACGTGCCGTTGATGGTGTATAGCGGCGCAGTGGCGACCCAACGTGGCCTGGACATCATGGTCGAGGCATTGCCGTCGCTTCCGGGAGTGCACGTGGCGTTCGTGGTAAACCGTCCGGGAAGCCGATACATGACCGCGCTGCTCGAACGCGCCGCCGAACTCCACGCCCGTGACCGTGTCCACGTGTTGCCTTACGTGCCGTATCAGTACGTTCCACGGTTCCTGTCCCAGGCAGACGTCGGCGTTATTCCGCTGCACCACTGGCCCAACCACGAACTGGCGCTGATCACGAAGTACTTCGAATATGCGCATGCACATCTGCCGCTGGTGGTGTCGGACGTACGCACGATGGCCGAGACGACGCAACGTACCGGTATCGGAGAAGTGTTTAAAGCCGAAGACCTGGACGACTTCGTGCGCGCCTGTAAGTCCGTTCTGGGCGACCCGAAACGCTACCGCGCCGCCTACACCGCGGGCATGCTCGCCGACTGGACCTGGCGACGCCAAGCCGAAACACTCGACGACGTCTACCGGCGACTCATGCCGTCGCAGGCACAGATCACCAGTGGTGCACACAGGACGGTTCCGTTGATCAACCGGGAGTGGAAACGCGCCGACTGGGAATACCGACCCGACGAGTCTCTATCGGAGGCCCGTCACGAGAGGGGAACCGACCGGTGAACATCTGTGTCGTGGGGCTGGGGAAAATAGGTCTGCCGTTGGCGGTGCAGTTTGCCTCCAAAGGGTTTCGAGTCACCGGCGCCGACATCGACCCCGACGTCGTGTCCGCAGTGTCGGCGGCGCGGGCGCACCCGGGTGAGCCGGGACTGGCCGAAGCCCTCGCCGACGCCATCGGCCGGGGCCGGTTCACGGCGACCACGGACGTGACCGCGGCCGTCGCATCGTGTCAGGCGGTCGTTATCGCGGTGCCGTTGATGCTGACCGCCGATGGCCGCCCCGACTTCTTCGCGGTCGACGCGGCAACGCGCGCCATCGGAGCGGGCCTGCGAGAGGACACGTTGGTCTCGTTCGAGACGACCCTCCCGATCGGAACCACCCGCGGCAGGATCGGGCCGATGTTGGCCGAGGCATCCGGCCTGACCGTGGGGGAGGGGTTTCACCTGGTGTTCAGTCCCGAACGGGTCTTCACCGGACGCGTTTTCAAAGACCTGCGCCGTTACCCGAAACTCGTCGGAGGAGTCAACGAGGCTTCGACTCGTCGGGCCGTCGACTTTTACCGGCGCGTACTCGACTTCGACGATCGCCCCGACCTGAACAAACCCAACGGCGTGTGGGACATGGGGTCATGTGAGACCGCCGAGTTCGCCAAACTGGCCGAAACCACCTACCGTGACGTCAACATCGGCTTGGCCAACCAGTTCGCACGTCACGCAGACCGCATCGGGGTCGACCTGGCAACGGTGGTGGAGGCGTGCAATACACAGCCGTACAGCCATATTCACCGCCCCGGGATCGCGGTGGGCGGACATTGCATTCCGGTCTACCCACAGCTGTATCTGGTCGGCGACCCCGACGCCACCGTGGTGGAGGCGGCCCGAGCGGCCAACGCGACCATGCCCGATCACGCGATCGGCGTACTGGCCGAAACCTACGGTGACCTCGCGGGCGCGACCGTCCTCATCCTGGGTGCCGCATACCGCGGCGGAGTCAAGGAGACCGCCTACTCGGGGGTCTTCCCGCTGGTCGACCGATTGACCGACCTGCGGGCCGAACCCCTGGTGAGCGACCCGATGTACACCGCCGAGGAATTGACCGGCCTGGGCCTGCCCGCCTACGGCGGACAGGCTGTCGACGCGTTGATTGTCCAGAGCGACCACATTGAATACAAGGACCTGACCGCAGCCGACTGGCCGGGGGTCAAGGTCTTGTACGACGGCCGGGGCGTGACCGACGCGGCACTGTGGCACGGTGTGCGACGCATCGTCCTCGGCGGCGCCTCCACCGCCTGAACGATGCGTCGCGGCGGCCGACCGTTACAAGCCCAACGCCAGGGCGACTTCTGTCCGAAGTGCCTCGATGGCCGCCGACGCCCGTTCCCTGGCGGCGGTGACGTCCTCGTCGACGGCTTCGACAACCTCCAAATAGGCCTTCAGTTTCGGCTCGGTGCCCGATGGCCGCACCACGACGCGGGCACCCGCGGTACGCAACGTCACGACGTCGGCGTGGGGCGCCAGGTCGGTGTGCTCGGTGATTGGTTCGTCCAACAGCGTCGTGGGGAGATCGGTCCGCAACCGTGCCATCGCGTCGGTGATGTCCCGCAGATCCTCCACCCGCACCGACAGCTGCGCGGTCCGGTAAACACCGAACTCCCGCGCCAGCTCATCCAACCGGTCGGGCAGGCCCACCATCGCCGCGCGCTGGCCGGCGGCGATTTCACACGTCAACAGTGCGGCGGAGATACCGTCCTTGTCCCGGACGTACTGCGGTGCGACACAGTAGCCGATGGCCTCCTCGTACCCGAACGCCAAATCCTCGGCCGCGCGAACGATCCACTTGAAGCCGGTCAGCGTCTCCCGGTACGGCACGCCCCGTGCCTCACAGACCGCACGCAACATCGACGACGACACGATCGTGGTGGCGTACACCCCGCCGCGATCCTTACGAATCAGATGGTCGGCAAGGAGAATACCCAACTCGTCTCCCGACAGGGCCCGCCATCCGTCGGTGTCGGGGACGGCCACCGCGCACCGGTCGGCATCGGGGTCCAATGCGATCGCCAGATCGGCACCACGTTCCTCGGCCAAGGCGAGCAGTCGGTCCATGGCGCCGGGTTCTTCCGGGTTGGGGAACGCAACGGTCGGAAACAACGGGTCCGGCTCGGCCTGTTCTTCCACGAGCGCGGGGGCACTGAAACCGGCGCGGGTCATCGCCTCCACCAGTGTCCTGCCACCGACCCCGTGCATGGGGGTGGCGACCGTTGCCAGGTCCTTCGGGTCGTCGCGGTCGACCACGGACGTCACGGCGGCCAGATATTCCGCCACGATGGACTCGTCGAGCACCGTGCCGGTGCCGCCCAGCGGGATCTCGGACAGTGATCCGAGATTTTCGATGGCGCTTTCGATCTGAGCATCCACGGGAGACACGATCTGGGCCCCGTCTCCTTCGGCGCCCGCCAGCTCACCACCGAGGTACACCTTGTACCCGTTGTCGGCGGGCGGGTTGTGGCTCGCGGTCACCATCACCCCAGCCACCGCACCCAGATGCCTGACCGCGAAAGCCAGCACCGGGGTCGGCAACGGCCCCGGCAACATGAGCGCCTCTCTCCCGGAACCGGTGACCACCATCGCGGTCTCGGCGGCGAACTCGGTCGAACCGTTGCGGGCGTCGTAACCGATGACGACCGGACCTTGCGCATCGGAGGAGTCCAGCCACGACGTCAAGCCCGCCGCAGCCGCACGAACCACCGCCCGGTTCATGCCATTGGGGCCGGCGCGGACGGGACCGCGCAGGCCGGCGGTCCCGAAAACGAGCCGTCCGGCGAACCGGTCGCCGAGCTCGGTGGCGCTGGCGGGCAGTTCGTCCAGCAACCGGTACAGCTCGTCGCGGCACGCCGCGTCCGGATCGTCGGTTATCCATTCCAGAGTTCGAGCTCGCAACGTGTCCAAAGCGGTGATGACGGTGTCTGACATAGCTGTGATCTTTTCACAACCGTCGGAACACGAGCACCAACGGCGCGTGGCCGCGTTCCGTCCGACGCCCGGCGAAAACCGGGGGCGTCAGACGGTCAATTGGTACGTTTCGACCGCGTGGAGGTAATACTGCAGGCTGTCTTCGTACAATTCGTCGGGCACCGACAGGTACACGTGATAATTGAAGTCGTCGGTGTGGATGATCAACCAGATGGCGTGACGGTGTTGGCCATCACTGGCCCGGATACCGGTGTACTCCAGTTCGTGCCCGTCGACTCCCGCCATTTGCGTCGCTTCGAGTTTGACCCGTTCGACGGTGTCCTTCTCAAAGTTGCGGCCGTCGGTCTTGAACCCGTGTTCGGCGCCTTCGAGTACCTTCTTCGGGTCGCCTTCGCCGGGCGGTGCGTTCAACCGCAGCCACCGGTCCGCATTCTCGGGGTCGATGACGTCGACGAATGTTTCACCGACCTTTTTGACGTCCCACCCGGCCGGGATCTCCACGGCGAACTTGCCGTCGGGGTCTGCGTACTCGACGGTTTCGAAGGTGGGTTCTTCCTCGGTGCTGTTGTCGGTGTTGGCGGTGGGCGGTTCCTCGTCCGAGCCGCTGGAACCCAGGATCACGACCAGCGTCACCACCAGAGCAATGACGACCGCGCCGATGCCCACTCCCAACAGAAGGGGCGCCTTCTCCTTTTTGGCCTTGGGCGGTTCGCCGACGGGGTAACCGTCCTGCGGAGGCGGTGCACCGTAACCGGCGGGGGCGTGAGGCGGGTGCGGCTCCGCCGGCGCGGAAAACGCCGCGGGCGGCGGCGCCTGACCGGCCGGGAAGTTTCCCTGTGGAGCAGGAATACCCGAGGTCGGGCCACCCGAAGTCGGCG
This sequence comes from Candidatus Stackebrandtia excrementipullorum, assembly GCA_019113825.1. Lineage (GTDB taxonomy): Bacteria > Actinomycetota > Actinomycetes > Mycobacteriales > Micromonosporaceae > Stackebrandtia > Stackebrandtia excrementipullorum. The sequence goes on along the minus strand of DXGR01000095.1, from coordinate 55,799 downwards.
AGACCGCGCCGTCACCGCCGAGCGGACCGGACAACAAAGCCGTCAACGTGTTCCGGGTGTGCGCCAAGCTGAAGCGTCGCTGCGGATCCTTCTCGAGCAGTCCCGCGAGCAGGGACGACAGCGGTCCGGCGTTGCGCGGTGCCTCGGGCGGATCGTGCACGACGGCATGCATGGTGGCGGTCGTGTCGCCGCGGTCGAACGGTGGGCGGCCCTCCAAGGCCGCGTACAGGGTCACACCTAGTGAGAAGGCGTCACTGGCCGGCTCGGCGGTGCCTCCGACCGCGCGTTCGGGAGCGATGTAGTGGGCCGAACCCAGCACCATCCCGGGGGCGGTGTGGCCCGTGCCCGCCGACCCGGCGGCCGCACCGAAGTCGGTCAACACACAGCGGCCGTCGGACGAGATCAGGACGTTGCCGGGTTTGATGTCGCGATGCAGGATGCCCGCTTCGTGGGCGGCTTCCAACGCGCCGGTCAACGCCAAGCCGATCTTGGCGACCACCCTGGGCGGCATCGGCCCGTCGGAGGCGATGATGTCGGCGAGGCTGCGTGCCTGGAGCAACTCCATGACGATCCACGGCAGCCCGTCCTCGGTTATGACGTCGAAGACGCGAACAACCGAAGCGTGCGAGAGACTCGCGGCCACCTGGGCCTCCCGCAGCGTGCGTTGGCACAGCTGGTCACGCTCCTGCGGCGGAAGCTCCGGCGGCAGAGTCACCTCCTTGACGGCGACGTGCCGGCGCAGAAGCCGGTCGTGGGCACGCCAAACGGTGCCGTGGCCGCCGTCGCCGATGCGTGTGATCAGCTCGTAGCGGCTGGCCAGGACCCTCGGCTGCACGGGGGCATCCGGTCCGGGGGCGAACTGCTGCGGGGGCACATGATGCAGCGGTTGGTCGGCCTGCGGACCGTGGGGCGGGTAAGACACGGAAGCCTCCTTACGTCTTCAGTGTGGCCTGACATCGCCACCGTGGCGAACTCAGGTCACCGCTTTGCTCAACGCGCGCGATCCGCTACCCGGCGGGTGAGAATAGACGACGTTTGTGCAGGTGTGGACGACGGTAGTCGGTCGTGTCGAATGTGCTCGCGCCGCCGGTCGGGAACTCTCGGGGCCGCCGTGGCGGTGTGACCGATCGGCTGCGTACCCGATCCGTTGGGGAACCGTTATCTGTCGCGACGTGTTCGTGTCACCGACGGCCGCGCCGAGGCGGTGGATCAAGGACGACATCACGAGCCTTTAGGATCAAGACATGTCCGCCCGCAATAGTGAATCAGGTTTCCCCGTCAAGCCCGTCTACGGGCCCGCCGACGTCGCGCCGGGCCTGGCCGACAGGGTGGGGGAGCCCGGTCGTTATCCCTACACCCGCGGGCCGTACCCGACGATGTATACGGCTCGGCCGTGGACGATGCGTCAGTACGCAGGTTTCGGCACCGCCACCGAGTCGAACCGTCGGTATCACCAGTTGCTGGAAGCCGGGACCATGGGGCTGTCGGTCGCCTTCGACCTGCCGACGCAGATGGGTTACGACTCCGACGCCCCGATCGCGCACGGCGAGGTGGGCAAGGTCGGTGTCGCGATCGATTCGCTGGCCGACATGCGGACCCTCTTCGACGGGATTCCGTTGGACAAGGTCTCGACGTCGATGACGATCAACGCTCCCGCCGCGTTGCTGTTGCTGCTGTACCAACTCGTGGCCGAGGAACAGGGTGTGGCGCCGTCGGCGTTGACCGGCACGATTCAAAACGACATCCTCAAGGAATACATAGCGCGGGGGACCTACATTTTCCCTCCGGAGCCGTCACTGCGCCTGGTGGCAGACACTTTTGCCTACTGCCGCAACGAGATCCCGAAGTGGAACACGATCTCCATCTCCGGCTACCACATGGCCGAGGCCGGTGCCACGCCCGCGCAGGAGATCGGATTCACTCTGGCCAACGGCATCGAATACGTCCGTACGGCGGTGGAGTCCGGCCTCGACGTCGACGAGTTCGCGCCCCGGCTGTCGTTCTTCTTCGTCGCGCGAACCACGCTCCTGGAGGAGATCGCGAAGTTCCGTGCGGCGAGGCGCATCTGGGCGCGGGTGATGCGTGAAGAGTTCGGCGCTGAAAATCCCAAGTCCCAAATGCTGCGGTTCCACACGCAGACTGCGGGCGTCCAGTTGACGGCGCAGCAGCCGGAGGTCAACCTCGTCCGGGTTGCGGTTCAGGGCCTGGGCGCCGTCCTGGGTGGCACCCAGTCGCTGCACACCAACGGTTACGACGAGGCGATCGCGCTGCCCACGGAGAAGGCCGCCCGGCTTGCGTTGCGCACGCAACAGGTACTGGCCTACGAAACCGACGTGACCGCGACGGTGGACCCTTTCGCAGGCTCCTATCTGATGGAGTCTTTGACCGACGAGGTCGAGGCCGCCGCACAGTCGTTGATCGAGCGGGTGTTCGACCACGGCTCGTCCGTTCGCGCGATCGAAGCGGGTTTTCAAAAGAGCGAGATCGAGGCGTCGGCGTACTCGAACGCTCAGGAGATCGATTCCGGTGAGCGCGTAGTGGTGGGAGTGAACCGCTACGTCGCCGAGACGGAGGAACCGTATGAGCCGCTGCGGGTCGACCCCGATATCGAGGCGGCACAGAAGGAGCGTCTCGACCGTTTGCGTGACGAACGGGATGAGGCCGAGGTCTTGTCCGCACTCGCCGCCGTCGCCGAAGCCGCCCGGGGCAACGACAACGTCCTGTATCCGGCCAAGCGGGCGCTGGCCGCGATGGCCACGGTCGGAGAGGTCAGCGACGCTCTTCGCGAGGTGTGGGGGTCGTACCGCCCGCCGGAGTCGTTCTGACGTCGGGACGCGTGGACCGGCGTGACATCGCTCCCGGCTTGACCGCGTGGAGCGAGGCCCGATCGTTTCCGGGCGTCGCCTCGATCGGACGCACCGACGACGAACGGGTGATCCGGTGACGTAAAGTCACCGAAATTCGCAAAGCGCACCGGGAGTGCGTCATCGATTACGCATTATGGGTAATGCTTTCGCGGGAATGTAAATTCTCGATAACCGCTGAATGACGAATGTGCCCGCATTGCCGATGGTGATTACCGTGGGTGACATTTTTCGGTGTCCACGTCGTGGGCTGCGACGCCGGTCGGCTTCGACAACGGCTACCGTGAAAAGCCGTAACCTCCCGTCTCTCGAAGCGTTATAGGAGGTGTGGGACGTGGTGTCGATGTTGCCGAGCCGTGGACGGCCGGTTCTTACGCATGGTGTTGTAAGCGTCAGGTCACCGATGTTCGCCCCCCACGTCGGTTGCACACCGTAATGATCGCGGGATTAGGCTGACCGACGTTCCCCAACGACAAATTCGACGCGAAAGCCGTGGACCAGTGACCACCTTGCCGACGCTGACCGCAAATTTGAAGGCGGATGAAACGATGATTTCCGAGTCATTTTCGTTGAGTTCTCAGGCCGGATCGAATGATCCGTTGCCGGAGATTCTCGACGCATGGCTCGCGGAACACGAGCCCGACCTCGTCAAGCTGCGACGTCACATTCACGCACACCCCGAACTGTCGGGTTGCGAGCACGGCACCGCCGAACTCGTCGCCGACCGACTGCGTCAGCTGGGATTGAACCCCCGGCTCATCCCGACGGGTAACGGGGTCCTGTGCGACATCGGAGACGGAGACGAGGACCGGGTCGTGGCGCTACGCGCCGACTTGGACGCTCTTCCGCTCACCGACCCGAAGAAGGTCCCCTACCGCTCGACGGTCGACGGGGTGTGCCACGCATGTGGCCACGACGTCCACACCACCATCCTTGTCGGTGCCGCCATGGCCCTGGTCAAGCTTCATGAACAGGGCATGTTGACCAGCCGGGTACGACTGGTGTTCCAGCCCAGCGAGGAACGGTTCCCGTCGGGTGCTCCCGTCATGATGCGGGCCGGTGCCCTCGACGGTGTCTCGTCGATCTACGCCTTCCACTGCGACCCCAAACTGCCGTGTGGACTGGTGGGGGTGCGCTCCGGTCCGCTGACCGCCGCCTCGGACATGCTGGAGGTCGTGCTGACCGGTAAGGGCGGCCACACGTCGCGGCCCCATCTGACCACCGACCTGGTGCACGCGCTGTCTCGCGTCGTCGTCGACGTGCCCGCTCTGCTGGACCGTCGCCTGGACCCGCGAACCGGCTGCGCGGTCGTCTTCGGCGCCATCAACGCCGGGTCTGCCGCCAACGCGATCCCACAGCAGGGGAGCGTGCGCGGCACTGTCCGCATGTTGGACCGCGACGCATGGAAAACCGTGCCCGACATGGTGACCCAGATCGTCAACGACGTGGTGCGGGCGACCGGCGCCGAAGCCGAGGTCATCTACACCCGCGGTGTGCCGCCGGTGGTCAACGACAGGGTCGCCACCGCCGTGTTCGCTGGGGCGGCTGCAGCGGCCCTCGGGGAGTCGGCGGTCGTCGAAACACCCGTCAGCATGGGCGGTGAAGACTTCTCCTGGTACCTGGAGCAGGTGCCGGGCGCGATGGCCAGGCTGGGTGTGGGGCGCCCCGGCGAGCATCTGGACATTCACCAGGGAGAGTTCGACGTGGACGAGCGCGCGATCGCGCACGGCGTCCGGGTCCTCGTTCACACGGCGTTGGCCGCCGGCGCGTCGGCGACCTGCTGACCACGGATGTGGTGGCCGCCCGTCTCCGGGTCGGCCACCACGTCACTGCGGTGCGGTCGGGTGTTTTCGTAGCGCCGAAACGTAGTCCTCGGGTGCTCCGGCCCGTTCGGCCGCGGTCGCCAGCTCCGTGAGGTACCAGGCGCTGGGAAGTCCACCTTCGTAGCCGTTCAACACGTACAGCCACACCGGTTTGTCACCGTTGAGCGTGGCCGCGGTGGTGTGAAGGCGGCGATACGTTCCGCCGGCGGCTCCTTCAAGCTCGTCGAGCGTGCCCGCGTCGGTGGACTCGACGTCGTACAACGCAACGAAAGTGCGGTGGTCCCGATCTTCGACCACCGTCGTGACAACGGACTCCCATCCGAGTTCGCGACCACCGAAGGTGAGTCGCCAACCCTCCAGCCAACCTGTGCCCACCATGGGAGAGCGAGGACAGGTGGCACGCATACGTCCAGGGTCGAGGTTAGAACCATAGGCGGCATACAGCAGCACGCTTAGAAGATAGCGTGAGAGACAATCGGTGTGCGGTAGTTGTCGGCTAATGGAAGGGCGAGATCGAATCGTGTCGCGGATTGTCATCATCGGAGGCGGGCCCGCCGGGTACGAGGCGGCCCTGGTCGCGGCACAGTTCGAGGCGGAAGTGACGCTGGTCGAGGACACCGGGGCAGGTGGGGCCTGCGTTATCAGTGACTGCGTCCCCTCTAAGACGTTCATCGCCTCGTCCACGGCCCGCACGTCGATGCTCCGGGCGGAGGCGTTGGGAGTTCGAGCAGGTGACATCACCGTCGACGCCACCGCCGTTCACGACCGAGTGAAGATGTTGGCGTTGCAACAGTCGGCGGACATCTGCACAAAACTGGTCAAAGTGGGCGTCGATTACGTCACAGGTCGAGCCAAGCTTGTCGGTCGGAACAGTGATTTCAGTCACCGAGTCCAGGTGGTCCCCGCGGGAGGTTCAGCCTACGAGCTCACGGCCGACGTGGTTTTGCTCGCGACCGGCGCCAGCCCCCGCATTCTGCGTGACGCCCGCCCGGACGGTCAACGCGTCCTCACCTGGAGGCAGGTCTACGACCTCGAACAGCTTCCGGAAAAGCTCATCGTCGTGGGTTCCGGTGTCACCGGTGCCGAATTCGCCTCCGCATACCTGGCGATGGGCGTCGACGTCACGTTGGTCTCGTCGCGTGACCACGTACTTCCACATGAGGACACAGACGCGGCGCAGGCCATCGAATCGGTGTTCGTCGACCGAGGCATGACGATCATTTCCAACGCCCGGGCCATGAGCGTCGCCGCTGAAGGCGACGGCGTGAAGGTCGACCTGGCAGACGGCACACGACTGACCGGATCTCACGCGTTGATGACGGTCGGTTCGGTCCCCAACACCGCGGGGCTCGGCCTTGCGGATGTGGGGGTGACCTTGACCGACTACGGATTCATCAAAACCGACCGGGTATCCCGCACGAGCGTTCCCGGAGTTTATGCGGCCGGTGACGTCACCGGTGTTCACATGTTGGCGTCCGTCGCCGCGATGCAGGGCCGCATCGCCATGTGGCACGCGCTTGGTGAGGCCGTCAAACCGTTGCAGCTGCAAACCGTTGCGGCGAACGTGTTCACCGACCCGGAGCTGGCCACCGTCGGCGCAACCCAGGCCGACGTCGACTCCGGCCGGGTACCCGCCCGCACCATCACCCTCCCCCTGGAGGGCAACGCCAGGGCGAAGATGTCGGGCAACGCCGACGGGTTCGTCAAGCTCTTCTGCCGCCCCGCCTCGGGGCTGGTCGTCGGTGGTGTCGTGGTCGCACCCGACGCCAGTGAACTCATCCTGCCGATCTCGCTGGCCATCGAAAACCACCTGACCGTCGCGCAGCTGGCCCAGACCATCACGATTTACCCGTCGTTCTCCGGTTCCCTGGCCGAAGCGGCGCGGCAACTGATGCAGCACGAGTTCACGTAGGAACGCTGATCCGCCGCTCGCCATCCCCGGACACCCGAGCGGCGGATGCACCGGCGCTTCGAGTTCGCCGTCGCGGCGGCTACCAGTCGGAGAGCGGCGCGCCCTCGGTGAACCCCGCGGCCGACTGGACACCGATCACCGCCTGTTCGCGGAACTCCTCGAGATTGCCTGCGCCCGCGTAGGTGCATGCGCTGCGTACCCCTGCCACGATCGAGTCGAGGACGTCCTCCACACCGGGGCGCGCCGGATCCAGGTACATACGTGAGGTGGAGATGCCCTCCTCGAACAGCGCCTTGCGGCCCTGCTCGAACGGCGAATCGGCTGCGGTACGCAGCTTCACCGCCCGGGCCGACGCCATGCCGAAGTTCTCCTTGTACAGTCGCCCGTCAGCGTCGCGTTGTAGATCACCCGGTGACTCGAACGTCCCTGCGAACCACGATCCCACCATGACCGCCGACGCGCCCGCGGCCAACGCGAGCGCGACGTCACGGGGGTGTCGAACGCCGCCGTCGGCCCACGCGTACCTGCCGAGACGGCGCGCCTCGGTTGCGCACTCGAGGACCGCCGAGAACTGTGGCCGCCCCACGCCGGTCATCATCCGCGTGGTGCACATCGCGCCCGGCCCGACACCGACCTTGACGATGTCGGCACCGGCGTCGACCAGATCGGCGACACCTGCGGCGGTGACGACGTTGCCGGCCGCCAGCGGAAGATCGGGGACGGCCTTTCGCACCAGCGCCAAGGCGTCACGCATCCGTTCCTGGTGACCGTGAGCGGTGTCGACGACGAGAAGATCGACGCCGGTCTCCCTGAGCTGGATCGCCTTGGTCGTCACATCGCCGTTGATGCCGACGGCGGCGGCTATCCGCAGCCGACCGTCCGCATCAACATTGGGCCGATACAGGGTGTTACGCAGCGCACCGGCACGCGTGATGATCCCGGTGAGCCGTCCGTTGTCGTCGACCACCGGCGCCAGTTTGCGGTTGGCTTCGTACAGCCGGTTGAAGGTGTCTTCGGCGGCCGTTCCCGAACGGATGGTCAACACGTCGGTCGTGGCGACGTACCTCAGCTGCGAGAAGCGGTCGACACCGGCACAGTCGTGTTCGGTCACGACGCCGACGGGTCGTTGGTCCTCGTCGACGATGATCACCGCACCGTGCGCGCGCTTGGGGAGCAGCGCCAACGCGTCACCGACGGTGTGGGCACCGGTAAGGGTCAACGCCGTATCCGCTTGGGTCGCACGGTTCTTCACCCACGAGACGACATCGGCGACGACGTCGACCGGGATGTCCTGCGGAATGACGGCCAGTCCACCCCGACGCGCCAGCGTCTCGGCCATACGCCGCCCCGAGACGGCGGTCATGTTGGAGGCGACGATCGGAACCGTCGCACCCGAGCCATCCCGAGTGGACAGGTCCACTGCCAGACGTGACGCCACCGACGAACGTGTCGGCACCATGAACACGTCCGAATACGTCAGGTCCGTGGTCGGAACATCCCCGTTCAAAAACCGCATGAATCCCTCGCAGCTAGCGGATGGTCATTCTTTGATCTCACAGAGCGCGGCACCTGCCGAGACGACGTCGCCGACGGCGGCCGACAATCCGGTCACAGTGCCCGCCTTGTGCGCCGCGAGCGGTTGCTCCATCTTCATCGCCTCCAACACCAGCACAGTGTCACCTTCGGCAACGGTCTGCCCGTCGGAAACCTCGATTTTGACGACCGTGCCCTGCATCGGCGAGACCAATGCGTCGCCACCGGCGGCGGTGGCCGTCGAACGCTTCGACGTCCTCTTGGGTGCAGCCCTGCCGGCCGAGGAACCGCCGGCTCCACCGAAATCTGCCGGAAGGCTCACCCCGACGCGTTTTCCGTCGACCTCGACGACGATCTCACGTCGCGGTTGTGCCTCGTCGACACTCGCGGCGTCGGTGAACGGCGGCACACGGTTGTCCCACTCGGTTTCGATCCAGCGGGTGTGGACTGTAAACGGTTCCTCGGTGAACGCGGGGTCGTCGAGCACCGCCCGATGGAATGGCAGCGCGGTGGCCATGCCTTCGACGGTCATTTCGGCCAGTGCCCGGCGTGAACGCTCGATCGCCTGAGCACGCGTGGCGCCTGTGATGATGACCTTCGCCAACAGAGAGTCGAAGTTGCCGTCGATGACCGAACCCTCGTCGATACCGGTGTCGACACGCACGCCCGGGCCGCTGGGCAGCCGCAGCTTCGTGACCGTCCCCGGTGCCGGAAGGAAGTTGCGCCCCGGGTCTTCACCGTTGATGCGGAACTCGATCGAATGGCCGCGCGGCGCTGGGTCTTGCGGCATGTCCAGGGACTCGCCGCGCGCAATGCGGAACTGTTCACGAACGAGGTCGATGCCGGTGGTTTCCTCGCTCACCGGGTGCTCCACCTGCAGGCGCGTGTTCACCTCAAGGAACGAGATCGTTCCGTCCTGGCCCACCAGGAACTCGACGGTGCCCGCTCCGTGATATCCGGCCTCTGTGCAGATCGCCTTGGCTGCGGAGTGAATGCGGTGACGCTGATCGTCGGTCAAAAACGGTGCCGGGGCCTCCTCCACCAGTTTCTGGTGGCGCCGCTGAAGGGAACAGTCACGGGTCCCGACCACGACGACGTTACCGACCTTATCCGCCAGGACCTGGGCCTCAACATGCCGCGGCTTGTCGAGATAACGTTCGACGAAGCATTCACCGCGCCCGAACGACGCCTCCGCTTCGCGAACCGCCGATTCGTAGAGAGCCGCCACCTCGTCGCGCTCACGAGCGACCTTCAAGCCGCGTCCGCCGCCCCCGAATGCGGCCTTGATCGCGATGGGAAGACCATGCTCATCGGAGAACGCGAGCACTTCCTCGGGTCCGGCGACCGGTTCACTGGTACCGGGGACCAACGGCGCACCGGCTCGAGCGGCGATATGCCGGGCCACGACCTTGTCGCCAAGGTCGCGGATGGCTTGCGGAGTGGGGCCGATCCAGGTGAGGCCGGCATCGATCACGGCTTGGGCGAAGTCCGCGTTCTCCGACAGGAAACCGTAACCGGGGTGGATCGCGTCGGCGCCGCTGCGTGCGGCGATGTCGAGAAGTTTGTCGAACACGAGGTAGGTGTCGGCCGCCGTGACGCCGTTGAGTGCGTAGGCCTCGTCGGCAAGTCGCGCGTGAGGTGCGTCGCGGTCGGAGTCGCTGTAGACGGCGACACTGGTCAGGCCCTCATCGACACAGGCACGGATGACTCGTACAGCGATTTCGCCTCGGTTGGCGACTAGCACCTTGTGCACCTGACGTACTCCTCCTGGTGGGTAACCGGACCCGGTCGGCTCCCTTTACCTCGTCCCGAGGCAGTACCGATCGGCGGCGCCCGATCTGGGCACCCCAGGAGTGTAATAGTCCGTCGCGGAGGGTGGAAGTCCGAGAGACCGCCGTGAGGGTGAGCACACCCGGCGGAGAGCAGACCGGTCGCGCGGAGTGTGGCGCCGCAGGCGAGAACGGTTTGGCCCCACGGCTTCCGGGGCGTAATGCGGACGTCTCCTCGTTCGCAGTCCGTGTGGAACATCTCTTTTGACGTCTTAATTGAGGCCTTGCTACTGTCAAACCGAACCGGAATGATGTCGCACTGGCGTCGCGTGTGGCGGCTTTTGTGTATGGAGAGGAAACGTCGTGCTGATCGAAACGTCCGGACTGCGGAAGACCTACCGCAGTCGTAGAGGTAAAGAAGAGGTCGAAGCCGTGCGCGGCGTCGACCTCTTCGTCGAAGAAGGTGAGATCTTCGGATTTCTGGGGCCCAACGGTGCCGGTAAAACCACCACCCTGCGCATGCTGGCGACCCTTCTCGAACCGTCCGGAGGCACGGCCCGTATCGCCGGACACGACCTACGGCGAAACCCGACCGATGTCAGGCGGGCCGTCGGGTACGTCGGGCAGTCCGGCGGCACCTGGGGAGAGGTGTCCGCTCGCGAGGAGCTGATCATGCAGGGCAGGCTCTACGAAATGCCGAAGGCGGCGTGTCGTGAACGTGCCGCCGAGCTGATCACCGCGTTTGAACTGGGTGAATTCGCCGATAGAAAGATCAAAGGCTATTCCGGGGGCCAAAAACGCCGCCTCGACGTGGCGCTGGGCACCGTTCACCGTCCGCAGCTGTTGTTCCTTGACGAACCCACCACCGGGCTCGACCCCCAGTCACGCGCGCACATGTGGGACGAGGTGCGTGAACTCAGACGGCGAGGAACGTCGATCTTTTTGACCACGCATTATCTGGACGAAGCCGACGCGCTGTGCGACCGTCTGGCGATCATCGACGGCGGCCGCATCGTCACCGAAGGCACCCCGCGTGACCTCAAGCGTCAGATCGCCGGAGACATCGTCGACATCGGCTTGGTCGCGCCCACCGACCGAGCCGTCGGCCTGCTCACCGACAAACCGTTCGTCCGCGGGATCGAAGCGGGCGAGCCCGACACCGTCGGATTGGCCACACTGCGCCTGTATGTGGACGAGGGATCGGTTGCCGTTCCCGACATTCTCCGTGCCCTCGACACGGCCGACATCGCTCCGACGTCGATCGAGTTGCATCGCCCCAGCCTCGACGACGTGTTCCTTAAACAAACCGGACGTTCGCTGCGTGAAGCGGCTTCCTGAACCTGCAGAAGGTGCAACCCATGAAACTCGTTCGTGACACCTGGCTCGTTTACTCGCGGCAGATGGGGCTGGTGGTGCGGCAACCGGTCTGGTTGTTCGTGATGCTCATTCAGCCGCTGTACTACCTGGTGCTCTTCGGGCCGTTGCTGCAAAACATGCCCACTCGACAGATGGGCTTCGAATACGGCGCCATGGAGACCTTCGTCCCCGGGCTGGTCATCATGATGGCGATGTTCGGGACCCTGTTCACGGGATTCGGGCTGATAGCGGAGGTCCGAGAAGGCGTACTCGAGCGGATGCGCGTGACCCCGGTGAGCCGGATGGCTCTCCTACTGGGTCGTTCGGCACGCGACGTATCGACTCTCGTCTTTCAGTCGGTGGTTCTCGTCCTGTTGTCAAGCCCGCTGGCGGGCCTGCCCGTCAACTGGCCGGGACTGGCCATGATGCTGCTGATCGTGGTGGCCATCGGGGTGGGACTGTCGGCGGCTTCTTACGGGGTGGCGCTGGTGCTGAAGAGCGAAGACGCCATGGCACCGCTGCTCAACACCATCACTCAGCCGGTGCTGTTGTTGTCGGGCATCATGTTGCCGTTGACGGTCGCCCCCGACTGGTTGCGGACCCTCGCCACATTCAACCCGTTCGCGTATGCGGTGGACGCGGCTCGAGCCCTTTTCAACGGGGACCTGACGAACCCGGTGATTTGGCAGGCCGGCGTCATCCTCGCGCCGCTGGCGCTCCTGCTGGTCTTCTTCGCAGGACGTCGGTTCGCCCGCGCTACCGCATGACGGTTGTTCGACACACCGGGGGCGTCACGCCCCCGGTACATCAATTCCGAGCCGCCGACCGGGCCTGTTCCTCGGCTTCGGCCTGACGAGCGTCCTCTTGAAGAACCTCGATGTCGAACTCGCCGTCCTTGACGCCTGCGACGAACGCGTCCCATTCTTCGGGGGTGTAAATCAGGATGGTCCCGTCGGGTTCTTCCGCATACCGCAACGCCACCAGGCCGTTGTCGGCGAAACCTATCTCCAGCTTCCCCGGAGATCCGTCGTCGTTCGTGGTGCGCCGCCAGTCGGCGGTCTCGGTGTTGAACTGCCCCTTCAACGGGTGTTCCCGAATCGGGTTGCTCATGGGTGCTCCTCGCGTCGATGTCGGACGTTCACCGCGATAACGATCGTGGTGCCCCTGCCGCAACGGCGTTCCGAGGGAGTCGTCGTCACACCTTCACATTCCACAGTTGCGCCATGGTGACGCCCCAGGCGATGAACATGTGACGCAGTAGCGGCAGTGAGACCCCGATCACGGTACCGGGATCGCCGTCGATGCGCTCGATGAAGGGTGCGCCGAGGCTGTCGATCGTGAAGCCACCGGCAACACGCATCGGTTCTCCGCTGGCGACGTAGTCGGTGACCTCGCGGTCCGTCAAATCTGCGAAGTGCACGGTAGTGGACGACGACCGGATGAGACGCCGTTCTCGAGAGGTGTCGATCAGGCAGTGCCCGGTGTGCAGGATGCCCGACCGTCCTCGCATCGCCTTCCAGCGGCTGATCGCATCTTCGGGAGCCGTGGGTTTGCCACACGCTTCACCGTCGAACTCGAGTACGGAATCGCAGCCGAGTACATAACCGTCGGATATGTCGGCGGCGACGGCCTTGGCCTTCGCCTTGGCCAACGCACGACACAACCGACCGGGTGATTCCTCGGTGACGGTCGACTCGTCTACACCGGAGACGATGACCTCCGGGTCGATACCCGCCGAGCGAAGCGCAGTGAGGCGTGCCGGGGAGGCCGAAGCCAAAATGAACCTCATGCGCGCAGCCTAAGCGATACCGCTACCGGTGACCAAAGGCGGCAGCGTGGAATCACGCCAGTTGCGTGACATACCCAACGTTCGGCCGGGGTGGGACCACGCCCCCCGGACAGGGCGGCGTTGTGGCTGGTCAGGGGCCTCCGAGGCGGAAACGACCGCGCAGATCACACCAAGCTCGACGTCGGTGGGGGAGCCGCTCGTCACCAACAGATCCATGAGATCACCTTTCGATATCGAATTCGCGGTTCACACGTTCCCAGAAGCCGTCGCGGACCCAGATGCGGGCCCCGGGGTGGTCGCGAAGCGAGTATCCCAGTTCCTTCTCGGCCTCGACCAGAAGCTCCTTGTCGATGACGGTGGGAAGCGTCGGGCCCGGGAGAAGATCCGCGATGTTCTCACGACCACGCGTAAGAATCCATTTGTGTGCGACGTATTCGCCGATCGAGATGACGGTCTCCTGGTCGTACTTCCCTCCGCTGCTGGAACGGACGAACATCGGTTTTGCCTGCTCGGCCTCCTCCAGAGCGTCGGCGGCGCTCATGGTCACCGCAACCGAGTGCCGTTGGCCGAAAACCGACGCCGGTGAGGGTTGCTGAGGTACCGGTTCGGCGATGGGAGCGCCTGCGATCTTGGTCGAGGCGGCCGCCGCGGTTCCGAGCTTCGAGAAATACGGGCGGCAGTCGTCGGCCGAGATGATGTCCAGCGTGTCGGCCTCCCACACCAGCCGCTCCGCCTGGTTGGTTCCGTAAGGCGGCTCAACACCCCACACGTGGACCCGGACGCCGTAGGCCTGTGCGACCTCCACCGCGGACACCATGTCCTCGTCTCCGGCCAAAAGGACCGCTTCGTGAATGGCGCGGTGACGGGACAACTGTTCCAGGTCGGTTCGAATCATCGCGTCGACCCCTTTTTGCTGACCGCGCGAATTGAGATTGCCAAGACGGACCTTTACCAATTCCATGTGGGCGATCACACGTTGATCGACGGTGGGCACCCGGTCCCTGGCGGCGTCAAACCAATAGACACGCAACAGCTCGCCGTCGGGGAGTCGGCTGTTGGCACGTGCGATGAGCGAGGAAATCAGGGGTTCTGCGTCGACCTTGTATTCGCGGCGGGAAGTGACTCCGAGGATGACCTCGGCGGCGGCTGCGTAGAGGTATCCGACATCGATCAAAATCGCGTATCGCCGAGACACCTTGTTAAAGCAGTCATGGTCAAGCATCGACATATCAGACTCCAATGTAGATTCCAATGGGTCGACGGACCAGGCCGCAATGATCGACACCGCGGAGCACAGGCCCGTCGTCGACCTCATAAAAGATCACGCACCCATAACGAAGCTACCGGAATCGGGGCGGAACGGGCGCCGCCACCGCGCGGTCAAATGACAATGCACGGTGCGACCCGCACACTCTCGCTCACCCGGAGTCGCCGGTGAAAGGCGTTACAGCGGGATGTTGCCGTGCTTCTTCGGAGGAAGCGATTCCCGCTTCGAACGCAGAAGACGCAATCCACGGATGAGTTCCACCCGCGTCTTGGACGGCGCGATCACCGCGTCGACGTAACCGCGCTCGGCGGCCACGTACGGGTTGCACAAGGTGTCCTCGTATTCGCGGATCAACTCCGACCGGCGGGACTCGGGGTCGGCGGCCTCGGCCAAATCGCGTCGATACAGGATGTTCACCGCCCCCTGAGCACCCATCACGGCGATCTGAGCCGTCGGCCACGCGAAGTTGAGATCCGCACCCAGATGCTTCGACCCCATCACGTCGTAGGCCCCGCCGTACGCCTTCCGCGTGATGACGGTCAACTTCGGGACCGTCGCCTCCGCGTAGGCGAACAGCAGCTTGGCGCCGCGCCGGATGATGCCGTTGTACTCCTGGTCGGTGCCGGGCAGGAACCCCGGGACGTCGACGAAGGTGACCACCGGAATGTTGAACGCGTCGCACGTGCGAACAAACCGGGCGGCCTTCTCCGAGGCGTTGATGTCGAGGCAACCTGCGAAGTGCATCGGCTGGTTCGCGACAACGCCCACGGTGCGCCCCTCGATGCGGCCGTACCCCACGACGATGTTCTGTGCAAACAGCGGCTGAACCTCACAGAAGTCGCCGTCGTCGAGCACCGAGGTGATGACCGTGTGCATGTCGTAAGGCTGGTTAGCCGAGTCGGGCACCAACGTGTCCAGGGCGATGTCGGTGTCGGTGACCTCGACACCCGCGTCGGTGTCGTAAACAGGCGGCTCGTCCATGTTGTTGCTGGGAAGGAAACTCAGCAACTGCTTGACGTAGTCGATCGCGTCTTCTTCGTCGGCGGCCAGATGGTGCGCGTTGCCGGACGTGGTGTTGTGCGTCCTGGCTCCGCCCAGTTCCTCCATACCGACGGTCTCACCGGTCACGGTCTTGATGACATCGGGACCGGTGATGAACATGTGCGACGTCTGGTCGACCATGATCGTGAAGTCCGTGATCGCGGGGGAGTACACGGCCCCACCGGCGCACGGTCCCATCACCAGCGAGATCTGCGGGATCACACCGGAGGCGCGCACGTTGCGGAAAAAGATCTCGCCGTACAACCCCAGGGAGACGACGCCCTCCTGGATGCGGGCGCCACCGGAGTCGTTGATGCCGATGATCGGACGTCCGGTGCGTACTGCCAGGTCCATGACCTTGACGATCTTCTCCCCGAAGACCTGCCCGAGCGAGCCCCCGAACACCGTGAAGTCCTGCGCGAACACGCACACCTCACGACCGTCGACGGTGCCGTAACCGGTGATGACCCCGTCGCCGTAGGGACGGTTCTTGTCCAAACCGAAGTTGGTGCTGCGGTGCCGGGCCATCTCGTCCAGCTCCACGAAGGAGCCTTCGTCCAGGAGCATCGCGATGCGTTCTCTGGCGGTCTTCTTGCCTCGAGCGTGTTGCTTCTCCACTGCTCGGGCCGACCCGGCGTGCACCGCCTCTTCGCGTCGAGCCGCGAGATCGGCGAGTCGCCCCGCTGTGGTGTGAATATCGATATCCGGCACGCCGTGATCGTACCGGCACCACTTCTCGCCCACCCGACGGTGCTGAGTCCTGAGCCGGGACGGTCACAATGAATGCCGCCGCAACGACTCGACACCGGGGGACCCGAAGGATGACCGACCGACGACCGCTGGACCGTACTGTTCTGTCGCAGCTGGCGGGTACCGGCCCGTGGACCGAGGTGGCCGTGCACGACGTGATCGACTCCACCAACGCCGAAGTCGCCCGTCTCGCGCGTTCGGGTGCCGCAGCCGGTCACGTGGTGACCGCCGAACACCAGTCGGAGGGCAGGGGACGGGCCGAGCGTGGCTGGGAGTCACCGTCCGGCGCGGGCCTGGCCGTGTCGATGCTACTACGCCCCACCGTCCCTCAGGGACGGTGGAGTTGGCTGCCGCTGTTGGCCGGGGTGGCGCTGGCGGACGCCGTCGGTGAAGTGACCGGATTGGACGCGGCGTTGAAATGGCCCAACGACCTGTTGCTCACCGAGGCGGCGCACAAGGCGGCAGGCATTCTGGCCGAGGTCGCCGGTGGTGCGGTTGTGCTGGGGGTGGGGCTCAACGTCACGCTCACCCGTGACGAACTGCCTCGGGCCGACACGACGTCACTGCGGCTGGCGGGCGCCACGGAGTTGGACCGGACGCGTCTGCTCTGTGCGCTGGTCACCGGTTTCGGGCGGCGTTACCAGCGCTGGCTGGGGTATGGGGGAGACCCGGAACTCAGCCGGTTGCGGCGGGACTACCGGACGTACTGTCACACGCTCGGTCGTCAGGTGCGCGTCGAACTTCCCCACGGCGATCGGATCCTGGGCGTCGCCGACGACATCGATCAGGACGGTCGCCTAGTGGTCGACACCGGCGACGAACGCATCGCGGTGGCCGCCGGAGACGTTCACCACGTACGGTTGCGCCACTGACGGGCGAGGCGTCCAACCTCCGAGGTTAGGGTGGGGTCGGCGGAGTGCGTCGGCGCAAAGATCGGCCGGCCGACGACGGGGCGCGTGTCGGCCGAGGACTGGGAGGTGCTCGACGTGCTAGGTCGCTCCCTTGCCGCGCTGGGGCTCAGCGCGGAGGAGGAGAACACCTACCGTGCGCTCTTGGCGGTACCCGACAGCGACCTCGACGGCCTGTCACACGCCTTGGAGATCACTACCGACGCGGTCAGAGAACCGCTGGAGCTGTTGGTGGAGAGGGGCCTGGCCAAACGCGTCACCGATCGGCGTTACGCCGCCGTGGCACCCGATTCGACCCTCATGGACCTCCTGTCGGACCGCCTGGAGCAGCTGCGTACCGGCTACGAGGCCTTCGGGGAACTCGAGCAGGTGTATCGCAACGCTCAGACCCGCAACGGTGTGATGCCCGGTTGCGAGACGATCCGGGGGTTGGAGGCTTTGCGATCCCGTGTGATGCAGCTGCAGGAGCAATCGCGGGAGCAGGTGTGCAAACTCGTCAGGCCGCCGCTGATCACCGACGATTCCACTCGCATCGACAGCGCCGCCGATCGAGGTGTCGAGTTTCGGCTGGTCTACGAACGGTCGATGCTGGAGGACCCCGGTGTCATGCAAACCGTGCGCGGCGCGGCCGACCTGGGCAAGCAGATACGGTTTGCCTCGTCTCTGCCGGTCAAACTCATGATCGTCGACGACAGGATCGCCTTGGTCAGCGATTACGGTGAGTACGAGCCGATCACCTTGGCGACGGAACATCCCTCGTTGATTCAACTGGCGCGTGGACTTTTCGAACAGGTATGGCCGACGGCCGTCCCCGCGGCGGGAGGCGACTGTCCACCGTTGAGCGGAGACGGCCTCGCCGATCCCGACGACCGGCTGCTTCTGTCGCTGTTGTTGGCGGGGCTGACCGACCAGGCGATCGCGGTGAGGCTGGGAGTGGGGCTTCGCACGGTTCAACGTCGAGTACGTGACCTCATGGACGCCGCCGGCGTCGACACCCGGATCCAGCTCGGGTGGCAGGCGAGTAGAAAAGGCTGGGTTTCCTAGCCGTTACGCCGTTGTGTCCCCCCGAGGCTCCCTATATTGTGGAGCCCATGGTGCGCCGTTCCCGGTGGCGGGAAAGGTACGACGACATCGGTGGACGGCCTCTCAGGCGACGCGGTCACGGTGGTGGTGATGCGGTAACTTGCATCGTGCGGGGCGCACCCCGTGTCGGTAGTCTTTGGAGGTTCGCCCGTGGGGTTCCCACATAACCTGCTCGCAGAGGATGAGCGGGTCGTTCTGCACATGCACCCGCACTGGAAAGAGCTTGTCGCTCCGATGCTGTGGTTCATTGTCTTCGGTGCGCTGGGAACCATCGGTTTCTTCGCCTTGCCCGACGCGTGGGGCGGCTGGGTGGGCATCGGCCGTATCGTGGTCGCGGCTCTGGCCGTGCTGCTGATCCTGTGGTTGGCGGTGCTTCCCTGGGTCACGTGGGCGACCACCCACTACGTCTTCACCACTCACCGTCTCCTGCTGCGAACCGGTGTCATCACACGGAAGGGGCGCGACATCCCCTTTGCACGGGTCAACGACGTGTCCTTTGAGCAGTCCGTCCTCGAACGTATGTTTCGTTTCGGCACGTTGATAGTCCAGTCCGCCAGCGAACAGGGCTCCGTGATTTTCAAAGACATGCCCAAAGTGGAGATGGTTCAGTCGACGCTGTACAAGCTCGTCGAAGAGGACCGCAACCGCCGTACCGGTGTCGACGACGGTGGCGCCTGAGGGCTCAGCTCGACCGCAACGCGAACCATCCTCGGAAACGCATCCGGATGACGTCGACTCCTCGCGTGTCACAGCGCAACGCTCCCGCCAACTTCACGGTACCCAGGCCGGGCCGCGTCCGCGAGAGCGACTGCTCCAGGACGGACAGCCGGCCCGACAGGCGGTCTCCGGCGTAGACCGGCGCCGTCCACCGCATCTCCTCGACTCCCGGTGACGCCTCGGCGGCCGCCTTCGACAGCACCGCGTCGACGTACATGCGCATGAACAGCGACGCGGTGTACCAGCCGCTGGCGGTGACGTTTCCGAACGGTCCGTCGGAGGCCAACCCATCGTCAGTGTGGTACCACTGTGGATCAAACCGGTCGGCGAAACGCCGCATGTCGGTGTCGTCGACGAGCACCCGACCAAGGTCGAATTCACGTCCCGGCGTGAGATCTTCATAGAACAGTTCGGCCGGGGTTCCGGTGCCGGATAGGTGCATGGGAACCGACCCTACCGCTTGGAAAACGTCTCCACGGGTGCGTCGTCGTCGGACGTGTCGACGACGACCGGCTCGGTACGGTCCGCCCGGTGGACGCCGAAGACGAACCGCCGGTACGCCCAGAACCTGAACACCGTCGCCAATACCAACCCACCGAACTTCGCGATGTTGAATGCAAGTACGTCGGTGTGTTCGTTGAAGTGCATTCCATACCGGGCGACGAACAGAATCGCCGACTCGATCAGCAGCCCGACGAGGTTGAAAAAGAAGAACAGGCCGTACTCACGGCGCAGCGACGACCTGGGAAGGTGCCGATACGTCCAATGGCGGTTCATGAAGTAGGAACACGTCGTGGCCACCGTGGTCGCAACGACGTTGGCCTTCAACGGCCCCATCGGCAACAACGCGTTGAAGATCGCGAGACTGATGACGGTGTTTACCGCCCCGATGCCGGCGAACCTGAAGACCTCGGTGGCGAGAGCCCGCCATCGTTTCGGTAGTCGTTCGGCCAGTCGCACGGCGCCATCGTACGTTCCACGAACCAGGGGCGGCCGCTTACTCAGTGCGGTCTCGAATCGTGTCCCGGCTCCTCCGTGAAAACCCAGGTGCGATATGCGTAGAAACGAAACAGCGAGGCGGCACCGACACCGATCACGTTGACCACGAGGTTGAGCGCGAGCGGGTTGTCCAGGACCTGCGGCCATCGCACCACCGCCGCCTGGTACCCCCAGACGCTCAACAACGTGATACCCAGGCCGACCGTGTTGAACCCGAAGTAGCGTGTGTACTCGCGCCTCACCCCTCGATGTGGACGATTGCGCCACGTCCACGTCCGGTTGCCGACGTAGGCCAGGGTCACGGTGACCGCCGTGGACAAGATCTTGGCGGTCAGCGTGTGAAAATCCCAGCCGTAATACGCGACGTTGAACAACACCGTGTCGACGACATAGGCGATCGTGCCGACGACCGCGAACTTGCCGGCCTCCCGACTCATATCGGGAAACCCCTGGGACAACCACCGGAAAGCTCGAGCGGTGGCGGTGCCGGACGAGCGGCTCATCGCGGCGGTGGCGGCGCTGCGACGGCGAGGACCCCGATGTCCAACGGATCGGACCCGACGGACACGGTGACGGGGGAAGGCCCGGGGCCGGTGGTGACGCGATGGTCGGCGACGTCGACACCGAAGGTGTGCCAGTCGCCGCCCTCCAACGCCGACAAACACGTGCTGTACCCGATGTTTCCGTTACCGACCGAGTTCGTGCCGACGGTCAGGTCGTCCCCGGTCAACGTTCGATCTCCGTCCCACAGGGTGTATCCGACCTGCATATCGCCGCCGTGCGGGACATCGACGGTGAGGGCTCCACCCGCCCCGGGTTGTGCGAGGCCCTCGTAGACGGCGGTCTCCCTCGGCGCGGCTCCCGATTCCTGATAAACCACGGTGATTCCCCACCCCGCGTAATGGGTCGGTCCGTTCGGGAGAGCGTCCTCCGGTACCCCCACCCAGTACTCACCGCTTCCCGAAACCATGCCGGTGATATCGGCCGCCGACTGATACACCGGTCGATCGTGTCCCGACCAACCACGCGTCGCGGTGATGTCGTGCCATCCACCCGACGGCATCATGAGTTTCAACGGTGGCGGCGCGTCGTTCGTCGAGCTTGCCCAGTACAGGCCAGCCCACAGTATCCGTGCACCCGAGGGGACGGAGAGGAACGAGCCGCTTGTGGCCGTGTCGCCGGCCAGGCCGGGCGGGGCTCCGGGAGCCGAATAGGGGGCCATGAGAGACGTGTGGTTGTCGGCGAACCCATGGTGGCACAGGCTTCGGGGGATGCAACTCAGCAGTGTGTTTCCCGCTGTGGCGATCCCGGTCGCCTCGGTATCGGAGGCATAGGCGACGGTGGTTCCCGCCGGCGCGACGGGTGTCCGCAGTCGAGCGTTTCCTTCGAAGCCGCCACCGGACACGGTCGCTTCGACCGTGTGAAAGCCGGTCACGTCGCCGGGAACGGAGAGTACGAGGGACGCGACGGTCGTCTGTCCCGGAGACAGCGGCCCACGTTCACACGTGAACGAACCCGTTCCCGACTCACAGGTCCAGCCGTCGCCGACGTCCCCGCCCCGGCTGGACACGCCCGCCGGGACCGTCAGCGACAACGTCACCCGGCCAGATGTCGGAGGCGTTCGCGCCGCCTCCGGGCGCCCGACCACGGGCTGTACCCGGCCCGGTGGTGCATCGGGTGCCGTCAACGTGATGGGCAGTGTTCCGTCACCGCCGGCCGTCAGCGAAGCCAACGTGACGTCGGTGTCGATGACGTAGTCGCCCGCGGTCTCCTCCGTTTCGTCGTCCGGATCGTCGGCCGGGTCGTCGTCGGGTTCGTCCGGATCCTCGGTGGGGTCGTCGTCGGGTTCGTCGGGTTCCTCCTGCTCATCCGGATCGTCGTCTGATTCGTCCGGCGTGGTTTGCGGCGCGGGATCGGCGTATGCCTCCGGTTCCGGGGCCGGCGAGTTCGCGACCAAGACGAGAATGAGGGCAGCCGCCAAAACCGCGGTGGCGGCGCCGGTGGCGGCCACGACTCTGCCGCCAAGATGCTGAAGGATCCGCCGGGCCCAATCGGCTATGGCGCGACCGGTTTCGGTGATCGTGGCGAGGCCGCCGGCGAACCACCCGGCTGCGACTGTCTTGGCCGTTCCGGACGCCCCCAGGTAGACCGGCGCCGACACTCCCATGATCAGGAACGCGAGCACCTCACGCATGCCGCTGTTGACCTCGGTCAGCTCCAGCAGAAGCATGCCGCAGGCAGCGCAACCGCGCAGGTGCTCATCCACTTTGAGCGAATCGCGGTTGGCCAGGCCGCCCCGGACCCGAGCCCCCAACCGATCGGCGGTCCAGCGGCAGCTCTCCTGCGGGGATTGGCCGATGTGCTCCTGCAGATACATCTGGCGAAGGCGTTCGCGAGCCCGATAGGCCAGCGCCGACACCCCGTTGGGGGTCAGCCCGAGCAACGGTGCGATATCGGCGGCCGATTCGCCTTCCACCTCGGTGTGCCACAGCACGACCTGCCATCTCTCGGGCAACCGATGGAACGCCCGAGCCGCGTACCGTCGCTCCTGCGAGGCGACCGCCGGGTCCTCGAAGACCTCACCGTGGTCGTGCCGGGTCATGTCGTCGGTGAGTTCGACCTTGCGGTTGCGGCGCGTCCGGTCGTAGAAGGTGTTGCGCAACGTGGTCAGCAGGTAGGCCCGGAACGCCAGGTCCGGCCCCCGGCCGTCCACCAGTGTCGCCAACAGGCGCGCGAAGGTTTCCGACACCAGATCGTCGGCTTCGGCGGCGTCCTTGGCGAGAGCCCTCGCAAGGCGGCGTGCGGCGTCGACGTGCCGTTCGTACAACCGACCGTAGGCGGCGGTGTCGCCGCCGCGCGTGGCTGCGATCAGCTCGCCGTCGGTGAGAACGTCCGTGTCGTCGTTGTCAATATGAGAGTCACCGGGGGACTGGCTTGCCATTGGGAGGATGTGATCTTTCGCTGGGCCGACGTTCCCCATCGCGAAGCGAAGTGAACGAGTCGTCAACAGATTAGACGAGATCGCGTCATAAGGGACGTGGACGCGCGTCATTCCAGCATCGGGCCGGTGGAGGCCCACCTGTGGATGTGAGGTGCTGATGGAACAACGCCGCTGGTTTCGCTGTATACGCGACGAGTCGATGGCAGACGATGCCCTGCAACGGATTCGCGTAGCGATGTTGACGCTTTACCGGGACGGATCTGCCGGGGACCACGGTCTCATGGCGGTGGTGGTGCCCACGAGCGTCAACGGGTTCGATCGGGTGGTGGCCCGTCTCGACTACGGACGTCTCCTCGATGAACTGGACATCACCGACTGCACGACCTTGACCGAGACCGGTCCGGTTGTATCGCTGTGGCGGTTGGCCCCCGGATGGGAGGTCGTCATCGGTGACCTTCGCGATCGGTTGGCGGTGCAACCGGAGGACGACCGGCCGCGACTACGGCTTGCCCGCCTGCCCTCCGACCCTCTGGAAGGTATGGAACTGCTCGCCGATCTGAGCTCACCGTGACCGATTACGCGCGTCGAACCGTGTCGGGAAGCCGGTGGTTTCGGCACGATTAAGCTTGCGCCGTGATCAGTGAATTCAGGGGTGGACGGCATGCGTGACGACAACAGCCTGCCGACGGTGGGCATGATCGGTGGCGGCCAATTGGCGCGCATGACACACCAGGCGATTCTCTCGTTGGGACGGTCGCTACGTGTTCTTGCGGTGTCACCGGACGACTCGGCGGCGGTGGCGACGCCCGACGTGCGCATCGGCCGACACGACGACGCGGTCGCGTTGGACGAGTTCGCCGCGGAGTGCGACGTGGTCACCTTCGACCACGAGCATGTCCCGTCGGAACGCATAGAAGCGCTGGCTGCAGCCGGCCACGTCGTCAGGCCGACCGCTTCCGCGTTGCTCCACGCGCAGGACAAGTCGGTCATGCGGCGCCGGCTGTCCGAACTGAACCTTCCGGTTCCCCGGTGGGAGGTCGTGACGTCGGTGGAAGACCTTGACCGTTTCGGGCTGCCCTGCGTCGTGAAAACCGCGGTCGGCGGGTATGACGGTCGAGGCGTCTTCATGGTGGAACGGGCCGACGAGATCGCCGCCATGTTGGCCGACGGCGTGGTGCTGGTGGCCGAAGAACGCGTCGACATGGTGAGAGAGTTGGCGATTCAGATCGCACGTTCACCTCGCGGCGAAACCCGTGCATATCCGGTGGTCGAAACGGTGCAGGAGAACGGCATCTGCACCGAGGTCATCGCTCCGGCGACGGGGCTGCACCCGGACCGGGCGGCGCAAGCGCAGGCCATGGCCGAACAGATCGCGAGAGATCTGGACGTGACCGGTGTTCTGGCCGTCGAGTTGTTCGACACTGGGGACGCGCTTTTGATCAACGAGTTGGCGATGCGGCCTCACAACAGTGGCCATTGGACCATTGAGGGTGCTGTGACCTCGCAATTCGAGCAGCATGCCCGCGCGGTGTTGGATTATCCCCTGGGGGATGTGTCCTCCACGGCTCCCGCAACCGTGATGGCCAATGTGCTCGGAGGTGAGGCGGGCGGCCCGGCGTTCGACGAACGACTCCGGCAGTTGTTCACGGTGGACCCGCAGGCCAAGGTGCACCTGTACGGTAAGTCGGTGCGGCCGGGTCGGAAAATCGGACACGTGACCGTCACCGGTGACGACGTACCGTTGCTGCGACAGCGGGCTCGTGAGGCGGCTTCCATTCTGCGACACGGACACCCGTGATGTTTGTCGATGCGGAAGGGCGGGCATGTGTGAGGACAACGACGAAGGATCGAATATGAGCGATGCGCGACCGACGATCGGCGTGATCATGGGCAGCGACTCGGACTGGCCGACCATGAAGGGCGCCACCGAGGCACTGGACCAGTTCGATGTTCCCTACGAGGTAAGGGTGGTCTCCGCGCACCGGACTCCACATGCGATGTTGGCTTACGCCGACAGTGCGGCGGGCCGCGGATTGAAGGCGATTATCGCCGGCGCGGGAGGGGCGGCGCATCTGCCCGGAATGGTCGCTTCGGCCACGACGCTGCCCGTCATCGGCGTTCCGGTGCCGTTGGCTCACATGGACGGCCTCGATTCGTTGTTGTCCATTGTGCAGATGCCCGCCGGGGTCCCCGTGGCGACGGTCTCGGTGGCCGGTTCCCGTAACGCCGGCTTGCTGGCGGTGCGCATGCTCGGTACCTCGGACCCGGCGTTGAGCGCGCGAATGCGCGACCACCAGGTCGACATGGAACGCATGGTCGCGGAAAAGGACGCCAAACTGCGGTCATCGCTGTCGTGATCGACGGTCGTCGGAGCACGGACCGCCCGACGCGTTTTGGGCCCGACTCGGTGCGGGGGCGTCTATTCGGACGCGGTGTCCCGCGGGCGACGAGCGCTCACCAGCGTGGCCGCGGCCAACCCCGTTCCGACGCCCAGCGCGATCAACACCAGTAGACGTGTCACGTCACCGTCCCACGGTGTCGGAGTGATACTGCTGGTGAACCCTCCGAATCTCGAAACGCCCGCCATGAGCGCGGTCGCCGCCCCGGCCACACCCCACGCGAGGTCCGCACCCGGTTTCCTCGTCAACGCATAACCGGCCGCGGCCAGACTCGCCAGCCCCGCCAATGCGGGCCAGGCCTCCGCCGTGATCAACACGAGGAACCAGGGGACGTCGTAGTCCGCCGCGGTGGTGGCCCGTCCGACCGCGTCGGCGACCGCGGCGCCTCCGGCGAGGGCGATCAGAACCGGCGCGACCCATCGACGTCCGACGGTGCTCAACGCCGACGCCGTGACACAGGCCGCCAACATCAGGACGCCTGCGGTCCACACCGCGGTGTCGGGCGGTGGTATCCAGTCGACATGCCCGTGCACAAAATGCACGTTCGTGCCGACTCGCAGCGGAACGGTCCAGTCCAAGACCCGATGACGCAGCTGTGGATCATCCTGAACGTGCGGAGGCGGTTGCCGTCCCATCCAGCCTGCGCGGTGGTCGTGCCAACGCAACCGCGGTTCGTCCGACGCCTTCAACCACTGCGGAGTCGCGGCGGCCGAGGCGAAGGACGGTGGGGGCCCGCCCCCGTCGGTCTCGTTGAGATACGGGGCTGGAGACATGCGGTTCAGATATACGCCGTCCGGGCGGATCTCGGCGTAGGGTTCCCCCGAATATCCGAGGACCTCGACCGAGTACGGCGCCTCGTTGATCAGTTCGATGCGGGCACCTGTTTCGATGGTCCGCACCGTTACCCCCGGCAGGTCGGGTGTCGAGGTGATCTCGACGAGGTAATCGGATTCGGCCAGACCGTTGATGCCGTGCGCCGATGCCGACGTGGGCCACAAGATCACCAGGAGTACGAGTATCCCGAGCAATCGGGCGGAACGAGTATCTCGTTCCGCCCGACTCGTCATGGCTCCACCTTGCAAACAGCCGTTCCGTTACGCGGTTGCGCTTTCCGGTGTTGTCGAAGAAACCCCGTCGGCTGTTGCATACGAGATCTTCTCCGTTCTGTCTTGCATCCACTCGAACGGCCGCTCACGACGACTTGGGCTCGGAGGCGCGCTTCCTCGGGATGCCGTCCTCCCGGCCCCCGAGCGAGAACACGATCCCGTCGAGTTAATCCTGAGTGTCCTCTTCGGCTGGTGTGTCTTCGGGGTTTTCGTTCTCTTCTGCGGGGTCGACACCGGCGTCGGCCAAGGCGGCGGCAAGGTCGTTCTGGAATTGCGTGATCACCGCATCGATACCCTGGTTGGGCGGTACTTCGACCTTCTGGCCGTTGACGAACACGGTCGGGGTGGCGGTGACCCCGTTGTCTGCGGCGGTGTCGGTGGCCTGCTGCACCCAGCCCCGGTACGTCTTGTCCATGACACAGGACGAGAATTCACTGCTCATGCCGAGCTCGGTTCCCAGTTCTGCGAGCCGTTTGTCGTCGAGACCGGACGATCCCTCGGACGGCTGGTTCGTGAACAGAGCAGCCGTGTATTCGCTGAACATTCCCTCGTCGGCCGCGCACACCGCCGCGGCGGCCGACCGGCTGGAGTAGCGGGTGCCGTTCGAAGCCGGATCCAGGATCGCGATGGGGTGCACGTTAAGGGTGATCTGGCCCTCGTCCACCATGCGTTGAAGGTCTGCGGAGACCGAGGTGTGGAAGTACTCGCATACCGGGCACATGAAGTCTTCGTAAAGGTCCACGGTGACCGGGCCGTCTCCCAGGACGACCGCGGAGTCGGTGTGCTTCGCTTGAGGCGGAACGACCTCTTCGGTCTGATTCATGTAGAGGGCGACGCCTATGATCCCCAGAACAAGCAGCAGGGCACCGACGATGGCGCCACCTGTCAGGAGCTGCTTGCGGCGTTGTTCCCGCTGGCGTTGCTCCCGCAGAACGCGGGCGGCCTGTTGCTTCTTGTCGTAGCGCTTAGCCATCGACCTCTCACTTTGCTCTAAATAGGATGTGATCTACGCTGAACCGGGTGACCGGTCGCCACACGAGCAGCCCCGACAATGCGAGTAGGCCGATGTCCTGCAGGATCTTCGACAGATACTCGGGAGCCTCGCCTTCGGCGAGCTGACCGCCGCCGCCGAAACATCCGCAGTCGATCTGCAGGCCACGGGCCCATGCCGACGCGATGCCCACGATGAAGGCCACGAACAACGCCGACGACAGCACTGCGCTGATCTGGGTTGCCAAACCGACGATCAGCAGCGCACCGATGCCGATTTCCATCAGGGGCAGAAGTACACCGACGATCTCGGCCAGCGAGTTGGGGAGCAGTTCATACGCCTGTACCGCTCGAACGGAGGAGCGTAGGTCGGTCACCTTCAATGCGCCTGCGACGATCCAGACGCCGCCGACGATCAGCCGGGCGGCCAGGCCGATCCACTCCGTGGAGCGGTTCAGCAGGGACGTGCCCGGTGCGTGTTCGGTCTTGCTCATGCTTGATTAGTCGCCTCTCGGGCCGCGTTGGTTCCGGACGCGGCGTGGTGTTGCGCGCCACGCCCTCCAGCCTGTCATAAGGTGAACGATCGACGACACGGAGTGGAGGCGCCGTCATGCGGTGGCGGTTCGATCCCATAGCGTAGTGAGTTCGTCTCTGGCGCGTGCAACCCGGGAGCGGATGGTGCCGATCGCCACCTCTTCCACCTCCGCGGCTTCTGCGTAGGTCAGGCCCGCCAGTTGGGTCAGAACGAACGCCGCCCGACGGTCGGGGTGTAGGTGCTCGAGCAGATCGTTCACGGCGATCGACTCCTGTGGGGCGACCGACTCCTGTCGGGCGTGGAGGCGCAGAAGCACGTCGAGGCGCCGACGCCGCATCAGCGAGCGAAGATGGTCGGCGCATGTGCGGCGTGCGATGCCCAGTAGCCATGTTCGGGCCGTTGATCGTCCCGCGAATCCGGGCAACGCCTTCAGCGCCCGCAGGTAACACTCCTGTGCCAGGTCGTCCGCGCTTTGGGGGTCGACCAGTGCCGCACACAGCCGCCACACGTCGGCTTGCGTGGAGCGCACGAACGCCGCGACGGCGACCGGATCGCCGTCGCGTGCCGCCAACGCGTGGCGGGTCGCGTCGTCCTCGGCATGGGGCTCCACGCGAAAAACAGTACGCAGGTCGTGGTGGCTTGTGAATTCGGTGGCGTACGGCACGATATGTGACGATGGCGTCACGCAAAAATTGTGCATTCGGTGCGGAACTATTTCCCCGTGGGTGACGACTTTGACGGTATGTCGTGTGCCAATGTTCGCGTAGCTCTGTCGGCCAGGCTCGACGGTGAACCGGCGGAGGTTCCCGGGGTCGATGACCACCTCCTCGGCTGCCCGGCGTGCGTCCGGTGGAGTGAAGGGGTTGAGGCCGTAACGGCGAGCGTGCGCGCCCGGTACGACGTGACCCCCGACCTCACCGCACGGGTCCTGGCGGCCGCTGCCGAGGAGGACCGTCTGGCGGCGGCGCGCCGGTCGGTCGCGCAAGCCGGGCGGCGTCGGATGTTGCGGTGGGCGGTGGGGGTCGCCGCCGTGGTTCAGCTGCTGTTGGCCATTCCGGCCTTGTTGACCGCAGCCGGCGTCACGACGGTCGACGCCGTACACACCAGCCGGGAGATGGCGTCG
This sequence comes from Candidatus Stackebrandtia excrementipullorum, assembly GCA_019113825.1. Classification (GTDB taxonomy): domain Bacteria; phylum Actinomycetota; class Actinomycetes; order Mycobacteriales; family Micromonosporaceae; genus Stackebrandtia; species Stackebrandtia excrementipullorum. Next base: position 26,894 of record DXGR01000095.1, on the reverse strand, counting down.
TTCGACATCGCCGTGGCGGTGGGTTTTCTGTTGGCCGCGGTACGCCCCGAGCGCGCTCGGGCCTTCGTCCCCGTGGCGGTGGTCCTGTCGATTTGTCTCGGCATGACCAGCCTGATGGACATCAGCACCGGATTGACGGGCTGGGTCGATGAGGCCGGACACATGGTCGCGCTACTTCAGGCTATTCTACTGTGGTCGCTGGGTAGGGTTGACGAAACGTCCACGCCAGCGACCAGACCGGTGACCACCTGATGATCCACACCCCCCATCGCGTGATGCCCAAAACGCGACTGCTCGTTCTCGCCCTGCTCACTTTCATGTCCGGGATCGCGTTGGTGTTCGTGTCGCCGTCGGCCGCGCAGGCCCACGCGATCGTGACGTCGACCACGCCCGCCGCCGATCAGATCGTGTCGACGCCACCGGAACAGGTCGTCGTCGAGTTCAACGAATCTGTGTCGGTGGTCGCAGCGGAAACCGGCGTGATCGGACCCCACGGGAAGCTCGTGCACGTCGAACCGGTGACCGCCGACGGCAATGTCGTGACCATCGCTTTGGGTGACGACATGCCCAACGGAACCTACCTGGTCAGCTACCGCGTCATCTCCGCCGACGGCCACCCCGTGCCCGGCGGCTTCAGCTTCTCCGTGGGCGAACGCACCCAGGCACCCGACAAATCAGCGCTCGACCGTGAAGTCGATCCGCTGGTCGGTGTGCTCGTGGTCGCCAACCGTTCCATCGGTTACGCCGGACTGGCGCTGGTCTTGGGGCCGGGACTTCTGCTGTTCGCCGCGCGTGCGCGCAACACCGACTTTCCTCCTCCTCGCGGCCCGCGCCGCCTCTTGACCACGGGGCTGGGGCTGCTTGCCGCGACCTCCGGCCTCGGGCTGTATCTACAGGTCCCCTACATGGCCGGAGGCTCCCTGTTCTCCATCACCGGTGACGACGTCGCCATGGTGCTGGAGTCCCGTTTCGGAGGGTCCTCTTTCCTGCGGCTTCTCGTGATTGTCGCGGCACTGCCGTTGTTGTCCTGGCTGACCACCGCCGCCGACAACATACGCACCCGGGTGCTTCCGGCACTGTTGGGAATCATCCTGGCGGTCACCTGGCCGCTGTCCGGTCACGCCACCACGTCCGCGGCGCCGCCGTTGACGATGGCGACCGACACCATTCACGTGGCCGCCATGGGTATGTGGCTCGGCGGCCTTGTCACCCTGTGTGTCTATCTGGTGAAACGTTCACACGGCCGAGGCGTGCGGGAGTTGCTGCCGGTGTGGTCGTCGTGGGCGACCTGGCTGGTTGCGGCACTTGCTGTAGCCGGTGTGGCGCAGGCGTTGATCGAGATCGGCAGCCTGCCGGCGCTTCTTGAAACCACTTACGGCCGCTTGGTGATCATCAAGGTCGGACTCTTTGCGGTGGTTCTCGCGGTCGCGTACTTCGCGCGGAGGGCCGCCGCGGATGGTTCGTCGTCGGTACTGACGCGGATTCGCCGCATCGTCGTCGTCGAGTTGACCGTCGGCGCGGTGATCCTAGGGGTGTCGGCCGTTCTTGTGCAAACCGTGCCGGCCAAGGTGGCGATTACGCAGGCCGAAGTGCCCGAGGCCGGTGACCTCTATTCGGTCGAGCTCGTTGACGATCTGTACACGCTGCTGTTCGAGCTCGAGCCCGCACGAGTGGGGGACAACATAGCCCACATGTACCTGTTCACCGCCGAAGGCGAGCCACTCGAAGCCTTGGAGTGGGGCGCGACCTACGGCCAACCGGACGGCGGTATGGCCCCGATAGACATCGGGTTGTTCATGCTCTCGCCCAACCACGCCGAAGGCGACGTTGCTCTGCCCTCGGCCGGGGAATGGGAGTTCACGTTCACCATTCGCGTCGGCGAGTTGGACAGATCGACGGTCAGCACCGTCGTGACCGTCGGCTGAATGTGCAATAACACAAAGGAGTATTGATGTCAGTTTCGGTTCGACGGTTTGGCGCGGTCTTGGCCGGCGCAGCCGTGAGCGTGTTGATGTTCGCCCCGGCGGCCGCGCACGTGACGATTCAACCGGGGGAGGCCGGTGGAGGCTCCTACTCGCGTTTCGACTTCCGTGTCCCCAACGAGTCCGATACCGCTTCGACGGTGCGGCTGGAGGTCCACTTCCCCGAGGAGTCACCGTTGGCCTCGGTGCGCACGATCGACGTACCGGGTTGGAGCGCCGACGTCGAGACCGTCGATCTCGACACGCCCGTTGAGGTTCACGGACGCCAGATCGATGAGGCGGTGTCCCAGATCACCTGGACGGCCGACTCCGAAGACGACGGCATCGCGCCCGGAGAGTTCGCCGAATTCGGGGTGAGTGCGGGACCGCTGCCCGAGGAGGGTGTGCTCGTTTTCAAAACGATCCAGGTGTACTCGGACGGAGCGGAGTCTGCGTGGATCGACGAGCCCACCGAGGACGGGAGCGAACCGGCGGAGCCTGCGCCGGTCTTGACGATCGTTCCCGGTGACGGCGGCCATGGGCACGGCACCGACGAGGGGGCAGACGAAGACGAGTCACAGGAGGCCGCCACGGCGTCCGACGGTGGCACCCTCCCGACCGTTATGTCGATCGTGGCCGCAGGTTTGGCGTTGGCCGCATTGGTCGTCTCGGTCATGGCGCTACGTAAGCGGACGAGTTCGTAACGCATGAAGGCCGCCGCCTGGTGGACGGGTTGGCGGCCTTCTTCGGAACGACGAAAGAGCGGCCTCCTCAAGGCCAGGAATGAGGAGGCCGCCGAGGTCGTCACGTCGGGTTCAGCGACGTGGGCGACCTATATGGGGAGGAAACGCAAGGTGAAGCCCAAATGCACCCCCGATGCGGTTGACTTCGGTTGTGTTGCCGCCAGGTTCGACGTTATGTGACGATATGGCCTCAGTCGGTGCCCATGCAGTCTGAAATCCGACAAAAGTGACATGTGAATAGGCTTGCTTCACCCGTGACACCGTGATTGGCACCATCGACGCAGAGGACTCCGTGTCCGGTTGCCGTGCGTACAATTGAACGCTTGCGTTTTGCTCAGCTTTGAGACGCTGTCCTTGAACCCGCCGTTTTGGTGCGCGGTGTCCAGGCGGTGCCGCGCGGCGTGTCGACGGACCCTCCATACAACGTCGGTATGGAGAGGGTCCGCGCGCCCGGCGTTGCGGCCACCCGGACGACCGTTCACAAGGAACGCCTGGTCGGGGGCGGCTTTTGATACGTACTCGGTGTGTCCGAAGGAGTTTGCGTGTCCGAATCCCACCGCGCCGGCGATGTTCGTGATGCCGAGATCGTCATCGAACAGCGGCACGTCGACATCGTCTACCGGCGATTGGAGGAGTTGCGGAAGGCCGCCACGACCGCCGAACAGGCGGGATACGACCATTTGGCGGCGACCGTTCCCGGAGCTCGGTACGAGCGGGACGTTTTCGTATACAACGCGGCCAGGCGTATCGCCGACATCGATGCTCAACACGAGGGGCTCGTCTTCGGTCGGATGGATTCCCGCGACGGTGTTACCCGGCACATAGGGCGACTGGGGCTGCGCGACGCAGCCTACAAACCGTTGTTGCTGGACTGGCGTGCGCCGGCAGCGGCACCGTTCTATCAAGCCACCGCCGCCGACCCGCAGGGCGTCGTACGGCGACGCGTGATCCGATGTGTGGGGCAACGTGTCGTCGACGTCACCGACGACCTCCTCGACGGTGATGCCACGGACCTTCCCGTAGTCGGGGACGGTGCCCTCATGGCCGCGCTCAGCCGGAAACGTACCGGGCGGATGCGCGACATCGTGGCGACGATCCAAGCCGAACAGGATGCGGCGATCAGGTCCACGGCCCGCGGCGCCACGATCATCACCGGGGGGCCGGGCACGGGTAAGACCGTCGTCGCGTTGCACCGGGCGGCGTATCTGCTGTACTCGGACCGACGGCGCTTCGAAAGCGCGGGGATTCTCATCGTCGGGCCGTCGGACGTCTTCATGCGATACATCGAACGGGTTCTTCCCTCCCTTGGGGAGGACACCGCGGCCCTCTATTCTCTTGGCGATCTGTATCCGGGGGTGGAGACGACCCGCCGTGACTCGCCGGGCATCGCGGCCATCAAGGGCGGTGGCCGGATGCGCAAGGTGATGTCGAGGGCTTCCCGGTTGGCGCCGGTGGGCGTACCTGAATCTTTTTCAATCGTCTACAAGGGCGAGGTTTTGCGGCTGGACGGATCCGAGCTGGCGGAAGCACGAAAGACCGTGCACGCCAAGGGGATGAAGCCGAATACGGCCAAGACCGAGGCCGGGCGGGCGTTGTTGGTCGCCCTGTGGCGTAAAGCCAAGCCGATCATCGAGGATCTGGCGCCCGCAGAGTTCTCCCGTGAGTTGGGTGGCCGCAACGAGTTTTTGGCGTTCCTGGACAAGTGGTGGCCGATCCTGTCGCCGACGGACGTGCTCCCCGCGCTTTCCGACCGTTCACGTCTTGCTCGGGCGGCCAACGGGATTCTGAGCCGGGGCGAGGTCGCGGTGCTGGCCGAAAGTTTTGGCCCCGAATTCACGGTCTCCGATGTGCCGTTGCTGGACGAGCTGGATCAGCAACTGGGGCGCGAGCCCAAACCGCAACAGCGCTCCATCAAGGAGTATGGCGGTGTCCGTGAACTGTCGACGGTGCAGGACCGGTTGTTCACGCGAGAGGCTCGGGCACATCGGGGCGCCGACTACGACGGGTACGCGCATGTGATCGTCGACGAGGCTCAGGACCTCTCACCCATGCAGTGGCGAATGCTGGGACGCCGGGGACAACTGGCCGGTTGGACGATTGTCGGTGATGCGGCACAAAGCAGCTGGCCGAACCCGCCGGAGTCGGCCGCCGCGCAACGCGCTGCTCTGGGGAGAGCGAAACGCCACCGTTTCCATCTCAGTACGAATTACCGCAACTCGGCGGAGATCTTCGAACACGCCGCGCGGGTCGTCAGGGGCCGCATCGACAACCTTGACCTGCCGAACGCCGTGCGGCGTACAGGGGTCGAACCGCGGTCGGTCGCCGCAGAACCCGATCGATTGGTCGACGTGGTGGTCGAACAGGTGAAGGCGGCGCTGGTGGAGGTCGACGGTGTCGTCGGCGTCGTGGCCGATCCGCGTCGGCACGAGAGCCTGTCCGAGGTGTTGCCGAACGACGGGCGCGTGCACGTGGTGGGCCCGTTGGAGTCGAAGGGGCTTGAGTACGACGCGGTGGTGGTGTGTGATCTCGAGGGGCTGATCGAGGAGTACTCGATCCGTGTCGGGTACGTGGTTTTGACTCGGGCGACGCAACTGCTCGTTCAGGTCGAGGTCGCGTAGAAACCGGCGGCGCTATCCGCCCGAAAAGGACGCATGGCGTGAGATTGTGCCGACTCTCCGAGGTTTGGCGGGCGCTTTCCATGGAAAGTGATGTAGATCACTGCTGCTGGTGTATCTGGGGCTCGTCCGCCTGCTCTATAGGGGTAACGGCAACGCCGACGGGCCGAGATCTTCGACCTGCCAAGGAGATCTCGGCCTCGCCGTACGGGATGCCACATCGCGAGTCCTGCCATGTCGCGGTGTATCGGGGGTTTGGGGCAGCGGCGGGCGCACGGGGAGCGTCCGCCGCGTCCCCATGACCGTGAGAACGCGCAGCCGACTATCGGTCGGCGAGCTCGACTGATCCCCACCGATGTCGGGAGTGAAATGAAGATCGTTTTTAAGGAAGGCCATCCGGTCAAGTCCAAGCCGGATCCACGGCGGGACCGGTCGGCCGGCGTCCCGCCGCTCTCGGACCGGGTCCTTGACCGTCACCGCGCCAGGGTCCTCCGTCCCGGTGATGCGCCTCTGGCGGTCGACGCGCCACCTCCGGCGGGCACTGTTTACCGATACCAGCGATTGTTGGTGTGCGACAAACTGTTGGCAAACCGAAGGCGTCTATCTGAAGTGGATGATGCGTTGATCGGCAGTGGGTACCGGTTGGGGAGGGAACGAATACCGGACAAGCGTGCCGATCGAATGTACCGGGCCGAACTGCGGCTGGGAGAGCGCTCGGGCCCGGGGACCGTGGACGCATGGAACAGCTTGCAGCTGGTGCGCAGCGCCGTGAAGACCGGTAGATGTGGCGGCGAGGCGTTGAACGGCCTGCACCTGGAACATGTTCTGGTGGCGGCTCGTGGGGGTGGGCCGTCCGCCGGAACTCCGAGCCCGGAACTCGAGTCTTATTCCACAGTCTACCCTGCGCGCATGCCGGTACAGTTTGCCGCGCCGATGCCACCTCGCCGGCCGACGAAGGCGTTGACCGCCAGGCGACGTCCGGTGATCGCAGTACTCGACACCGGGGTCGCACCCACACATCCGGCGTTCGATGTAGCCGATAGAGGCGACGCCACGGATGCATTCGTCCAAGTGGACCGGGGAATGCAGCAAGCCATCACCGCAGAGTCCGATCCGGATGCGCCACCGCTGGACGAACCGTGGGACAGCGAGGTGTCCGACGGTTCGCTGATCGGCGATGTCTCTTCCCACTTCGGCCATGGAACCTTCATCGCCGGGTTGGTGCGCCAGCTCGCTCCCGATGCACAGGTGCGTTCCGTACGCGTCATGCACAACGACGGTCTTGTATACGAACACGAATGTATGCACGCGTTGAGCCTTATCGCCGACGAGGTGCAACGAGCTCGGGACGGTGACGACACCGCCGACCCGGTCGACATGGTGTGCCTGTCGTTCGGGTTTGTGGACGAAAACCCGAACGACCAGCCCAGCGGCGGACTGATGCGGGTGGTCAAGCGCCTTTCCCGGCTGGGAGTTCCGGTGATTGCCGCGGCCGGTAATCAGGCGACCGACCGGCCGTTCTACCCGGCGGCGTTGGCGGCGGAACAGCTTGGGGAGGATGCGGCACCGATCGTGAGCGTCGGTGCGCTCAATCCCAACGGCTCGGTGGCGATGTTCTCCAATGACGGGGACTGGCTCAGTTGTTTTGCGACGGGAGCGGCGATGGTGTCGACATTTCCGGCATACGGAAACGGAAGCAGACGTGCCGGACAAGGCGGGTTTCTCGGTTCTCGATATCGGGAAAGCTACGACGTGGACGACTTCAGCAGCGGTTGGGCAGTGTGGAACGGGACGTCGTTCGCGGCGCCGGTTGTTGCCAGCGCGGTCGCGAACAGTCTGCTGTGTGTACCGGGAGTGGACTTGACCGATTATTCACCGAGTGCGAGATCCGCACGTGTCGATGCCGCGATCAGGGCCGTCCGAGAAGGGGCGACACTGAGCCGTTCCGCGCAAGGTGGGGGTGAGGGAGCATGTCTGGTGGGGGCGGTGTGACAGAAGAGGCGGAACTGCCGGTGGGAAACGGAGTGTCTAGTTCTGTTTCACGCCAAGGAGTTCCGCCGTGTCGTCGATTGCCACATACACTGCTGTTTTGAATGTTAAGGCCTCCACGGTGTCATTCGTTGTGAACTTGTTGAACGATCGGCGTGACCGTGTTGGTGCCCGCTCCGGGGCGCGGGCGTTGTCGGCTTGGGATCAAGCGGTCATGTGTTTGCGGTGGTTCTTTGATGGGGCCAGAGTGCAGGATCTGGTGCGTGACAACAACATCGGTAAATCCACTGGCTACGCCTACGTGCATGAGGTGATCGATGTGCTGGCGGGCAAGGCACCACGCCTGTGCGATGCACTTGCCGAGGCCAAGGAGCAAGGCTGGTCTCATGTGAACCTGGACGGCACGGTGATCGCCACCGACCGAGTATCGACCCCCGGGCCGGGAAGGGCCGACTTGTGGTGGAGCGGGAAACACAAGCACCATGGCGGGAATGTCCAGGCATTGTCGGATCCTGGTGGCTGGCTGATATGGACCTCTGATGTGCGTTCCGGTCGTGAACACGACACCACGTGCGCTTGCGCCGCCACCGGTTTGACTCAAGGACTGGAAGAGCTGGGCGACAACAATATCCTTACCCTGGTCGGCCTGGGATACGTTGGTATTTCAAAGGCTTTCCGCAGCCCGGTCAAGAAGCGGGGCTTGAGGAGGCTCAACTTGAAAGAACTGATCTACAACCGTCTCTTCCGGGCCATCCGTGGCATCGGCGAACGAGCGAACTCCCTGTTGAAGACCACATTCAAAGCCCTCCGCCACGTCAGCCTCGACCCCTGGCGCATCGGAGACATCTCCCGCGCCGCGCTCGCCATCCTCCACATCGAACACAACAAACCACTCCCCGGAATCACGACGTTACCCGGAAAGGCTCACTGTGATGGTGCTTGACGATTCGGATATGCGATACGCAGACGCCCTGAAAGGTGCGCGTGAGGGTGCACCGCACGCACTGGACGACCTGGTGGTCGAGCTGTCGCCGCTGTTGTGGCGGGTGGTACGTCGCCAGGGGCTGGACCGGTCCGAATCCGAGGACGTGGTGCAGAGCACGTGGTTGGCGCTGCTGCGTCGGATCCCGGACCTTGATTCGCCGGGAGCCCTCCCGGCGTGGCTGGTGGTTACGGCCAAACGTGGAGCCTGGCGAGTGCAGTCGAAGAGACGACGGGAGCAGCCGGTCGATCAGTGGGACGAGGTCGTCGATACGACGACCGACCTCGGCTCCGATGTCGTCGAGCGGTTGGGGATGGCCTCGCACTATGAGGTGCTGTGGCGTGCGGTCGGTCGGTTGTCGCAACGATGTCGGGAGCTTCTTTCCATCGTTGCGGCGACCGACCGACCCAATTACGCGCAGGTCGCGGAGGCACTGGGGATGCCGCGCGGCAGCATCGGCCCCAATCGGGGTCGATGTCTCAATCAGCTGCGGGAAACACTGTCGGCTGATCCGGAATGGACGAATTGAGGGGAGAGAGGAATGCAATCAGCCGGGAGAAACGCCCCAGGCGTCGATGACCCGATCGATGATGTTGACGTGAGTAATCTGGCGGCTTTGCGGCGGCTGGAGGAGGCCGCCGATCCGATGCCGGAGGGTTTGGTCGACAAAGTTACGTTCGCATTGGCGTTGGAGCAGATGGACGCCGAGGTGGCAAGACTTGTCGAAGAGGCGACTCTCGAGGGGGTGCGAGCGGGGCCCGAGGTCGCTGAGCAGGCTCGCACCATCATTTTCGAATCGTCGACGGTCACGGTCATGGTCAGTATCACTCCGTTGGCGGACGGCCATGTCCGCATCGACGGCTGGTTGTCTCCTGAAGGGGAGTACCGGATCGAGCTGCGTACCGCTGGGGAGCAGTTGCGAACCGAGTCGGACGCGACCGGACGCTTCGTCGTGGAGATGGCTCAACGCGGAATCTTCCGTTTGGTCCTTCGAGCCCCGAAATCGCGGCACAACAATGCCCCGGTGGTCATCACGCCCTCGATTGTGATCGACTGATACCGCACGGCACAGTTCGGCCATAGATGGGTGACAATGGCGGAATGGTGTCTCCCGTATCCGATTCGGAAACCTTGACCGAAGCATGGCGTTTGCAACAGCTCGGCGTAGACACCATGAACGTCGGCAAATTCGCCGAGGCCGTAGACATCTTCTGCGCGGCGTTGAAGCTTGTGGGGTGGGAGGAGAACACGTCCTTCACCGCTCACCGTGATTATCAAACGGTCGTAGCACGTGTTCTCATCAGCCGTTCCTTTGCCGAATCCCAGCAGGGGCGGCACACCTACGGTTGGCGGCTGCTCGACGCCGCCGAGCCGTTGACGGCGGCGGAGCACCGCGGAATTCTGGTCCAGACCCGCGCCGTGGTCATGAGCAAGGCGGGGCGCATCAGTGAGGCCATCGACTATTTCACCGAGGCCGAACCGCTTTTGGAAAAACACGGGCCGGTTCTGTCGTTGATCGCTCTTCTCATTAACCGAAGTGTTTCTTATGCAGAGCTGGGGCGCATGTCCTCGGCACGTGGCGATCTGCAACGCTGCGAAGCGCTGTGCACGGAACACGACTTCCCCGTCATGCTGGTGAAGGCGACTCATTCTCGGGGCAACATCGAGCTTTATTCGGGAAACATTCCCGAGGCGCTGTCCCTATACGACGCGGCGGAGAGGCTGTACGAAGCTCACGCTCCGGAGCTCGTTTCGGAGGTGCGGCTCAACCGTGCACAGGCTCTGGTCGAGGCGGGGCTGTTGCGGGAGGCGGCCATCCTCTGCGATCAGATTATGGAGGATTACCAACAATCCGGTCGGACATGGTGGGCATTGGCCGTGGTGGCGATTCAACGTGCCAGGATCGCGCTGGCGATCGAGACACCGGAAGCCGGATTGCGGGCCGCCGAACATGCCGAAGCCAAGGCGAGGGAAATCGGTTCCGCTTTCTCGGTCGAGTATGCGCATAGGTTGAGACGAGAAGCGCAACTCCAGACCGGACGGATACCGTCTGATTTTGTTGCTGAAACTCTTGCACTGGCGCAACGGATTGCACAGCTGGGGATTCCAGAGGACGCGGATACGGTGAGAATCCTCGCGGGCCGTGTCCTGATTTCACAAGGCCGTTACGAAGAAGCCGAGACCTGTTTGCGGCGTTCAAATCACCGCGACAGTCTCGAGGGGCACGGCTTTCTAGTGCTGCGGCGCCTGGCATGGGCAGAACTTCACATGGCCCGTGGGGACCGGTCTGCTGCGTTGACCCAGTTGAGGTCCGGGCTCAATCGTCTGCATCATTACCGATCACGACTGGGCAGCGTGGAATTGCAGGCGGGTATGGCTTCACTGGGACGAAGACTTGCTGAAAAGGGCGTCGGCATCGTCGTTGACCACGGCCGCCCGCACACGATCTTCTCGTGGGCCGAACGGTCCAAAGCGCAGGCGTTTCGTGTGACGCCGGTGAGCCCGTCAGAGGATTCTGCAATGTCGGAGCTGGTGGCACGTGTTCGTCGTAGCCGCAACGAGCTTCGAGAAAACGAGCTCATCGGTGAACCGGTGGACGAGTTGCGAGCGCTCTGCCGGAAGTGGGAGCGTCGGCTGCGAGAACATTCATGGCAGTCGTCGGGGACCGGCGAGTCGGTTCCGCTGGTGAGGCCTCGACAGGTTCACGATCAGCTCGGCGACCGGGCGTTGATCAGTTACTTTACCGACCGTGACCGATTGCATGCGTTGACATTGGCGGGTGGTGTGACACGGCACGTCCGACTCGGACCGGTCGCGGAGGTGGCCGAGGCGGCGCGTCGTATCGCGGCCGACCTGGCGGCTGCGACCGGACGGCGTCTTCCTGAACGCATGCTCGACGTGGTGCGTCGTTCGATTCGCCATCAGGCCGACCGACTGGGCCGGGCCCTTCTGGAACCGTTGGCGACGCATATCGGTGACCGGGAGCTGGTCGTCGTGCCCACCCAGGCGTTGTCGTCACTGCCGTGGGGTCTTCTTCCGTCGTTGGCGGGGCGGCCGATGTCGGTGAGCCCGTCGGCGTCGGTCTGGTGGAGCGCCGAGCAGCGGGTTCGGCCCGTGAACGGGCGGACCATGTTGGCGTCCGGACCTGGACTTATGCACGCCGAGGCCGAGCTGGACGCCCTTGCCCGGTACCACCCGGACAGTCGGGTGCTGCGAGGGGACACGGCGACCGCCGACGATGTGCTCGCAGGTTTGGACGGCGCTTCACTGGCGCACCTGGCGGCTCACGGCTATCACGAGCCGGAGAACGTTTTGTTTTCACGGTTGGATTTTGCGTCGGGTCCGCTCATGGCGTACGACATCGTGAGATTGGCGGTGCCGCCTGCGCACGTCACGTTGTCGGCGTGTGACGTCGGTAGATCGACGGTGTCGGTGGGGGACGAGACGCTCGGTTTCACGGCGGCGTTGCTCCACGCGGGCACGAGCACGGTGATATCAAGCGTGACCAAAGTGGAGCACAAGGCGGCGGTGGACGTCATGACGGCGTATCACGCCGCGCTGGTGGAGGGCGCCGCACCCGCACGGGCGTTGGCCGAAGCCTCTCAGCGCCAGCCGTTTGCATCGTTCGTCTGCTACGGGGCCGGCTGAGCGACGGCACACCCGCCCGGACGAGACGTTCGCGACGTTTACGGGGTGTATGCGCCGTGAAGGGTGCAGGATGGATGTGTGAGACGCATCGTGATCGTCGGGGCCGGGCACGTCGGATTCTATGTGGCGAACCGGTTGTCGTCCAAGCTGCGTAAGAAAATCCGCCGTGGCGAGATCGAAGTGATGGTGATCGATCCGCAGCAGCACATGACGTATCAGCCGTTTCTACCCGAAGCCGCGGCCGGGCACATCTCGCCCCGGCACGGCGCCGTCCCGTTGCGTCGTGCGCTGCGTCGCTGTCGGATCCTCTCCGGAGCCGTTACCCGCATCGATCACGCGAAAAAATCGCTGGTCGTTCAGCCGATCGTGGGGCCGGAGCGCGTCGTCACGTACGACCAGATCGTTGTGGCTCCGGGATCGGTGTCGCGCACACTCCCGATCCCGGGCCTGGCCGACAACGCCGTCGGCTTCAAGTCGTTGGGCGAGGCGATCTTCCTGCGCAACCACGTCCTGTCACGCCTGGACGCGGCTGCGGCAACCGACGACGCCGCGGCTCGGCGGCGGGCCCTGTCGTTCGTCTTCATCGGCGGTGGTTTCGCCGGAGTCGAGGCGATGGCCGAACTCGAGGACATGGTTCGGTACACGATGCGCGATTACGAGGAACTCGACTTCTCGCAAACCCGTTGGACTCTGATCGAGGCGTCGCAACGCATTCTCCCCGAGGTCGGCTCCGTCATGGGTGCCTATACCGTGGAGAAGCTTCTGCAGCGGGGCTTCGACATCCGTCTCAACACGCTCCTCGACTCCTGCGTGGATGGGCATGTCGTCTTGTCGGACGGTGAGGAATTCGAGGCGGACACGATCGTGTGGACCGCGGGTGTGAAGCCACATCCCATGTTGGCGGACACAGACCTTCCGTTGGGGCCGAAGAAACACCTTCGGTGCGCTCCCACGCTCCAGGTCGAGGACGACAACGGTGTGGTCGCCGACGCGTGGGGTGCGGGCGACTCGGCTCAGGTCCCCGACCTGTCGGGTTTTTCCGAGTACTGCTCACCGAGCGCTCAGCATGCGGTGCGGCAGGCTGCCGTCCTGGCCGACAACATCGTCGCGACGCTGTATCGGCGACCCGTGAAGGAGTACTGCCACAAGTACGTCGGCTCGGTGGCGTCGCTCGGTTTCGGCAAAGGAGTCGCCCACGTCTACGGGTTCAAGGGCAAAGGGGTGCTGGCGTGGTTCATGCACCGGACGTATCACCTCATGAAGGTGCCCGGTTTCGGCCGTAAGGTCCGGGTGGTTGCCGACTGGACCCTTGCTCTGTTCACCAAGCGTGAGACCGTTCAGCTGGGGGAGTTGCACGATCCGCGCGGTCCGTGGGAGGACATCGCCACCGGCCGCACGCCGCCGACACCGGGTTGATCAGAACAGGGTCGGCTGCGTCTGGTCTACCGTCCCGCGCAACGCGTCGTAGTCGACCGTCACGCAGCGGATGCCACGGTCTTCGGCCAGCACGCGGGCCTGCGGTTTGATCACCTGTGCGGCGAACACGCCCTGAACCGGCGACAGCAGGGGGTCGCGGTTAAGCAGCTCGAGGTATCGCGTGAGCTGCTCCACGCCGTCGATTTCGCCCCGTCGTTTGATCTCTACGGCCACGGAGGCTCCGTGAGGGTCGCGACACATGAGGTCGACCGGGCCGATCGCGGTGGGAAACTCTCGCCGCACAAGGGTGTATCCCTCGCCCAGGGGGGTCGGGTCGGCCGCCAGAAGTTCCTGAAGATGTGACTCGACGCCGTCCTTGCGCAAGCCGGGATCGGTACCCAGTTCATGGCTGGAGTCGTGCAGGATCTCTTCAATGGTGATGCGAAGGCTGTCACCGGTTTTCGTGTTGGTGACCGTCCAGAGACCTTCCTCTTCCTTCATGGAGCAGGGAGGGGTCATCCAGTTGAGAGGTTTGTAGGACCCGCCGTCGGCGTGGACCAGGATACTGCCGTCGGCCTTGATCATGAGAAGCCGAGGAGCCATCGGCAGATGGGCCGTCAACCGCCCGGTGTAGTCAACCGAGCATCGAGCCACGACGAGACGCATGGGGGGCAGCTTACCCATACGGCTCTTGCCGTCTCCGGCCCGTATCACGCTGTCGGTGAGGCGGGTTACGTTGCTTTTGGGCGGACTTGGTGGTGTCGGATGTGATAGGCGGCGCCGATGGAAGCGGCTCGTCTCCATAGCGCAGCGGGACATGTGGCGCCAGCCGTTGGTGTGTCGTATATCCGACAATTAGGCTGTCTCAGTATGTCGGGCGGATGTCGCCATTCTCTGGGGGAGTCGGCCAAGATGACTACGTGTCGACGATCAGCGTAGAGGAACTCAAGGCGGCGATCTCCGCCGCCATGAACCAGCTCCGTGAGGGGCAGGCGGCCATCACCGCCGCCGGAGAACGGATCGAACAGGCTCAGCAGGCCCTCGGTGCGGTGACCCGGGGCAGCGCACACGCGTCGGTCACGGCGGCACAGGCGGCGTTGGCGCAAGCCGGTCAAGAGCTGGAGCAGTCCATGGCTGCAACCGCCGCCGCCGCACAGCAGGCCGAGTCGTATGCGGCGACACTGTTATGTCCAGTGTCGAGTTGCTGGGGGTGAGGATTCGGGCGATCGGCGCCGATCTGCCCCATGCCGACGCCCGGCGTGCCGCCGACTTTCTGGAGACCGCCCACTCCGGTTTTACCGAGGCGATGCGTGAGTCCGTTACCGAGGTCGGTCTTTCCGACATCGCGACCGCCAACGAACACCTTGAACGCGCCCTGTCCCGGATGAAAATCGCCGGTGACCACCTGGACGAATACCTCGACGCGATAGGCGCGGTGAGGACCGGAACGGCCGCACCCACCACCGCCATCGCCCGACTCGACGACTCCAAGAAGTCCGATTGGTGGAACCGACGAATCAACCACATCAGCGACGGCGACGCCACCAGCGAACCGGTGGACGTGCCGCTGACCAGGCTTTTCTCGGAACTGGTCGACCTGGCCGGGAGACGCGATCGGGATGCCTATCGCGCCCGTCTGTTGGCGGCCGGACCGGCCACCGGCGTCAAGCTCTCCGGTCTGTCATGGCCGATGATCCGCACGCTCTGCCTCGACATTCTCAGACGTGCACCGCGTGAATCCGACGACGACACGCTCGCCCGACACGTTCGTGACACGGTCACCGGACTGCTTCCCAAGCTTCCCGACGGCGTCCTGTCAGGGCAGCTGCGCGGAGCCAACAGCTTGTCCGCTCACCGCCGAGAGTCCACCGAAGAACCCCACCCGGCCGACGCCGCAGCGGTCGGCCCGGCCGTGGTGTCGGCGCTGATGAAGGCCAGGGACACTGCGGAAAAGGAGCGGTAACGATGGCGGGGTGGCGGGTACGACTTTCCCAACAGGTTGCCGCGGACCTGGCGGCCGCCCGTGGAGCCGCACGGCAGCTGGCGACCAAGGCCGGCGAAGCCGCGGCGGCGGCCCGCCGAACCGCGTCCGACGAACTGGCCGTGGCACGACGAAAACAGGCGGGGCTGACGGCGACTCACCGCAGGATTCTCGACAACATCACCGAACGCGCAGCCGGCGACATCGATGCAGCCGTCGACGCTCTGGCGACGATCACGGCGTCGGCGACCGGTGGTGCCGCCGGAACCGAGTGGGAATCATGGAAACCGGCGGCGTGCCCGCGGCGTGATCCGATGTGGCTGTTGAGAGTGGGACGTCTACACGTCGCCTCCGAAACGACCGGTGAACATCCCCCCGCCCTGATCGGGCTCATCGACCACTCTCACCTGCGACTGACCTCCGACGCCGAGTCGGCGCTGCCGGGCATACTGCTGAGAGCCCTGGGGAGCGCGGCGGCCGGCACGGTGCGTCTTACCGTCTACGATCCCGAGCGCCTCGGCGGCAGCCTCGCCGGGTTCGCGCCGTTGGCGCCGTCCGGCCTGTTGGACTTTGTCGGCCCCCACGGCTTGACGGACATGCTCGACGAACACGTCGAACAGATCAGGCGGGTCAATGCGACCGTCTTGGCCGGTGACCACACGAGCCTCCTGGAGCTGGCGACCCGAACCGGTCGACGCCCCGAGCCGTGGCGCATTCTGGTGCTGTTGTCGGCCGATGTCGCCGAGTGGAGCAAGGAGCAACGGGCCCAGCTGGCTCGGATCCGTCGGGCCGGCATCGCGTGTGGGGTGCACCTGGTCGTGGTGGGCGACGACATGGCCGACGACACCGACACCGTCACCGTTTCGGCGAACCGCACGAGCTTGACCGCCGATGCGCGCATCGTGTTGGACCCACCGCCACCGGCAGCCCTCGTGACCGGCACGTGTCGTGAGATCGCGCAGGCGTATTCCGCGGGCCCTCAGCCCACACAGTTCGTCGACCTGATCCCGTCGACGACGTGGACCCACAGTTCGGCGGCGGGCCTTTCCGTTCCGGTCGGCGAAGGTGACAACGGTCGTCTCGTCGAACTGTCCCTTGGGGACGACCCGCCGCACGCTCTGGTCGGTGGGCCCTCCGGCTCCGGTAAAACCAACTTCCTGTACACCTGGTTGGGGTCGCTGACCGCCAGATATCACCCCGACGAACTGGAGTTGTACCTCCTCGACTTCAAAGAGGGCGTCTCGTTTGCGCGTTTTGCGGCCGGTAAACGTGATCCGAGCTGGTTGCCCCACGTCAAACTGGTCGGTGTCAACGTCAACGACGACCGCGAGTTCGGGCTGGCGTTGCTGCGGCACCTGCGTGCGGAGTTGCGCAGGCGGGCCGAGGCGGCGAAACGGCAGGAGGCCGCCAAGCTCGAGGAGCTCAGGCAGGCCGACCCCGACGGCCGTTGGCCGAGAATCATGGCGGTGATCGACGAGTTCCAGGTACTCGTCGACGGCCGTGACCAGGTGTCGGCGGAGGCGGTCACCCTGCTTGAGGACCTTGCTCGGCGCGGTCGCTCACAGGGGATACACCTGGTTCTCGCCAGCCAGGACATCGCCGGGATCGAGGCGTTGTGGGGCAGGCCGTCCCTGATTGCCCAGTTCACGTTGCGAGTCGCCCTACCCAAGGCGCGTCGGCTGCTGGCCGACACCAACTCGGCCGCCGACGGCATTCCGCGGTTCCATGCCGTGGTCAACGGCGACTCCGGGGTGACCGAAGCCAACCGCATCGTTCGGCTTCCCGACGCCGGAAGCCGTCAGGTGTGGGAACCGCTCCAAACCCGCCTGTGGAACGAACGCCCCGCCGACAACGACCCGCCTCGACTGTTCGACGGAGACCACGTCCCGCCGTTGCCGCCCGTGCCGGAGACCCCGGTCCCAGCTGCCCGAACCGGTGGAGATGCACTCGTCGCGGTCCTGGGGCAGGCCATCGACGTCTCCTCACGACCGGCGACTCTGCGCTTGACCCGCACGCCCGGACGGAACCTGGCCGTGCTGGGTACCCGGACCGCCGAGGCATGCGACATCCTCGCTTCCGCGGCGCTGTCGGTGGCGCGACGTTCTCCGGTCGCCTTCACGGTCTGCTGCCTCGACCCCGACGCGGCCACCGACGCCTACCGCCTGGTCGGAGCCTTGGAGGAGACCGGATCCGATGTCGATTGGCAGCCGTCGGCAGCCGACCTGGTGCGTGACTGGGATTCGGCGATCGGGGACCGGCCGCGCCTGATGCTGCTGTATGCGGTCGATGCGGCCGGTACCTCGCTGGACGCGACCGCACGAGGGCGGCTACGCGACATGCTCCTGACCGGTCCGGAACGGCACGTTCACACCCTCGGCTGGTGGCGGTCGGTGCCTCGGCTGCGGGAGGACCTCGGTGGGTTCGCCGCCCGATTCGATTCGATCGACGCGTGGGTCGCGTTGGACGTGCAAGGTCCGGAACTGGCACCGTTGTCACCTCAGCCGGGTGGACCGTCGTGGTATCCGCGTCTGCGGCGGGGTCTCTATTTTGACCGCGCGACCCACCGCACGCCCGAGGTGTTGATTCCGTACAGTGCGCAGGTCGCCCTACCCACGGTGGACAACATGTTGACCCGGGAGGCGCGCTCATGACCGACCGCCCCGACCCCGACGCCTCGTCATCCGACATTGTGGATGATAGGGGTGGCGTCGTCGACGCGCCTTTGCCCGTATCAACGAACATGGCGGCATACCGGACGGGATGCGAGGCCTATACCAGGGCGGTCACGGCGGCACATCGGGCGCGCACCGAAGCGGAGGGACGGTATCGACGTGAGGTGTCGGCCGTGCGGGAGACGGCCCGCGCGGCGGTTGCCCGTCGCGAAGCCGCAGCACGCAAGGCCGACCAGGCGACCACCCTTGTGACCGAAACCGACGACGCGGCCGCCGAAATCTGGCGCAAACTGGCGTCTTTCACAGATCGACGCAGGCTGGGAATCACGCCTGCACCCGACCCGGCCGCGGCGCCCCGCACCTCCGCCGAGGTCCGGGCGCTGCTGGCCACGGCACGTAAGAACATCGGGGCGGCTCAACGCGGGGAGCTGCCGCTTCCTCCTCCGCCGCACGCGGTGCCCATAGCCGCCGGGTTCGGCGCCATCGGGGGTGTCCTCGGTGCCGCTGGCGGGGGGCTTCTCCTTGCCGCGGCACACAACGCCTCCGACGGGGCATCGGCCGCGTTTCACGCACTGGCGCTCGTTGTGGTTTTCGTCGGACTGTTTGCAGGTGTTCCCGTCGCGGCCGGATGGCTCACCGTCAGACATCGCGTGGGGCCCAAACCCGCGCATCTGTTGGCCGCCGTCATCGGCGCGGTGGTCGGGCTGTGCGCCGTCGCCACACCGTGGACCCTGATCGGTTGACCAGGGCCGTGACGGTGGGTCGGCGGATGTTTTACGGTTGCGTCAGCGCGAACAATCCCTTGGGGTACCCGCACCCCAGCTTCATCGCGGTATCGATGTCGGATTTGTCGGCGTAGCCGGAGTCGGCCATGGCCTGTCCCTCGCCGACATGAGGCGGTATGAGTTCTCCGACCAGGGCTGCGGTCCGTTCCGGGGCGACGTCGCCGCTCGCGGCGGCCCCGGGTTCGTAGAACCCGCCCCCGGACTTCCTCCCAAGGCGGCCCGACGCCACCAGCTCACGCAGAATCGGGGCGGCTTCGTGCCGTGGCGAACCCGAATCGGCGTGAATGCAGTCCAGGATTTCCACGCAGGTGTCGAGGCCGATGACGTCGGCGAGTGTGAGAGGTCCCATCGGCAAACCCGTGGTGCGGATCGCGACGTCGACTTCGTCGGCGGTCGCGGTACCGCCACCGACCAGTTTCGCGGCTTGATTCAGGTAACCGAGGAGGAGCCGGTTGACGATGAAACCACGACGGTCGCCCACGGTGACGGCGGTTTTACCCAGCGCGGCGGTGAGGTCCTGAACGGCGGTGACGACCGAGGCGTCGGTCTCGTCGGTGCGCACCACCTCGACCAGCTTCATGACGGGAGCGGGATTGAAAAAGTGCATCCCGAGCACCCGTGACGGCCGTTTCGTGGTCTTGGCTATGTCGGAAACCGACAGCGAACTCGTATTGGTGGCGAGGATCGCGTCGGGCTTGCACACACCATCCAACCGGGTGAACACGTCGCGTTTGACGTCCATCCGTTCGGGCACGGCCTCCACGACCAGATCCACATCGGCGAGGTCGGTGACTTCGGTGGTGAACGTGACTCGGTCGGTCAGCCGGTCGCGGTCCGCGGCGTCCAGACGGCCTCGCTCCACCTGCCGCCCCAGGGATTTCGCCAGGTGGCCACGGCCCGCCTCCACGGCGGCATCGGTGACTTCGACACCCACGACGTCCAGGTCGCCTTTGGCGAAGACCTCTGCGATCCCCGCCCCCATGGTTCCCAGCCCGATGACGCCTACGGTCCGCATATCCGCCTGCCTTTCTTTGGTTGTCGATCTCGGTGCGTGTCGAGTCTGCCATGACGGTGACCACGGTGGCCGGACCCCGTATCGGCGTCCTTGTTGTGCGACCCACGGCCGGTGCCTAGTCTTGGTCCATGAAGACTGCCACCGCACCCGACATCAGCGACGGGCACCTCGTTTCCCGTCATCCCGCCACGGGAGCCGAAACGGGACGTTTCCCGGTCAGTGGCCGCGGCGACGTCGTGCACGCGGTCTCGACGGCCCGTCAGGCAGCCGAATGGTGGGCCCGATGCGGCTTTGCGGAACGGCGCGACGTTCTTCTGCGGTGTCGTGCCGTGATGGCCGGACGGGTGCGGGAACTCATGCAGCTGATACGCGTTGAAACCGGGAAGAGTGTTTCCGACGCGTTCACCGAGATCGCGACGTCGTTCGAGCACATGAAGTGGGCGCCGAAGAACGCTCGACGTGTGTTGGGCCCGCGTCGCGTGCCGACCCCTTTGACGTTGTGGGACCACACCGCATACCTGGAGTATCGGCCGTACGGAGTGGTCGCGGTGATCGGACCGTGGAACTATCCGCTGCACACTCCGATGGGGTCGATCGTCTACGCGTTGGCCGCGGGAAACACCGTGGTGTTCAAGCCCAGCGAGTACACGCCGGGCGTCGGGCAGTGGCTCGCCGACGTCGTCAACGAGGTAGCCGGAAGACCCATTGTGACCGTGGTGCACGGCACAGGCGAGGTGGGTGCCTGGTTGTGCGAAGCCGATATCGACAAGATCGCGTTCACCGGTTCCGTGTCCACGGCGAGAAAGGTGGCGACGGCTGCAGCGAAGCGCCTGGTACCGACCCTGATCGAAGGCGGCGGAAAAGACGCCGTCATCGTCGACGTCGACGCCGATCTGGACAGGGCTGCGGAGTTCACGGTTTGGGCGAGCATGACCAACGCGGGACAGTCGTGCACCGGGTTCGAACGCGTTTATGTGGTCGACGAGGTCGCCGACGCCTTCATCGACAAACTCGTGGAATGTGCCGGCAATGTCACGGTCGGTGCCGAGGAGTCCAACATCGGACCCATCACGATGCCCGGCCAGATCGACGTCATCGCCTCTCATATTCAGGACGCGGTCGAACGAGGTGCGACGGCCGTCGTCGGTGGACCGTCCGCTGTGAGGCCGCCGTACGTCCACCCGACGATCCTGCTCGATGTACCCGCCGAGTCGAAGGCGTTGACCGAGGAGACGTTCGGTCCCGTGTTGGTGGTAAACCGGGTAGCCGATGCGCAGGAGGCGTTGCGGCAGGCCAATTCGCTACGGTTCGGTCTCGGTGGTGCGGTCTTCGGCCGGCGCCGAGCACTCGACCTGGCGAGAAATTTGAAATCGGGTATGGCCGCGATCAACACCGGGTTCGCCTACGCAGCGGTGCCGGCGTTGCCGTTCGGTGGCGTCGGTGAATCCGGTTACGGGCGGGCGCACGGTGACGACGGTTTGCGTGAGTTCGCCTATGCGAAGTCGATAACGCGGCGTCGCGCACCTCAACTCCTGCCGTTCATGTCCATGCGGCGTCGGCCGATTCACAACAAGCTGATCGAAAAGTACCTGGGGCTGGGCGGTCGCGCCCGGGGCCGTGATCGTCCTGTTGTCAAGTGATTAATCTTCAGGTATGAGTCCTCGCCGCCATCGTCGTGCGCCCGAGCCGGAGCGCCTCGACGAAAACCGTGTCCGCTTCGGCGGTCAGACCGTCGAATCCGGACCCGACGGTGACTGGTACGTGCGCACGATTCCCGGCGGGCACGCCGAGAAGACGTATCGATGTCCCGGATGCGACCAGTTGATCGCCGTCGGGGCCGCTCATGTGGTGGCCTGGCCGACCGAGGCCGTCGACGAGCGGCGCCACTGGCATACGCCCTGTTGGCGGGCGCGTCGGCGCCGAGGGCCGCGCACCCGCCGTCACTGACGAATGCCCCTCGTACCTCACTTTCCCGAGGGTCGAGCCTGCGGACACGCGTTTCGCCTGCGACACTGAGCGACGTGACAGCCATACGATCCAACTCGATACTGCCGGGGCGCCGTGAGGCCGTGACGCTGCACACCGCCGACGAGCTGGAGCTCGTCGGAGAGGTGTCGCTTCCGCTGGAGAAGGACCCGGCGGCCACGTTGATCTGCGTCCACCCGCTCCCGACCCACGGCGGCATGATGGACAGCCACCTGTTCCGTAAGGCCGCCTGGCGGCTACCGGCGTTGGCGGACCTGGCCGTGCTGCGTTTCAACACACGAGGAACGAGCAGCGTGCAGGGAACAAGCCAGGGGGCGTTCGACAACGGGGTCTCGGAGCGGTTCGACGTGGCGGCCGCCATCGAGTACGCCGAGTTCAACGACCTACCCGACGTGTGGTTGGTGGGGTGGTCCTTCGGATCCGATCTGGTCCTGCGATACGGACTCGACCCGTATGTGCGGGGCGGGATCCTGTTGTCGCCGTCGCTTCGCTACAGCGAGCAATCCGACCTGGCGGCGTGGGCCGACGCGAACCGCCCCTTGACGGCGCTCATTCCCGAAAAGGACGATTACCTGCGGCCTGTGGAGGCGGCCCGTCGCTTCGCGGCCATCCCCCAGACCGACCTGGTCGCCGTCGACGGAGCCAAACACCTGTGGGTCGGGGACGCCGAACGGGCTCTCGATGAGATTGTGCAACGGGTCAACCCGTCCGCGTCTCCATTGCCAACCGAATGGGACGGGCCCATGGAGACCGGTGATTCCTCGGCATACGCCAACCGGACGGTCGCCGCGTTTGCGGACGTGGAGGTCCCCGGACCTCCGCAGCGTAAGGCGACCGAATAACGGTTATGCGCAGCCGACGTACTCGCTGATCGCGGGAGGGACATCGGCGTTGCAATCTGTCAACAGCTGCCACGATCCGTCGACTTCACGCAGGACCACGCGTCGTGGCACCTGTTCGTCGTCGGGTTGAGAACCGCGCATCGTCACCCCGACGTAACCGTCGGCACCGCAAAGTCGATCGGTGACGACGGAGTCTGCCAACGTCGTCTGTAGCTGCGAGGTGAGCTCACCGGTGGACGGACAGGCAGCGTCGTCGCGGTTGGTCGCGGCGAAGGTCGCGTAACCGGCGCCGGCCACCGACATCAGCGCGAGCAACACGGCTGCGGCGAACTTAACCGGCCGCGGGATCCGCAGGCGACGGCGTTTCCGGCACCGGGCGGGCACGACCACGTCGGCGCCACCGGACAAACCGGTGGGTCGTGGCCCACTCTGCGGCAGCATCGCCGGGTGCACGTCGGTCGGTTTGTCGCCGGGGGCCACGGGGTCGGCGGCGTCCAGAGCCGCCAACATGTGACGCAAGCCCTCGGCGTCGGGTCGGTTGCGCGGGTCCGGATGCATTGCCTGGCTCAACACGTCGGTCAACGCCACGCTGATCCCGGGGATGTTCGGTATCGGGGCGGCGCGCAGCATTGGATCGGACACGTCGCTTCGCTGTCCTCTCATCCACGGAAGGCGGCCCCCCAACGCGCTGTACAACATGGTGGCCAGGCTGTAGACGTCGCCGGCCGGACTTGCGTGGACCGCGCCTGCCAAGCTCGCGTCGATGTGTTCGGGAGGCGTGTAGGGACCCGTGGGGAGACTGCGCGCGAGTGCGGGCGCGGTCGCGTCGAAACCTGAGACCAGGAGCTTCCGTCCGGCACCCGACAGGACTGTGGACGGTTGGATCGCTCCGTGAATCAAACCCACGGCGTGGATCTCGCGGAGCGTGTCCGCCAACGCCACACCAAACGCACGGATCTGGCCGGCCGGAGGTGGACCGCCCTCCCTCAACACGTCGGTGAAGGTGGCGCGTGTCGTCTCCACTGCGAGGTACGGCCGACCGTTCTCGGTCAGGCCCACAGCCGCGATGGGCGCGATGTGAGGGTGCGTCGACAGTCGAGTCAAACGGGCGCCCCAGTCGAGGAAGACCTCGCGCGGCGAGCCGTCGGATCGTCGCCTCGCCAAGGTGACCATGACGGGCGTACCGGAACCGATCAAGTGTCCCGAATAGACTTCTGCGATGGGGTCACGGTGTATTAAATCCGCAAGACGCACTGCACCAGCGGTCGAAACCGTGCGCATGATTCACCTCCATTCTCTTCCGTGCGCCCCCACCGGCGACATGCACAGCCTACGTGTGTGACGATGCAATCCTTAAAGGGCGTGGGGGACCAGTGTGCAGTGTGCGTCTCGCGACCCGTTATGCGAGAGGGCTTACCGCGCTCCTACACGATCTGCAACGGCTAACGGCTGTCCTGCCGGGGAATGTAGATCTCACGGACCAGAAGTTGAACGGCTGCGACGGTCGGTACCGCGAGGAGCGCACCGACAACGCCCATGAGGCCCGCCCCCAACAGAATCGCCAGGATCGCCGCCAGATCGGACACTTTGACCGAGCGCCGCATGACCCACGGGTAGACCAGCCAGTTCTCCACCTGTTGGTAGACGAGGAAGAACACCGCGGTGGCGACGGCCACCCACGGTGACACCGTCAATGCCACCAGCGTCACGACGACCGCTCCGAGCGTCGCGCCGATCTGTGGGATCAGGTCCAGAACGGCCACAACGAAGGCCAGGACGTACGCGTAGGGGACACCCGCCACGATCATGAAGACAAGCGAACTCATCCCTGCAATAGCGCCGATCCCCAAGGCACCGACGGTGTAACCGCCGACCTTGGCCAGGATCTCGTCTCCCAACGCCCGAGCCCGTTGACGCCGGTTTGCGGGAAGCATGCGGTAGAACCCGGCGGTCAGACGGTCGAACGAGACCAGCAGGTAAACCGATAGGAGCAGAACGATCACACCGTCGAACAACGTCCCGAACACGACCCCCAGTACCGACAGAAGACCACCCGCCGCGGTGAACACGGTTCCGGCGTCGATGTTCTTGAAATAGTCCGACACCTCGGTGAGAATGCCGATCTGACCGTCCAGGGAGCGGACCCATTCCTGCCGGTACAGGTTGTTGACGAGGTCGGGCACGGCCTCGATGAATTGCCCGCCCTCGGTGACGATGGCGGGAATGATGGCGGCGACCCCGCCACACAGAATCAACGCACCCGCCAACACGACCGTCGCCACCGCGGCTCCCCGTCGCATGCCCCAGCGTTCCAACCGGGTCACGAGTGGGTTCAGGCCGATCGCGAGAAACGCGGCGACGACGATGATGATCACCAGGTTGAGGACCGCCTCCAGGCTCAGATAGAGGACGTAGACGGTCAACAGTCCGAGGCCCGCGTAAAACCCGTGGTGAAAGGGAGTTTTTGCGAATGGTCGTCCGACGGTGCCGAAACCCCGGCCTTGTGCTTCGCCGGGTTCTTCGGATGCTGCCTCGGAGGGCTGCGGGTTCTCTGTATCCGAGGTGTCCTGGGGAGAGGTCATGAGCGGTTTTCGGGGTAGGGGTGCCTACGACAAGTCGCGGGCGGACCCTCAAAACAAGGATCCGCCCGCGACTGTACCGGGTGCGTCCAAACACGCCACTCGATGAAAAGCGGCTTAGTTGGAGCTTCCCGACTTCACGGCCTGGTTGTTCTGGTTGCGTTTGTCGTTACCGCCTTTATGGTTCTTTCCGCCGCCCTTGCGGTTTTTGCCGTTCTGGTTGGAATCGGAGTCTCGACGGATTCCGGAGGTGTCGATGACCTGAGTGGTGTCGGTGTCCGGCGATGGCTCGGCTTTCGCCGAGGAATCCGCGGCCTCTGCCGTGTCGCCGGCGACGGTCACCGCTTCGGTGTCGATTGCCTGCGTATCGTCGTCCGCCTGTTGCTCGTCGGCTTTGGCCTCCGCCGACGTGGTCTCGGTGGCGGTCTCGTCCGTGGCCTCCGCCGGCGCCGAATGTGCAGTCTGTGAAACCTGTTCGTCGTCGGGGCTCTTTCCCTGACGAGCCTGACTGACAAGCCTCTTCGCTTGGGCACGAGCAGTACTCAGGATGGCTTCGGCGTCTCGGCGTGCCGTCTGGTTTGCCGAACGGGAAGCCTCCTCGGCGCGGGTGCGCAGTGTCTCCGCACGTCGCTCGGCCGAAGCGATCAACTCGTCCGCGCGCTCGGTTGCCTCAGCGGAGAGCCTCTCGGCCTTTTCGGCGGCATCGGCGGTCAACTCGGCGATGCGCCGATCGGCTTCGGCCGTGATGTTGCCGGCTTTGGCCTCGGCCTCGGTCACGAGTGCCGTGGCCTGCTGCTCGGCGTCGGCCACCAGGCGCTGCGCGGTTTCGGTGGACTCGTTACGCAGCCGGTCGGCCTCGGCCTGACCCGTCTCGACGAGTTCACGGCTCTTGGCCTCCGCATCGGCGACCAACTGCGCGGCGGTCTGCTCGGCCTCGGCCAGCTTGGCGGTGGCCTGTTCATGGGCTGCGGTTGTTTCCGCACGCAACCGTTCGGTCTCGGTTTCGGCGGCAGCTCGAACTCGCGTGGCCTCTTCTTCGGCCTCGGTCCGGATGGCCAACGCGGTCGCCTCGACCTCTGCCTTGAACGTCTGCGCGTTCGCTTCGGCCTCGGCGCGGATCTGGTTGGCGGCGGCTTGAGCCTCCGACCGCAGCCGGTCCGACTCCGTGTTCGCGGCCGCGACGGTTTCCTTGGCCTGGTTGTCCGCCGCCAGGCGGGTCTGTTCGGCCTCGGCGGCCGACTCCTGCTTGGCCAATTCGGCCTCGGCGCGGAGCCGCTCCACGTGAACCACAAGCTGTCGAGCCTGTTCATCGGCGGTTTCGCGAACCTTGGCGGCTTCACCTTCGGCGTCGGCCTGCATCTGGGCGACCTGTTGCGCCGCCTCGTTGAGCATGGTTTGCGCCTGCTGTGCCCGTTTGTTCATTTCGGCGTCGACAATCCGCCGCCGGTCCGCCTCGGCTTTTTCTGCAGCCGAACGGCGTGCCGCCAACGCGGTTTCGAAGTCTTTGCGCGCCTGTTCCATCTCGGCTTCGGCGTCGCGCCGTAGTTGCTCGACCTCACGCTGCTTGGTTTCAAGGTCTGCAATTGCACGCGTGCGAATATCGCCGGCCTCGTCTTCGGCAAGCGTCAAGATGTGCTCGACCCGGGCGCCCAGATGTTTATAGGACACCTCTTCGCCCAC